>DFKQ01000062.1 GCA_002373875.1 Lachnospiraceae bacterium UBA3641
CAAACGGTTTTCAAGACCGCCTCGTTATGACCACTTCGATACCTCTCCAGATATCTTTAATGCTGCAAAAGCACAATTATACGCCGACCCGTTTCTCGTCAGCGCATTTAGTATATTAACAAAGTCGGATTGGCTTGTCAATGACTTTTTAATTAAAAAACAATGCTATTTGAATATTTTACAGTTTCCCATAGGAAGAAAACCTTAAAAAACTCCAGGCCACACTTCCCACAGCAGGATATAATCCTAATATGTGGAGACAGGGGATCGTCCCCTGTCTCCTTTTCAGCATTGCAATTGAAGGGAGTTATCTTATCCCTTCGATCTTACTTACCCTTCACCAAAAATTTGGCATCGAATTTTTTCAGACTTGTTCCTGCGATCGTCGCTTTAAGTTTTACATTATAGTTCTTGCCGTCACTTAAGTTCTCTACCGTAGCAAGTCCCGGCTTTCCGGTATTGTCTACACTGACCTTAGGCTTGTTCTTATTGTATGGATCAAGTGTAAGCTGGCTTCCGGAGAAGGTATAATATTTCTTCGTCTCAACATTACCGTTTTTATTATACACACTGTAGGTATATACCGCTTCGATCGAGCTTGTTCCCCGGGCTGCTTCCACGCCCTTGAAGTCGACTACCGTACCCGAAGCGGTAAACTTGCCTTCCACAACAGGAATTGTAAGTTTGTCTGATATCAGAGTATCATCACCGACTTTTATCTCAAAATCTTTTATTACTATATTTCCTTTTTTCAGGTATTGTACAGGCCCATCAAACAATTCCTCATCTTTAATTATCCGGATAAATCCGTCTGAAACGACAGCCGTGAGCTTCTCTTTCGCCAGCTTATTCATTGTGGCTTCTGTAAGTTCCACAGTACCGGCCGCATTTGTAAGTTTGGGAGTTACATATACCACTGTATCATCAGCAATAGAATCAAGCTTACCGTTCACCTTGTAACTCACTTTGGGTGTTTTGTCCGTCACCGTCAGTAAAAACTTACCCGACTTTTTTGCCTTAACGGGAGCGTCATTCGATGTACTTATGATATATTCATACCTACCCGGAGCTACCTTGCCCTCTATAAAGATTCCAAAATTACCGTCCTGGATATATGTAGAGATTCCCTCAACGCCCACGCCCGTTCCGCTAACAGAAAAGTCTTCTCTTTCAAGGACCATAGAATCCAGGGTAAGTGTCGTCCGGTAGTACTGGCCGATTTCGTTTCCTATTGTAGCCGAATTTTTGCCCAGTTTTATAGCGGGATACTTTTTCGACCCGGCAAGTTGTATTTTGAATTTTACAAACACATACGCACCGTCCACCCAGTTATTACTTGTAATACGTAGTCCACCCTTCTTATACTCTTTTCCGTTTTTGATGCTGATCTTCCAATCCGAACTCTCGGTTGAAACATCAGTATCCTTTACTGCTATGTTTGAATCACTGTTTTCAACGTAGATAGCATCGATATCATAAGAGTCCAGAGTTCCGTTCTTATCGCCTGTCTTGAAGGTTGCGTTGAAATTGCCCGCACCATCGGCAAATATGGTTCCCGACGTAGAGGTCAGCACCGGCTTTGGAAGAGAGGCATTTACCTTTAAGGTGATTTTCGCAGACTTATTCTCGAACTTACCTTTTTTCAGCGTAAATATGATATTACATTTTTTCTTGGCGATATCCTTAACCTTGGATATCTGCTTATACTCATTCTTAAGGGTTATCCTGACCTTGGTATAACCGTTGCCTGAGATTGTTTCATAATTAAAGAACTCGCTATCACCGGTCACTTCATCGGGATCGACTGAGCCACCGGTGAAATAAACCGTTGTATATGCCCTGTTGTCCCAAAGGTCAAAGGTGGGTTCTACCTGATAAGCCTTGAATTTATCGGCTGAGATGTCAACAACACCTGCTTCGGTAGCCGGAGTTGCCTCACCGTCATGTCCGTCTGCCTTGGTGAGATATATCGTGGTCTTAGCCTGTACCGTCTTTGTTTCTCCAGTGATGTCGCCTTCACATGTCACTTCAAAGGTAAGTTCAACCTTATTATCAGAGAGTCCGGTCTGTTGCAATGCATTAAGGCTTAATACCCCGTCTTTATATGCGATCGGCTGTATTGCATTGCCGGTAGCACTCTTAAGCACAATGTTGGTCGTCTTATAGAACTTCCCGGGGAACAGGGCTGTAACTTCAAAAGTCTTACCATACACTGCATACCTGGATGAGAGCTCCATTTCCGGCCTGTCATCGACTATATAAAGAGGTTCCGACCATCTCTCATATTCCGCTTTATTTCCGGATGTTGTATAAAACTGTACCACACCGGCCTGTATTGGATTGATCACTCCGCTGTTAGCGCTTATGGTCGCTGTCTTTTTGTTGTTTGACCAGAATTTGGCTCCTTCGTAGGGCTTTAATACAGCAGCACCTTCAGTATTGTAATAAATAAAGTACTTACCGTCTTTACCTTTTTTCACGCCATTACCAAACTCAAGCATCTTTTCTTTTGTGGTAACCGTGATCGTCAGCTCTTCTGTACATACAACTCCGTTGGATGCCTCATAGACAGCAGGTATTGTTATCTTTGAGCTGCCTTTCGTAGTTCCGGCCGTTACAGTGTATACGGTTGATGTTGATCCTCTCTTTCCCGCTGTTACTCCTTTAACAACATCTTTGTCGGCTATCACGGCTTCCGATAAGGTAATCTTTGAACCCATGGTTTCCGGATATGCGATCTCAAACTGCATATTACTCTCGACCGGCATTTCCATACTGCTTATCGAATTGCCCGAAAGATCATTTACGCTTAAGCTTCCGCCTTCTTCCCTAACGGTTATGGTGACTTTGGCTGACTTAAGGTCTTTTGTGGCCGAGATAACTGCCGTGTCGCCGTCCTTAGCCGTATCAGGTATTGAAACGGCACCGGTTGCAGGGTTTACAAGCACTGCCGTAGGCTTCGATGATGCCCATACGACATTACCGCTTATGATCTCGCTTCCCTTCTTAAGTGCAAGGACAGCTGTCTGGCTGTATTTCTCTTTACCGTTTATCACTACCTTGTAAATGTTTGCTGTCTTGTTTGTTCCCGTTCCTTCAATGGCAAGGTCGCTGCCCTCTGCATTAACGATCTCATAATCGCTTTTCAGGGTTTTCACCGGCTCTGTATGCTCCGACCAGTCCGAGGGAATATAAAGAACACCGTCACCGGCTATACCGTTCAGTAATTTATTACCTGAAACCTGCCTTAAGGCAAGATTATAAATTGTATTTTCCGATAAGCCCCTTAATGTGTAGGAGCCGTCGCTTTCTGCCTCAACCGGTCCTGCAAGCATCTGCGTTTTGTATTCCGAGTCGAATCCGGCAACCTCATAGATTTGACCGGCAACCGCATTTTCGATCTTACCGCTTATCGAATCACTTGTAATATCGGAATCGGATACAGTAGCGATTTTTTCGGAATTATTAAGTTTAAGGTTTTTAAATGTCAATGTCCTTATGGCGAGGGCCTTGTTTCCCGTACCAAAAACAATTGCGGATTTTCCCTCTCCGACTGCATACAGATCATCACCTTCCTCAAAGATCCGGTTACCATCGTCACCGACGAGAATTGCCGTTCCGAGAACACTTACACCGGGAAACTCCGTAACCGCTACACTTATCTGACCGGGATATCCCTTTTCCGGTACCGTGGCTTCCAATCCCTTAAGTGCCTTCTCCTCGGAAATAAGATAGGTTCCCGTAGTCATATTTCCTTCAGGGTTAAAGTACTCATAGCCAAATTCCCCTTTGCCAAGCGCAAGGATCCCCTCTCCGGGCTTTATGGAACTTGCGGGCTCCGACTGGGTGATCCCAAACTCTGCAGCTCCTGCAAGCTCATTCGCCGACAGCAGCAGAGGTACCCGGGCTCCATCTTCATATACTATATTGACACTGAGATCTTCCATAACTGCCTTGATCATAAGGCCTTTTTCTTTATTCTCCTCATTGGCCTTGATCGTAATGGTCCTGGTAGTACTGTCATATGTGTAGTCATTTTTATAAGCCTTCTGATTGGTACTTAATGACAGTACTTCAAATTTAGGATGCAGGACCAGCCCGTCTTTATTCGGTGCAAAACCCGTCACTTCCGATCCTGTATTGTCGACAGTATCATCGATCAGTTCCGCCTCCTGATCGGCCACGAGAACATTCCCTTCCTGTTCCCCAACAAGAATGGTGTCATCCGTCGTGATCAGCTCGGTTTCATTCGCCAAAACAGGTGTACTCATGGTAATAAATACCATTGCCGCCGCCAGCAGGATGGAAAGCCTACGCTTAAGTTCCTTCTTCATCTTCTTCAACCTCACTTTCATATAGCTTAATTATTGTATAATTATATGACTTTATCTCTTTTATTCAACACCGCGGGACACGGGGAGGTTCTTTTGTCTTCATCAGTCACCTTACAGTAACAGCTGTCTGCGCTTCGATCCGTACTGTGCAAAAGTCCCCCGGTCTTTTAGGATCGGAACACTCCTTCAGCTTCTACTTCGAAACAAATGCTTCTGCTATGAGCATATCCTCGGGGGTTGTGATCTTTATATTGCGATACGAGCCTTCGGATACATGCACCGGCAGGCTGCCGAAATGCTCCATGACCATGGCATCGTCTGTTATCATAACGCCTGACTTATCTTTATCATGAGGCCCTGCTGACTCTGATTTTTTATACTCGTCCATCTTCTCATAGGCTTCAAGAATCGGCTCATATGCAAACACCTGCGGGGTCTGCATGAGCCACACGGCCCTTCTGTCGGGTGTATCTATTGTGATACCTTCACTGTCTACGATCTTCACCGTATCCTTGGATGGTACGGCCACGATCGCAGTTCCGTATTTCTTAACCGTCTCATAAGCCCTTTTAAGTATCTCATTGTCTATAAAGGGCCTGGCTCCGTCATGGATGAAGACATAGCCGCTTATCCCTGCGGGTATTGCGGCATCAGAGAAATCCGTCAGGATATCTTCATATGTGCCATAAGAACCGTCCCCGTGGCACAGTCCGTCACCGCCCGCTGCCCTAAGGCCGCACAATACAGAATCATACCTCTCGGCCCCGCCTTCAACGATCCCCACAACCTTGGTCAGGCCGTACTTTTCCACTATCTCTTCTCTTATATAGTCATGGTCTTCCCCGGAAGCCACGATTATGATCTCATCAATAAACGAGTCCTGGAAGGCCTTCAGGCAATAATAAAGGACAGGCCTGCCATGCAGATCAAGATACTGCTTGGCCCTGTCCGTACCCATTCTCTTACCCTTCCCGGCCGACAACACAATCGCCGTACATTTCATATTCATTATGCTTACCTCTGTCCCAGCTTCAGGTTGGGTATCGCGTTCAAGCTTAGATCCGCAAAATTACCCTTAATATACTCATAATATCCGGCAACCCCGATCATTGCCGCATTGTCCGTGCAGAAAACGGGTGAAGGGCAGTAAAGCTTAATCCCTTCCCGCTCACAGGCTTCCTTCATCGATGCCCTGAGGGCTGAATTGGACGCAACCCCTCCCGCAAGGGCGAACTTCTTATAACTGCCCGCCTTAAGGGCATTTATCGAGTGCTCCGTCAGCACATCGGTCACGGCCTTTTGGAAGGATGCCGCAACATCGGGAACATTTATCTCCCGCCCGGCCATCTTCTCGGAATTAAGGTAATTGAGGACTGCTGACTTAAGCCCGCTGAAGGAAAAGTCGTACTCACCGTCTCTTACTTTAGCTCGAGGAAAGTCAATCGCCTCGGGATTCCCTTCCTTCGCCACTTTATCTATCTTGGGTCCGCCCGGGTAACCAAGTCCTATCGCCCTTGCCACCTTGTCAAATGCCTCGCCGGCCGCGTCATCCCTGGTCCGGCCAAGTATCTCGTAGACTCCGTAATCCATAACATTCACAAGATGGGTATGACCTCCGGATACGACCAGTGAGATGAAGGGAGGCTCTAAATCCTTATTCTCTATATAATTGGCGCATATATGACCCTCGATATGATGGACACCGATAAGGGGAATGCCTGTTGCGAAGCTTATGGCCTTGGCCTCGGCAACTCCCACCAGAAGGGCACCCACAAGCCCCGGCCCGTAGGTCACCGCAATGGCATCCATATCGGCAAGCTTCATATCAGCCTCCGTAAGGGCCTGTGTTATTACCTGATTTATCCTCTCGATATGTTTTCTCGAAGCTATCTCGGGAACCACTCCCCCGTACAGGGTATGAATGTCTATCTGCGAAGATATGACATTTGATATAACCTTCCGTCCGTTGCGTACGACCGCTGCTGCCGTCTCATCGCAGGAGCTTTCTATTGCAAGTATATGTATGTCTTTATTTTCCATAGATTACCATGCTCTCATAAAGGAGACAGAATACCATCCCCTGTCTCTATTCTTCCCTATCCTTGTCATACACCCGCCACCCGAATATCTTCCAATGGCCGCGATCATCCTTGCGAAGGAGGAATTCCTCCTGGGTCGCAATCATTCTGGTCCCTTCCCTTATGGTGAAGACACACATGGCCTTGGCCCAGTCGGCATTTTCATACCTGTAGTAATCGATGTCCGCCGCGCTGGAGACCGAGTAGCTGGATATGTTTCTGTCATTACTCTTGAATATATCTATCGACGTCTTAAGGTCATTTAAGTACCGCTCATCATCCTGCTGGGCCCTGAGCTCGTCATCCAGAAGGCTGCGTGACTTTAACGCCATCTGATCCAGCTGTTCCGGCGTGTATGTTTCCGAGTAGAAACAGCGGGTGATCTCACTGTAGTACTTAAGGACCTCCTTGGGTGTCCCGGGGTAATTGTTCTCAAGATTTCTTGACAGGACCTCCTCTACTGCGCTCAGCATCTCGGGCGTGGCTTCACTGGGCCTGTTGCGCAATGCGATTATGGCAAAGCCGCCCACAACTATCGCTGCCAGTATAAACAGGATCACTATTCTTTTGGCTGAGTCATTGCCCTTTCTAGCCATTATAATTTAATGGTTCCTCCTCAAACTTCAAAGTCACGCTTCTTCCATCCTTGGCCACCTGCGTGTTCTCAAATATCTTCCTTACTGCTCCCTCGTAGTTCTTCGGATATGACAGTGAAGGACTGTAATGTGTAAGCCACAGCTCCCTAACCTCCGCCTGTCTGGCCATCCTTGCAGCTTCATAAAAGGTCATATGCTTATGATCCTTGGCCTTATCCTCCATATCCGGCTCCCCATACATTCCCTCACATATAAAGAGATCCGACTCCTTCGCATTCGAAACTATAAGGTCTGTGGGCCTTGAGTCCGTACAGTAGGTGAGCTTTATCCCCTTCCTGTCCGGCCCGAGCACCATATCAGGTGTGAAGATCCTGCCCTCGTATTCAATGGTCTCGCCCTTCTGGAGGGGATTCCAGAACTTAAGAGGTATGTCGGCCGCCCTGGCTGCATCTACCGAGAATTTACCAACCCGGTCTATGTAAATACTGTAGCCGTAGCAGGTCACATTATGGTTGGCCCGGAAGGCCTTAAGCCTGTAGCCCTCCATCTGTATTTCTTCTTCCTGTTCCGACAGTTCCCTGAAGTTTATGTCAAAGGGAAGCTCCGGAGCTATCACCCTGAGGGAATTGACCACCCTGGTCAAGCCCTTCGGGCCTATCATGAGCAGGGGCTCCGTCCTGTCGGAATTGCCCATTGACAGGAGCATTCCCGGAAGTCCGCTTATATGGTCGGCATGATAATGAGTGAAACACATCACATCGATCGGGTTAGGGCTTAAGCCCGCTTCCTTCATTGCGATCTGTGTTCCCTCACCGCAATCTATAAGTATTGAACTGCCGTTATACCGCATCATGAGCGCGGTCAGCCAGCGATATGGCAGGGGCATCATGCCGCCCGTGCCAAGTAAACATACGTCGAGCATATCTTATCCTTTATAATAATGATTCAAGGGTCAAAACTATACTTTTATATGATTAACGGATTGCTCCGTGCTTCGTACTTCCACATGATAACCGCATCTTCCTTCGGGGACTCGTAGAATCCCGGGCGTATCCCTTCCGATACAAATCCCAGAGACCCGTATAATGCGATCGCAGGGGTATTGGATGCCCTGACCTCAAGGGTGAACCTTACTCCTCCGGCCGCACGGGCCTGCTCCATCGCTTCCTCCATAAGGGCTCTTGCGATACCCCGTCGCCTGAAGGCTTCATCGACCTGAACGTTTGTAATGTCCACATCACCCACGATATCACGATACACAACGCAGCCGACAATCCTCCCCGGTGCCCCCCTCTTAGCCCCTACGTAAGGAATGCTGCCTGAATCCGCCCTTACTGCAGGATCTTTAGTCAGCTCTGCAACAAGGCATCCCCTGTCGGGTTTATCGATCAGATCTTCAAAGTCAGCCTTCCTCCAGGGCTGTGAAAAACTGCTCTCTTCAAGCTTAACCACATCATCTATGTCTTCAGCCGTGATCCTTCTGATCCTTATATCCTTATCCAAGTTGTTCCCTCTCAGCCTTAACTCTTTCTGCCTGGGATGGTCTTAAATACTCCGGCCTGTGGTCGGCTGCCGATTCTGTCCTTCCCTGCGAAAAATACCCGGCTGCCAGAGCCGCAAGTGCTCCCGCCCGCTGTCTTGACATATGGACCGGCGCGTATTCATGAGGAACCTTAAGACACGAATCGATCGCCTCCTTAAAGACCGGTACCCCGTCGCCCAGAAAAAGAACCCTTTCATTAAGATCGGTCAACCGGCTGATAAGCTCATCTATTGATTCGGCCGTATCCCCCATAACCGTCTTAAGGCTTCCGTCTTCGAACCTGTATATCCCTGTGTAAACCTGATCACGCCTTGCATCCATAATCGGGCATACCAGCTTATCATACCCCCAGGCATTCATTGCCAGCCCCTCAAGGGTGGATACGGCAACTACAGGCTTATCAAGGGCCAATCCCAGCCCCTTGGCCGTCGCTGACCCTATCCTGAGTCCGGTAAAGGAGCCCGGCCCCCTGGCTACCGCGATTGCATCAAGGCTTCCAAGATCCAGGTCCGTCATCCTCCTTATCTCATCAAGCATGGGAACCAGGGTCTGGGAGTGTGTCTTCTTATAATTTATTGTATATTCCGCGATCAGCTGCCCGTCATCGGCTATCGCCACCGTCGCAACCATACCGGAACTGTCTATTGCAAGTATTTTCATCTTCCTATCCGTTCTCAATACATACCCGGCGGTAATCGGTCCCCCGGGATAAGTCCTTGCTTATCCCGATCCTGATCGCATTCTCCGGGATAAGCTCACTGATGATATCCGCCCACTCTATAAGCGTCACTCCGTCCCCGAAGAAATAATCCTCATATCCTATCTCTTCCATCTCCTCAGGCTCCTCGATCCTGTAGACATCGAAATGATAGAGGGGCAGCCGTCCGTCCTCGTAAACCTGAAGTATCGTAAAGGTCGGACTGTTGACATATTCCTTAATACCCATCCCCCGGGCAAAGCCCTGGGCAAACACCGTCTTGCCTGTTCCCAGATCTCCGGTAAGGGTATATATCTGTCCGGGCTCCGCCTTCCTTCCCAGCTCTTCTCCCAGAGCAAAGGTTTCTCCACTGCTGTTTGTTTCTGTTGTCATGGCTTTAAGATCCTTAGTCAATGCGTTCTCAGGATGACATTTTATAGTCAAAACGGTATTAACGTATCTTCACCCGTCCGTCAGGCACGTTATCCTTTATAAGCTTTACCGCCTTCCCGTAGTCAGCCCCGAGGGATTCCTTAGGGAAGATGGTCGCTGTCACCGCCCCTGTGTACAGTATAAGGCTCTTACGGGTTGACCTTACCTTAGTCACCGTATCCCACGGTGCATCCATATGCTCTTCCTTAACGTCTATGGACATTTTCTCATCATCCAGGGTATAGTGAAGGTTTTCCTTAAAGACCGGGTTGAGCTTAACCTGCCGGCCGGCCTGAACATACCGTTCAACCGGGAGATAGAAAAGCATCACAAGACCCGCTATAAGATACATGGGATTGTGGTCTGCAACAAATGCGGCGATAGCCATGATCCCGATGCCGATCGCAAGGTAGAACTGCATTCCGGTCACCGTATGGTACATCATATAGTCATACATCACGGGGGTAGTCATCTTAACATCAAATTCAAGCTTCATAACTGTTCACTTCCACACGTAGTTAATCAATTTAGTATAACACAAAAACGGCTGTAAAGAAACAAGGAAAATACAAGTAAAATGTTTAGATGTGTGACGCTTCTGTGACAAAGCTTCTGATATCATTAATATAACAAAAAAGAATAAAACATGCGTAATAAAGCAAAGAGAGGAGGCGATGAAAAAGTATATTTATCATTAGTTCTATGTTATAATGATCACAGGATTGATCAGATTGCATTTAAACATACAGTCACAAACAGGAGGATATTATCATGAGTGCACCAAAGATTAATGATGAACAATTAAATAAAGTTAACGGCGGAATAATGGATGACGAAATCTTAAGCCCCACCTTTGGCAAGGAGATCCTGTGTCCCACATGCCATAAGGGTGACATGATCAAGCTGTCGAAGAACACCGTTTGGGCCAAGGACAGCAATGATACGTATTGCTGCGAGAGATGTCATTGCACGTTTAAGTAAGGATCTGTTTGTTTCTCATCCGGTCAGTTAAATAAAGGGAGGGTGCCCGAGGCACTCTCCCTTCTGTTATCACACCTGTGCTTCATATCCCTTAAGTCCGCCCTTAAGATCCTCATAGAAATTGATCATCAGCCCGTAGCTTAAGGGCATCATCCAAAAGATGGCTATACCCGCTGTAATGATCATAAGACACACCATACCGAATACATTAAAGAGCAGGTAGAAATACCTCAGCTTATTCGTCTTCATAACCCTTATGCTGAGAGACAGGATATCCCTCGCGCCAAGCTCCGGCCTGTCAAGATATATTAAATACGACTGGGACAGGTAGATATATGCGAACAGATACAGGATCATAAATCCCGCCACAAGTACACCCTTGATAAGCATCAAGCCCCCGGAGGACAGACCCGTAGCTCCGGTCACCTCCCCCGGTATCATCAGGGGCAGGGTCATAAGCTGCGAGAAAAACCATAATACGAAGGATATGATTATGACCTTGTCGGGATCATGCTTAAAAACATAGAAAAAGTCACTCAGACTGCTGGCATTCCCCCTTATGGTATTCAGCAGTACCTTTATAAAGCCCACCGTAAACACCGAAAGGAGCAGATTGCCCGTAAGGCCGGCAAGGATCCGGGTGATCACGCCACCCTTTATCACAAAGACCAGATTCGATATCACTATCTCACACAGGCTGTATAAAAGAACATAAGAAGACAGCTTCCCGTAATTGCCAAGAAGCTGTTCCCTTGTAATCGCCTTAAGCATTGAAATTGTTTTATTTTTCATAATAATAAAGGCTCCTCATGTATCAAGGTAATGCCCCCTCCTTCGTCGGCGGCCACTCTTCGGAGCCATGCTGAATTCTGCTTCGCAGAATGGCTCCTCATCCGGCAATGTCCAGATTGGCTCCCCTTAAGGCCATACCATGAACCGCCTTCATATCCTTCGTGTAGGGATTCTTCTCATTGGGATAAGCGATCGCCGTTCTTGTAAGGCCCCCGGATACATAAGACCGGCCGCATTCCGGACATATCGCCGTGCTGATGCTTACTCCGCACGAGATCACCTTACCACCCTTCTCGGCAGCCTTCTCATAAGCATTGACCACATGCTCCTGCTCATGAGCCCTGACCCTGGCACCCGCCGCTTCTGGAGCTATATGGGCCGCAGATTTAAAAGATACCATTTCGTCCGATCCGTCCTGGTACTTCCTCTCCTTACATGTTTCGCATTCGGCGGGTGAGGACTTCCGTCCCGGAGCCACCTCCATGGACTCGCCCGGATTGACTACCGGCTTCGCATCCTCTAAAGCCCCGGTGCTTCCCACACCCATGGGCTGATAACCCGAAATGCCGTACATTCCCATTCCTATACGGCCTATCATCATAGTGATCACCTCCTTCAGAAGATCACTATCTTGAATTCAGTTCCCTGGAGTATTCCTCCATCCTGTCAAGCGTCTCCAGAAGCTCCGGCGGAACCTCCTGTCCCATTGAATCGTACATCTGCTCATAGGTCTGACGTACTTCATTGAGTATTTCGGGATTTGTCTTAAGCTGGTTAAGTGTATAGACCACCGAACCTGCCATCACAGCCACCGTTAATACCACAGATGCTGCGGTACCTATTACCGAGAAGGTGAGCCCCTTCTTCGCTTCCGGCGAAAACACATTGGCTCCGCCCCTTGATATAAGGGCAAACACGATACCCAATCCTCCCACGACCGGCATGACCGGAAAGCAGCATACAAGCCCCGCGAGAGACACGATCCCGAGGATAAACGCATACCGGCTGTACCTGGCCGCAGCAGCGCGCTTATCATCACTCAGATTAATATCCATACAATACACCTATATTATAATATATTATAACATAAACCTGCTTATTCATCCAGTCCAAATGCATCATGAACCGCATTCGTTGCCTTATCCGTATCCTTCTCATCGATAAGCACGGTTACCCTTATCTCCGATGTTGATATCATGTTTATATTTATATTGGAATTATAGAGGCATTCAAACATCTTGGCGGCAACACCGGGATTACTCATCATGCCGGCGCCAACGATGGAAACCTTGGATACAGCATTGTTATATGATATCTCCTCGGCACCCAGCCTCTCCTTATTCTCCCTTAATACCTTAAGGGCATCATCGAATGAATCCCTGGGAATGGTGAAGGAAATATCCTTGGTATCCCCACGTCCTATGGATTGAAGGATCATATCCACGTTGATGTTGGCCTTGGCCAGCACATCAAATACCCTGAAGGCGATACCGGGCTTATTCTTAAGTCCGATGAGCGACATTCTGGTTACATTCTTATCGGCTGCTACGCCGCTTACAAGCATTCTTTCCACCTTAACAACCTCCTTAACAACGGTTCCTTCCGACTCATTTAAGCTACTGCGGACAACCAACTGCACATTGTATTTCTTAGCCATTTCAACTGATCTGTTATGAAGCACACCTGCGCCGAGGGTCGCAAGATCCAGCATCTCGTCATAGGTGATCTCCTTCATCTTGCGGGCCTTAGGTACTATCCTGGGATCAGCCGTATATACGCCGTCAACATCGGTATATATCTCACACGCATCGGCATGAAGGGCTGCCGCAAGGGCAACTGCCGTCGTGTCCGAACCTCCGCGGCCGAGAGTCGTATAATCATCATATTTATTGATACCCTGGAAGCCGGTGACTATGACTATCTTCTTAAGGTCAAGCTCGTTTCTTATACGCTCCGTATCGATCCTCTTAAGCCTTGCGTTGCCGTAAACAGAGGTCGTGTGCATGGCCACCTGGAAGGCATTAAGAGACACCGAAGGAACTCCCAGCACGCTCATCGCCATTGACATAAGGGCAACCGATGTCTGTTCACCCGTGGTAAGCAGCATATCAAGCTCCCTCTTGGAGGGATTGGGGTTTATATCCTTCGCCATGTCTATGAGCACATCCGTCTGCTTGCCCATTGCAGACAATACAACAACCACGTCATTACCGGCCTGATAATCCTTGATGCACCGTCTGGCAACATTCATGATACGATCCTTATTGGCAACGGATGTACCGCCGAACTTCTTAACAATTAACATTTCCTTACCAACCTTTCATTTATCTCTGGTTAATTCTTATCCTTGTTATGGCTCCGTCAAGCTTATCGTACTTCTCATCGAAGTCAGCCTCGCTCATCTGACGGGTAACGAAACCGAATTCACCCGTAACGCCTGCTGCCTTAACACAGCTTACCTGTCCGAAAAGGGCTTCCACGCCTGCAAGCTTTTCTTCCTTGGAGCCGCTGACACGGACGAAGAAGGGACGCTCAACATTTCCTATACTCATAAGAGGCAGTTCCTCACTGTCCCAGCCAATATATACATTTTTCTTAGTCTTTACCGCTTCAACAATATCCGAAACGACAGCCGATGCCGTAGGAAGCTTGCCCGCTCCCGACCCGTAGAACATAACAGGTCCCAGAACATTACCCTTTACATATACGGCATTGAAAACGTCATTGACACCGTAAAGGGGATGAACGGGATCGAGCATCACAGGGCATACCATGGATACCACACCACCCTTAACCTTCATGCTTATGGCAAGGAGCTTGATCACGGTCTTTAACTCCTTCGCGTACTTGATATCCGTTGCGGATATCTTCGTGATACCCTCCGTATATATCTTCTCGAAATCGGTATTTTTACCCGTATATAATGAAGTAAGTATTGCAATCTTACGGCAGGCATCATACCCTTCGATATCAGCCGACGGATCCCTCTCGGCATAGCCTAAGTCCTGGGCTGTCTTTAAGGCCTTGTCGAATTCCCAGCCCTCATCAGCCATTTTAGTAAGCATGTAGTTGGTGGTACCGTTTAAGATACCGCTGACCTCAAGTATATCATCGGCCGTAAGACATTCCTTGAGCGGCCTTATTACAGGTATGCCTCCACCCACAGATGCTTCGAAGAAGAAGTTGACATCCTTCTCCCCGGCTATGCTTATAAGCTCCGGTCCCTTGGCCGCTACCAGGGCCTTATTGGAGGTACATACCGACTTGCCCTTAAGAAGGGCATTCTTAACAAAGGTATATGCCGGCTCAACACCGCCCATAACCTCAACAACCACCGAAATATCAGGATCGTTTAGGATGATATCGTAATCATGCACAAGTATCTTCTCTACAGGATCCCCCGGAAAATCACGCAGATCCAGTACATACTTAACGTTGACCTCTTCACCCGCATTCTCATTTACTATTGCCTGATTGGTCTTTATGACCTCAACAACTCCCGAACCTACCGTTCCGTAACCAAGTACTGCTATATTTGCCATTATTGCCCCCGATCTTGTATCGGGGGAGCCCGCCGGCTTTGAGGCATCAACAGAATCCGCAAGGATTCTTACCTTCTGCCCCCGATCTTTTATCCAATTACACCAGTTTAATATAATAGCAAGGCAAAGTATAAAAATCAACCCCTCTTATTGCATTGCCTTCTATTTCATTCTCCCGCACAGGTTTTTAAATTCTTCAAGCAGTCCTTCGTAATCCCCGTCTATAAAAGCGGTATTACCTTCCTTGGATGCAAGCTCGTGCTTCCTGGCCCTCTCCGAGAGACCCATGACTCCTATGGTTGCCATAAGTCCCTTAAGGGCGTGGGCTTCTATGCCGTAATTACTGTAATCGCCATTCCCCACAAGGCTCCTCATCTTCTCTATCCTTTCCCTGCTGTCGGCAACGATCTCACCTGTAACAGCCTCAAGTATTTCCTCATCACCGCCGCAATTAGTCAGTGCCTCATTAATGTCCATTTCCTCAATGGCCTTAAGCCTTTCCATGAATCCTCCTGATCCTTCCATTTTATCCTCCTTCTCTTCATTATCCTTATCGGATTCCTTTTCCACTATCTTATCTTCCGGCAGATACTCCTTAATTGTGTTAAGAAGTATATTCGAATCAATGGGCTTGGTAAGATATCCGTCAAAGCCCGCTTCACTGTACAGCTTATCGCTTCCCCTTACCGCATTGGCCGTAAGCACCAGGGCCGGCGTCTCCCTGTTAAGGGAATGCTTATCCTTCCTTATGATCTTAAGGGCCTCCATACCGTCCATCTCCGGCATCATATGGTCAAG
>DFKQ01000048.1 GCA_002373875.1 Lachnospiraceae bacterium UBA3641
TTCTTACTACCGTCGGGTGAAGGGGGCAGGCGGGGAGAAAATGTTGAAAGGCCACTAAAATAGATGCTGTATGCAAGAGCCGTGGCAATCAGTCCGAACAGAAATCCATACAGAAGAAGTCTCGCATTAAAAGCAAGGGGGCAAGTGACGCTGCGCTGAAGTCACCTCCGGTTGCAGTGAGTGCGCATCCGACAACATTGACAAGCAAAGCAGCCCATTTCAAAAGGTTCATTTTCTCTTTGAAGAGCAACATCGATGTAATGCAAGTAAAGATCGGCGCAGTATTTAAAAGGACAGAACCGACAGACAGGCCGCTTTTCACAGAGATCAGGTTATTCACATCGACGACAGAATTGATGTGGTACAGTTCATACCCACGACGAACTCTGCGAATCAAAGCTTCAGATGAAACTCTATAGCGTCCCGGGTTTCTGCCAAAAGCCTTGTAAGCAGCACGGCTACCCTTTATACCAGGAATCTCACTCCATTCTTTTCCTTCCCGCTGCTTCTCACCTGCGGCAGGACTTCCGCATTCATATACTCCCAGAAATGATCATCCGGCGCTTTCACATCTGCATGGAATTGTAAAAGCCCCAGTCGGATCTCCGGATAGACGTTGAACAATTCCTTATCGATAGTCACATCATATTTCATATGTAATCTTTCCTCGTCGAATTCCGAGTTGTCACTCCATCACGCTGCGCTCTTAAAAAAGGTATTTCATTATACCTCATATCGGTGAAATTTTCCACTATAAAAAAAACGTGGTTTTCGGGGTTAAACAGCTTTGAACAGTTTCTCGTCATATCCGCGCTACGCGGAGTTGGTGATCAATATTGATTAGGTGGTTCTCAAAGTCGATATCCTTGATGGTCAGCCGGCAGAACTCTGAGATGCGCATCCCGGTGTGGACCAGAATGTACATAGGGAAATTGGGGACGGTTCTCAATTCTCACAAAAGCAAGGTCAGCCTTCCCATCCCCTCAAATCCCCGAATACCCCATAAGGGATTCATCAACAGCCCTTGCGGCCCTCATGCCTTCATTTATGGCACGGACCACAAGGGACTGGCCGGAGTGCATGTCACCTGCGGTAAATACATTGCCACGGCTTGTTTCATAAACACCTGCCTCTGTTGCCACGTTGGTGCGTCCGTCAACATCCACCTTAAAGGCCTTGGTAACATATTCCTGCGAACCTAAAAATCCGGCCGCTATAAGGACAATATCAGCCGCTTCTTCCGATTCTGTCCCATTTACGGGACACATCTGCATACGCCCTGTTGCTTCATCCTTCTTAGGCGTCAGCTTCACTGTCTTAACTCCCGTAAGGTTACCCTTCTTATCTTTAATAAATTCCGTGACCGTCGTCTGATACACCCTCGGATCGCTTCCAAACAGGGTGATGGCCTCCTCCTGGCCGTAATCGGTCTTTAATACCTTAGGCCACTGGGGCCATGGGTTTGATTCTGCCCTGACTTCACATGGCCTTGGCATCATCTCAAGCTGGATGACGGAAGATGCACCTAAGCGGATCGAACTGCCAACACAGTCATTGCCGGTATCGCCGCCTCCTATGACTATCACCTTCCTGCCCTTAAGGCTTGTGAAGGAGAAGTCCGTCTTCCCTATCACGCGGTCATAATCATAATCCGCATCCATTACTGCCCCTGTAACCTCAGTAAGAAAATCAACCGCAAAATATATCCCCCTGGCATCCCGGCCCGGAACCTTTATATCCCTGGGATTTGCCGCCCCACAGGCAAGGATCACGCGGTCGTACTCCTTAAGAAGCCTGTCGGCCTTGATATCCTTACCGGCATCAGTATTGTAAATAAATTCAATACCCGACTCTTCCATTAGTTTAATGCGCCTGTCGATGATTCGCTTATCAAGCTTCATGTTGGGAATGCCGTACCTTAACAGGCCGCCGGCCCTGTCCCTTCTCTCATAGACGGTGACCTTATGGCCCCTCTTATTAAGCCAGTAGGCTGCAGACAGCCCGGCAGGCCCGCTTCCTATAACTGCCACCTTCCTGCCTGACCTTACAGCCGGTATATCCGGTTTCACAAGTCCGTGGGCAAAAGCGTATTCTATAACGCTCCTCTCATTTTCCTTAGTCGATACGGCCTCCCCGTGAACGCTCACGGTACAGGCTGCCTCACACAGGGCAGGACATACCCTTGATGTAAACTCCGGGAAGCAGTGGGTCTTAGAAAGCCTTATATAGGCCTGCTCGAAGTTCCCGTGATAAACAAGGTCGTTCACCTCCGGCACCAGATTATTGAGCGGACAGCCCGACATCATTCCCGCTATCATTGTGCCCGCCTGGCAGAAGGGAACTCCGCAGGACATACACCTTGCCCCCTGCTCCATCTGCTCCTTCTCAGGCAGGGCCCCATGGAATTCGTCAAAGTCATGTATCCTGACCTGTGTCTCCCTTACGGGTCCTTCCTTTCTTTCGTATTCCATAAATCCTGTCGGTTTTCCCATTTTTTCTCTCCTTTTTACTTCATCCGCCGCTTCGCTATCCCCCGTCTCGTCTCCCGACCCGGTCTGTGCTAAACGCTTGCCACCGGCAAGCAGCACCCCTCAAGGGGAAGGCGCGGGGAACATGCCCGCAAGGGACCGGCTTCGTGTCGTAAGCGTCCTCCTGTTTAATGAAACGAGGAACCGTCCCCTGTTTCATGGGTGTTTTACGGCATAGAATGCTTCAACCTGCGCTTCCTCATATGACATCCCCTTCTCTTCAAAGCGGCCCGTTAAGATCATCAGCTTCTTATAGTTCTCGGGGATTATCTTCTTAAACTTAGGCAGGTATCCTTCATAATCATCAAGGATCGCCTGAGCCTTAAGCGACCCCGTAAGCCCGGCATGCTTTAATAGCATAGCCTTAAGCTCGTCCACGTCATTCTTATTCTCCACAGGTTCCATAAGAACAAGGTCCTTATTAAGGTTCCGGTAAAGGGTATTGTGTTCATCAAGAACATAGGCCACGCCGCCGCTCATTCCGGCAGCGAAGTTCTTGCCCGTGGGTCCTATCACCACTACCCGGCCTCCCGTCATGTATTCGCATCCGTGCTCCCCAACACCCTCTACCACAGCGCAGGCGCCTGAATTCCTGACAGCGAACCTCTCCCCTGCCATACCCTCGAAATATGCTTCTCCCGAGGTGGCACCGTAGAGGGCCACGTTTCCGATTATTATATTGTTCTCCGCATCATACCCGGCATCGGACGGAGCCTTGACAACGATCTTCCCGCCCGATAATCCCTTGCCTATATAGTCGTTGGAATCGCCGGTTAAGGTAAGGGTGAGCCCCTTAGGGATAAAGGCTCCGAATGACTGGCCCCCATGTCCCGTACAATCAATGCTCACGGTATCTGCATCAAGACCATCCTTATTCTGTCTTGTTATCTCGCTTCCAAGCAGGGTTCCGAAGGTTCTGTCGGTGTTGGTCAGCGTAATCTCTTCCCTGCACTTTTTACCCGACTTTATCGCATTCTTAACAGATGCCTTACTGAGAAGCTCCTTCTCGTCCCTGGTCTTTTCAAGTTCAAAATCATAAGCCCTTGCAGGATCAAATACCCTTCCCGTTGAAGATATCCCGTCATCCGCGGACAGGCTTAAAATATCCGATACATCGATCCTTGCGGCATTCCCCTTAAGGCCGTCCTTCGTCTTAAGGCGGTCACTTCGTCCCGTCATCTCGTTAAGGGTCCTAAAGCCCAGCCTTGCCATGTACTCGCGAAGCTCCTGTGCGATAAAGCGCATAAAGTTCTCCACATACTCGGCCTTACCCGTAAACCTCTTCCTAAGCTCCGGGTTCTGGGTGGCAATACCGAAGGGGCAGGTATCAAGGTTACATACCCTCATCATTGCGCAGCCAAGGGTTACAAGGGGTGCGGTAGCGAATCCGAATTCCTCGGCTCCCAGGAGGGCCGCGATGGCTACATCCCTTCCACTCATTAGCTTACCGTCTGTCTCTATCATCACCCGGTCACGCAGGCCGTTTCTTATAAGGGTCTTGTGGGTCTCCGCAAGTCCCAGTTCCCATGGAAGACCCGCATTGTGGATGGAACTTACGGGCGCTGCCCCCGTACCTCCGTCGTAGCCCGATATGAGGATGACCTGGGCTCCCGCCTTGGCGACGCCGGCGGCTATGGTCCCAACACCTGCTTCCGATACCAGCTTGACACTTATCCTTGCGTATTTGTTGGAATTCTTAAGGTCGTATATAAGCTGGGCCAGGTCCTCGATGGAGTAGATGTCGTGATGGGGCGGCGGCGATATAAGGCTTACGCCCGGTGTCGAGTGCCTGGTCTTGGCTATCCATGGATATACCTTGCCTGCAGGCAGGTGTCCGCCCTCTCCGGGTTTTGCTCCCTGGGCCATCTTTATCTGAAGCTCTCCGGCGCTGACAAGGTATTTCGATGTTACTCCGAAGCGGCCGCTTGCCACCTGCTTTATGGCGGATGAACGGTCATGATCGGTGCCCGCCGATTCGATACGTTCATCCGATTCGCCGCCCTCGCCCGAGTTCGATTTTCCGTGAAGATGATTCATGGCAACGGCCAGTGCCTCGTGGGCTTCCTCGGATATGGACCCGTAGGACATGGCGCCCGTCTTAAACCGCCGCACGATGGACTCGACGCTCTCCACCTCATCTATATCAACGCCCCTTTCGGGATAGTCAAAATCAAGTACGCTGCGTATATAGCCCGTCTGCTCCTTATCGACCATGGCAGTGTATTGCTTGAACTTACCGTAATCACCCTCTCTTGCCGCACACTGGAGCATATGAATGGTCTGCGGATTGTAACGGTGCTTCTCACCCTGAGCGCGCATCTTATGCCTGCCAAGCGAATCAGGTGTGAGGTCACATTCAAGCCCGAGGGGATCGTAGGCCCTTGAATGCTGCTCATCCGTCGCGCGCGCTATATCATCAAGATCTATACCGCCTATGGGACTGACCGTTCCCGTAAAGTACTTATCAATGACCGTCCCCGACACTCCCAGGGCCTCGAATATCTTGCTGCCCTGATAGGACTGGACGGTTGAAATACCCATCTTGGATGCGATCTTTACTATTCCGTCAAGTACCGCCCTGTCGTAGTCATCAACAGCCGCATAGTAATCCTTGTCAAGATCCCCCTTATTTATGAGTTCTCCTATCACGGCATGAGCAAGATAGGGATTCACCGCACTTGCGCCGTAGCCGAGAAGGAGGGCAAAGTGATGGACCTCCCTGGGCTCCCCCGATTCAAGTATAAGGGACATGGCCGTGCATTTCCTTGTATCAACAAGATGCTTGTGAACGGCCGCGACCGCCAGCAGAGAAGGCAGGGCCACATGATTCTCATCCACTCCCCTGTCCGAAAGGATAAGGATGTTGGCGCCCTCCCTGTAAGCCTTGTCCACTTCAACAAAGAGATGGTCGATCACCCTCTGGATGGGGGTTGACTTGTAATAAAGTATGGAAACCCTTACCACCTTGAAGCCCGGCTTGTTCATCTTCTCTATCTTAAGAAGATCAAGGTCCGTAAGTATGGGATTCTCTACCTTGAGCATGTGGCAGTTAAGGGCCTGCTCCCTTAAGAGGTTGCCGTTCTTGCCAAGATAGACGGTTGTGGATGTCACTATCTTCTCCCTTGCCGCATCAATGGGCGGGTTGGTGACCTGGGCAAACATCTGCTTAAAATAGTTAAATAGCGGTTGGTATTTGTCCGAAAGTACCGCGATAGGCGTATCAACACCCATGGCTCCTATGTTTTCGGAACCTGTAAGGGCCATGGTCTTAATGCTCTCACTGCATTCCTCGTAGGAATAACCGAAGGCCTTCTCAAGCTGCAGCCTCTCCTTCTCAGAATACGAGATCACCCGGCTGTTTGGTATTTTAAGCTCCTTAAGTGTAAGGAGGTTGGAATCAAGCCACTCTCCGTAGGGCTCCTTGCCCGCGTAATATTCCTTAAGTTCTTCGTCCTCCATTATCTTACCCCTGATAGTATCTATAAGGAGCATTTTGCCGGGGTGGAGGCGTTCCTTCTTAAGTATATGGGCCTCCGCAAGTTCAAGGACCCCCACCTCGGAGGACAATATCAAACGCCCGTTATCCATTACGTAATACCTGGATGGACGAAGGCCGTTGCGATCAAGAATGGCACCCATCACATCACCGTCCGAGAAGAGGATCGAAGCCGGTCCGTCCCAGGGCTCCATCATGGTGGCATAGTACTGGTAGAAATCCCTCACCTCCTGGGATATCGTATCGTTGTGGGCCCAGGGCTCGGGAACCATCATCATTGCGGCTAACGGAAGGTCAATGCCGCTCATCATAAGGAATTCCAGTGTATTATCAAACATGGCAGAGTCCGAGCCCCAGGTCGGGATGACAGGTAATACCTTGACCATATCCTCCGCAGTCAGCCGGTCCGTATACATGGTTTCCTCACGAGCAAGCATCTTATCCACGTTGCCCTTGATGGTGTTGATCTCGCCGTTGTGGACCATAAGCCTGTTTGGATGAGCCTTCTCCCATGAAGGGGTGGTATTGGTCGAAAAACGGGAATGTACCATCGCGATCGCCGACTTGTATGACTTTGCCTCAAGGTCCGTAAAGAAGGTGCGCAACTGGCCTACCAAGAACATGCCCTTATATACGATGGTCCTGCAGGATAAGGAGCATACATAGGTATTGTCGGTGCTCTGCTCGAAGACCCTCCTTATCACATACAGCTTCCTGTCAAAATCAATATCGCTCCTTATCCCTTCCGGCCTTGCAACAAAGCTCTGATATATTGCCGGCATGCAGTCCCTCGCCCTGCTTCCAAGGACCGATTCATTGACCCTTACCTTGCGCCAGCCAAGGAAGGTTACTCCCTCCTTTAAGGCTATGACCTCAAACATCTTCATGGCCCGGGATCTTTTAAGCTCATCCTGCGGGAAGAAGAACATGCCCACGCCGTATTCCCTTGCACCGGGAAGTGTGATTCCAAGGCCTTCGCACTCCTTTTTGAAGAAGTCATGGGGTATCCGTGTCAGTATTCCGACACCGTCACCCGTCTCGCCCAGCGCATCCTTACCTGCCCGGTGTTCCAGATGTTCTACTATCCTCAGGGCATCCGATACCACCTCATGGTCGTCATGTCCGTCGATATTTACTATCGCACCTATACCGCAATTGTCATGTTCATAATTATTATATTCTGTCATATCCCTTGTCCTCCATATGAAACAGGGGGACGGTTCCCCGTTTCATTTTCCTGTTTCCTTCATTGTTATGAAACAGGGGGACGGTTCCGACGCGAAGCTAGTCCCTTGTGGGTCCGTTTCATCCCTGTTTCCTCATGTTATGCAAACCACAAGGGCGCCAATCACTATTGATTGACGCCCTTGTCATTTCTTTTCTATGTTCTGTTTTCCGTTTTCCTTCATTTTGAACCGGAGGGACGGTTCCCTGTTTCACCTACCGCTGTGAACCGGGGGACGGTTCCCTGTTTCACCTACCGCTGGCTCCGTAGTTGCTCAGTACCCTTGCGGAAGGGTCGTTCACATCGCAGCCTTCCCATTCCTTGTTGGGCATCCAGAAGTCCTTGACCATTCCCGACTGGCCCGGGTAATACTCCTCAAATATTTCGCGATACAGAAGGGATTCCTTGGTAAAGGGCCTTGCATGGTCGTACTTCTTTATCTTCTCCTCAAATTCAGAGTCCGTGTACTTTGACTGCGCGTACTCCTTAAGGTGATCGACCATGGAATGCCCCACCGCATCCGAGAAGGCAGCCTTCTCACGCATCAGGATATCGTATGGCAGGTAATCTCCCTCGAAGGCATGTCTTAGCAGGTACTTGCCCTTGTTATATACGTTCATCTTCTTAGCCGGATCAATGCTCATGACATATGAGACAAAGTCAAGATCCCCGAAGGGCACCCTTGCCTCAAGTGAATTGACCGAAATACACCTGTCGGCCCGAAGCACATCATACATATGGATCTCGCTTATTCTCTTGACCGCTTCCTTCTGGAATTCCTCCGCCGAAGGAGCAAAATCGGTATATTTATATCCGAAGAGCTCATCCGATATCTCACCGGTCAGCAGGACCCTTATATCCGTATCCTCATGTATGGCCTTACAGACAAGGTACATCCCCATGCTGGCCCGTATCGTCGTTATATCGTAGGTTCCAAGGAGCTCTATAACATGCGGAAGTTCCCTTATCACATCCTCTTTGGTGATTATGACTTCGGTGTGGTCGCTTCCTATGTAGTCCGCAACCTCCTTGGCATACTTAAGATCGATGGCGTCCGTGTTCATTCCTATGGCAAATGTCTTAATTGGCTTATTCAGGATCTTGGCTGAAACAGCACACACAAGGGAGGAATCAAGCCCGCCGCTTAGCAGAAATCCAAGGGGAGCATCGGAATCAAGCCTCTTCTTAATCCCTGCCACAAGCTTATCGTGGATCTTCTTACATATGATCTCAAGATCATCATCCGAGACCTTATCCACCTTCGTTATGTCCCTGTAGCAGATGAACTTACCATCCTTATAGTAGTGGCCGGGCGGGAAGGGATGGATCTTATCAACAAGCCCTGTCAGGTTCTTGGCTTCCGATGCAAAGACAATACTTCCGCAGCTTGCCTCATAAGATCCTTCGCTTCGTTCGGGCATATATTGAGAACTGACTTTTTCATCCTTTACATATCCGTAATAAAGGGGCCTTATGCCGATGGGGTCTCTGGCCGCGATGAAGGATCCCGACTGTCCGTCATAGATGATGCAGGCATATTCCGCATCCAGTTTCTCAAACATGGACACTCCGTACTGCTCGTACATGGGAAGGAGGATCTCGCAGTCAGAATCACTCTTGAATGTATACCCCTTCTTCTTAAGGTCCTCCTTAATGGGCCTGAATCCGTATATCTCGCCGTTACATACAAGGGTATTTCCGTTAAGGTTAAAGGGCTGCATCCCTTCCTCAGATAGTCCCATGATGGACAGTCGCTCGAAACCCATGATGGCCCCCGTAACATCCACGATCCTTGTCATGTCCGGACCGCGGGATATCGTCCTGTCAAAGTGTGCCTTGAATTCCTCTTTGGAAATGTCTGTGCCAAGATAACCCATTATGCTGCACATGATATAGTCCTCGCTTCTCTGTTTATTACTGTGTTCTGCACTGTCATCTCCACTAAGCTCGTGAAAAACCTCTTTAAGTGTCGATGACTGGCCCACACCAGGCTCGAAAATGTCTCCGCTTCGCTTCGGTCCGTGCTTAGCAAACATCCCCCGGATGTTTAGCACCCTCGCCAAGTGTTCTGCACAAAAAAAACGAGGCCACCCGGGTTTAAACCCAAGCGACCTCGCTTATATTGGACATTATAATCAAATGATTTTAATTGTCAAGATTAAATTTTATTCTTCGCTACGCTCAGAATGACAACGCATACTTACTTTATTTCTATCCAGCAGACAGCCCTTATCTCATCATCATTAACCTCGATCATGGCTTCCTTGTACATCCCGATATATTTCTTCATCTCATTATCCGATATAATGAAGACCTTATCGGGAGTATCCATTCCCACATCCCTGCTGTAGCCGGGATAATCCTTTTGTATGTCCTTGGTGGAAGTAATCCTCATCCTCTCGAAGACATTGAAGGCCGAATTGATATATACCGAATTAAACCACTTGCGAAGCTCGCTATCATCCCAGCCCCCGTCATAATTGGTATCATCATAGATCGTATAATCGCTTATGCACAGAAGCTTGGTTCCCTTCTTATCGAGGACGATCCACCCATCCTGCCCTCTGTATCTGCCGTATTGGACGGCATCACCCACCGTAGCGGACCTGAGTATATCAAGCTCTTTTTGCATCTTAAATCCCGGTATGATAAATGTCATGGTAACAAGATACAGAAGCAGAACTCCCGTGGTTACGGCAACTATCGCAACATTTTTTTTGTTAAGCTTAACCTTTTCTTTTTCAGGATGTTCCTCTTTGCTTCCTTCTCTCTTATCAGTCTCTTCCCCGCTCCCGAAGGCTTCATCCTTATCTGCCTTCCCCGCTGAGCTCTCTTCCTGCTTCCTGCCTTCCCGTTTACCCTTGCCGCCCCTTATAAAGGATGCAAGCACTCCCGCCGCTCCCGATGAAGCTTTGTTCTCTTCCTTTATCTCCTCTTCTTTTTCTTCTCTTTTTTCCTCGGCGGCAAATACATCTTCCCAGTTCTGCCCCGTTACGGAGTTATCCTCTTTCTCCTTACCCGTGTCCTCATTCCCGGCTTCCTTTCTTGCAGCCGGCTTTATCACAGGTTTTACTTCCGGCTTCACCACGGGTTTTACTTCCGGTTTTACTGCCGGCTTCACCACAGGCTTTACTTCCGGCTTTACTGCCGGCTTAATCACTGGCTTTATTTCTTCTTTTACCGCCGGCTTTATCTCAGATCCGGCTTCAGACCTTACCTCTCTCTTAAGGCCGTCCGTTACGGGCTTCTTAACAACCTTCCTTACAACCTTTTTTTTGATTACCTTCTTTTTTATTACCTTCTTTTTGATTACCTTTTTCCTGACTGTCTTATCAGCCGCTCCGCCTTCGGAACCTTCAGGTGCCACAGCCCCGCCGGCTGTTATTATGGCTTTCTTTTCATCAAAATCAAGCGTCCCCCAAGTCTCATCATCCAGCTTAAGATCAAGCAGATCATGATTTGAGCATTTAGGACACATTATGACCCTGTCTTTTGATTTTGCCTTAAAAAAGCTCCTGCACCCCGGGCATACATACATATATGCCATTTCACTCACCTGTTCCGTTCCCGGCTATTGTTATCCGTTTATATAAATCAGACTTCCATCGTTCAGAATGGTCTACCCAGTTTATTATTGATTATACAGCATAATCTCACAATAATCCATCGCAAAAACAAACCCGGCGCTCAGCTTACCCTTATATCGGTAAGGGCAACCTGATCACCCGTAAGGGCAACATATATATCGTCATGATCGTCAAGAACAGTCATGGAATTATGTATGCTGACCCCCAGATTCTGTGTTGAGAGCGTTATCCTCTTACCCTTTCTCGTGAAATCAACCTCCACTTCGAAGCCGATCTTGTTTTTCTCCTTCCAGGTGTTCCAATCCTTGAAATCATTTGTCTTCTTCATCGTAAAGACATTGGTCACATAATCCTTGGAACCGTTATCCTCACCGTTTAACTTGATAAGTGCATATTCAGTATAGCCCGGCCCGTTTATAAGACCGTTCTCCGAATAGAAGACAACTATATACGGGCAGTGCCATACCAGTGTCGCCACGGGAAGAGACATGGTGTGGAAGCTGAGCTTAAGTCCGTCCTTTATAGGTATCCCGGAGGTTGACAAGGCTCTTGTCCCATTTATCTGTATGTTTGGAATATCTGATTCGAACCTGTCTATATAGCTTTTTTCTTCCGCTATCCTCTCGATCTCGTTCTCAGCTATGGCGACGTTTGTTTTTTCCGTTTTTATATCATAGATGTAACAATTCTCACCTGTTATGCCCACGTACGCCCAGGAAACCCTGTCTGCAAGTGCGATTATTGCCTCAACACTACCGAACCGGCTCTCCAGCCTTAACCTTAAGTGATCCTGATATCTTCCCATCTCGATCCTGAATTCCGACTTATCAAGTCCCTTAGCCTTGCCCCTTTCCGTAACCTTCATATTCTCGGCCAAAGTGGAGATATAATGGCCGTCGAACCACAGCTCGGCATATTCCTTGTAGGCATAGGCTCCGATGGTCCTGTCGTTATTGTGGACATGAGCATCATAGGCATCGAAAATTATAAGGGAAGGATCGGCAAAGTCATCCTCCTTCTGTTTCTCTTCCCGGAACTTAAATGTTATCTTCTTAATCGTATCTTCAATAAGGATCCCCTCCGTAATGGCATCTCTGTATTCCCTGCAGTGAAGCTCCTTAGTTGCCTCCTCCTTCTGTATCGTACCCTCCTCACGCATGTTATATGCTCCGTCTGCATCTATCTTACGAAGCATGATCTGTGTATATACGGGATCCAGAGTCAGGCCCGATGCCATAGTCAGCCCCTCACGCACAACAGGCTGGGGAAGGGGATCGCGAAAGCTCCTTCTCGATGTCATCCGGTCGTATTCATCAGCCACGGCGATGATCCTTGCATTTCTCGGGATATCATCGCCCTTAAGGCCCCCGGGATAACCGCTTCCGTCATATCTCTCATTGCAATATTTAGCTCCTGTGTCAAGCCCCGGAAACTCAGTGATCGAAGACAGTATCCTGCTGCCTATATCAGGCTTCTGCCGCAGGATCTTAAGCTCCTCTTCATCCGGTTCATCCTCATGTATAAGAACATCCTCCGATATCCCGATCTTGCCGATATCGTGAACCAGAGCCTCAAAATAGACTTCGTCACTTTCCTTCTTACTGAGTCCGCTCTCCTCCGCAAGCATCCTCGCATAGTCAGCCACCCTCACGGACCTGCCCTTGCTGTAGGCATCCCTGTCATCAAGCGCCGTCATAAAGGCCCTGACTGTCTGATCGTATAAATGTCTTATTGCCCTTCTGTCCTGTCTCAAATGGGATGTCTCATCCTTATGAGCCTTTTCTATGGCATTGTTTATGTCAAAATACGCAAATACATACATAACAACCGATACCAAAACGATAACGGTGTTGGTCAGGGAAATACCGTATGCAAATATCTGTATCACGGATGCGACTACGGGCGCGACAAGATAAATATAAAGGGAAACCCTTATGATCCTGCTGAACCGTTCATGGTGCTTTACAATGACCGAAAACTGGATAAGGGGACCCAGGATGGGTATGATGTAACAGATGAGGAATCCATTCGACCTGTGATACCTGTTCTGTTCGTCAATTATGTAGTATAAACCGGTAAAATAATTGATAAGGGCAAGAAACATTCCCAGACAGGAGATGAGCGCAACAAGCTTAAGCCGTCTCGGTGCCTCGGGCATACCGCCCTCGTCCGTCAGAAGGTCCATAAGATAGAGGTCAAAAACAAGAACCACTGCAGGAGTAAGGAAGAATACTATAAGGTTCGACAGCCTGACCATAATATAGCCTTGCCTGCTCATGTTGCCCGCATATATATAGGCAAACCTGTCAAATACAAGAAGGAACATGGCCGTCAGCTGCATAAGGATAAGTATGACCCTTCTCCTTACCGAAAGCGCCCTTGTCACAAGCAGCATCACGGTACTTACTCCGCATATGCCGCTTAAGGCCTGCATCATTTCCAATTGGTGTCTTTGTATGAATTCAAACATTAACGTTTCTCCCGATAAAGATTCTTTCTACTTATGAAGAATAAAGAAATCCTTAAGCTTGTTAAGCAGCTCTTCCCTGCTTACGGTCTTTAGGAAATAACCCTCAGGCCTTAGGGCAACAACCGCCATGACGGAATTCTTGTCCGACTTGCCCGTAAGAAAGATGACCGGAATGTCCTTAGTCTCCTCATCGCTCCTTAGCATCTCAAGGACCTGTGGACCTGAGGTTACCGGCATCTCATGGTCAAGGAGTATAAGGTCCGCCTTATTCTTGCCCAGCCACTTAAGGGCCTGAAGTCCGGAATTGGCCATGGACACCTTGTATGTTCCCCTCAGCCACTCCCTTACAAGACTTAGATAATTCGGATCATCATCAACTATAAGGATACTCTTCTTATAGTCACCGGCCTCCATCTTCTTAACAAACCCCGACACAGCCTCGACATATTCACCATTGTCCATCGGACGTTCAAATGTCTTATATATAAGATCGCCCCTTACATTATCGCAGACAAACCTTAAATCATCCGGCTCCCCGACGATGATAAGCTTATTATCCTCATCCGAGAGCTTATCCCCGAGAAAATGGATAACATCACTGCTCGGCCTGCTGCCCCCGTCCATAAACACGGTCACCAGAACAGTTCCCTCATAAGCCCTGTTAATATCATCCACCGTCCATGGAACAAACTCGCAGCTGATCCCGGCATCAACTGATTTTTTAACGAGAACTCTTACCAGAAATGTTTCCTTTTCGGCCGTTATAAGTACCTTGTTCTTCATGTTTTTACCTCTAAGCAATGTCCTGTTTATAATGGCATGTTTTTAAGCATCTCTTCCAATCCGTCCCAGTCAAAAGCCTTAAGAAGCTTCTCTATCTCCTTAAACCTGCCGGCATCCTCATCAGGAAGCTTATAGCCCTTGACCTGTTCCACTATCATCTCAACAGAATCATAATCCATCTGGGGAACAACCTCCTTAAGGGCCGAATAGGCATCCATAAGCTCATCTTCGGGGATCATCTCCTTAGTATCTTCATCCTCATGCTTTTCAAGCCTCTTAAGCTTCTCCCTGAATTCACCGTAGATCACTAAAAGCCTCGGGGCATTCTCGTTTAAGAAATCCCTGTCATTCTTATTGCCGGCGTCCTCAAGCTTCTGGGCAAGTTCTGACAGGTCTGTCGCGCCCACTATCCTTGCGGAGGTTTTAAGGGAATGTACCTTTACCGTAAAGAGCCTTATGTCATCTCCTTCAAATGCATCCTCCAAAACCTTGGAATTCTCGTTGATCGTATCATAGAACATGTTTATCGCATGGATGAAGCCTCCTACACCGCCCGCATTCTTCATACCTTCGTCAACAGACAGGCCTTCCACCTCATGAACCCACTCCATTTCGGGCGGAAGCTCCTTTATCTCCTCTACGGCATCTTCTATTGTCGCCTTCTTCATTATCTCCTCGGGAAGATGCATCATTATGGCCTTCTCAAGGGCAGCGGAATCAATGGGCTTTGAGAGATATCCGGTAAACCCTTTGGACTTGTAGAAGTCCTCACCCACTGATGTATTGGCGGTAAGGGCATACACGGGAAGGTCAGGGAAGTCCTTCCTTATCCTCTCAAGGGTCTCGATCCCGTCCATTCCCGGCATCATATGGTCAAGAAGAACTATATTGAAGGTGGAATACTTAAGCTTGTCAAGACATTCCTCACCCGACTCGGCCGTGGTAACGAACATCCTTGTAGCCTTAAGGAGACCCTTTATCACGCTTAAGTTCATGGGATTGTCGTCTACAACAAGTATATCGGCATCCGGAGCCACAAATTTCGGAACATAGGGACCCTTGGATGCACTGTCATCATGCTCGACAAACACTCCTATGGGCGTCCGGTCGATCACCTTCTGGGATATCCTAAGGATAAATTCCGAGCCCTCCCCGTAAGTACTTTCGCAGGTGAGTTCTCCTCCCATAAGCTCTGCGAACCTTCTGGATATATCAAGTCCCAGTCCCGTTCCCTGGATACCCGTATTCTTCTCCTCATCCAGGCGTTCGTAAGCAGTGAAGAGTCTTTCCATGTCCTCTTCCTTAATGCCCATTCCGGTATCCTTAACGCTGAAGGCAAGGTCTATCCTGTCATCCTCTCTGGATTCTACGGACACATCAAGGACAAAGCCGCCCGTACTCGTGTACTTGACCGCATTGGTCAACAGATTCAATACTATCTGTTTTATCTTGCCCGAATCACCGAAAAGGCGCCCCGGCAGGACCTCATCAACACATACATCGAAGGTAAGGTCCTTCTCCTCACTCCTCACCCTGATCATACTGACTATGGATCTTAGCAGATCAACAGTATCGTATTCGATATTTACAAGGTTCATCTTACCGGACTCTATCTTGCTCATATCAAGCAGGTCATTTATAAGTCCGAGAAGTGACTCCGATGCGTTTCTTATATCCAGGGCGTAATTAATCATGGACATAAAGTAGCCCTGGGGAACACCCGTCGCATCCTCTCTTAATATCATTTCATCCATACCCATTATGGTATTTATGGGTGTGCGGATCTCATGGGACATGTTCGCAAGGAAGCGTGATTTTGCACTGTTGGCCCTCTCGGCTTCATCCTTAGCCTGCCTGATCTGCTCATACTGCTGCCTGATGACGGTCCCTGCCATAACACGCCACACTATAAGGCCCGCGGTTCCGGCAACGAGTACGGCCATAAGTATCCTGAAGATGAGAAGCTCCGAAAGCCTGGGCTTCTTCTCTATGGGAATGATCATATCCCTAAGCACTTCTCCGGTCGCTTCGGTGAGTATCCTGATATGGAGCTTGTAATCACCGTATTTAAGATTTGTAAATTCAAGAGGAGTAAGAGCGCTTCTTGGGGCAGTTATGCCCTCATCATCCGCTCCCTCCAAAAACACATTGACTGTCGGGTTGGTCATCGTATAGTCAAGGACCGCCGGTGTTATCTGTATACGTCCGTTCCCTGCGGGAAGGATATAGGAACCGTCCTCACAAGGCAGGAGCTTCTCGTTGTTCCAGGTTACCGACCGTATCCCTGTTTTTATTTCAGTGTCACCCTTAAAGTAGTTGTCAATGTTTACAACACTGACGCCTGTTCGTCCCGAAATATAGAGGTTTCCTTCATCATCCATGGCCGAATGGGAATTGGATGTGGGTGTACAGGTCATTCCGTTTGCCGTCGTATAGAGGCTGTAGTCCGTAACCTTATCGGCAAGCATGTCATCCCTGTTGACGTGATAGAGCCCGTAGGAGGACAATACCCATATGCCCCCGTTATCATCAAAATACAGGTCATAATTATTATTATACGGAAATGATGACACATTCGTGATTATCCCGTTGCGCATGAATTCGATCGAGTTGGAGGTGACTATCCAGAAGACATCCGAATCCGGATCCTTCTTGATCCTCATGACCACATCACTTGTAAGCCCCTCATCACGGCCGATAGTCCTTATCCTGCTTCCTTCGACCACATATATACCGTCTCCGTCGGTTCCTGCGTATATCTCACCGTCCGCCCCTTGTGCAAGAGTAAGGACGGTGGTGTTTTTGAACCCGTCCGCCTTATCGTAGGTCTTTATGACCTTCCTGTCCATTATCACGGCCATGCCGCCGTTGGTCCCTGCAAGGATCGAACCGTCCCTTGCCTGTATGGTACAGCGGACTTCATTTGAGGGCATGCCCGTGTCCACGGTATAGCCCGTAATGCTTCCGTTTGCTTCAAGACATACCAGTCCCAGATCGTAGGTGAAGGTGGATATCCAGAGGTTGCCCTTTGAGTCGGGCCGTATGTCCCTTATCCTGGTTTCCTTAAGATAAGCCGTAAGATCATCTTCCGTTACCGCGCCGTCCTTTATTATCTTAAGGCCCTTATCCGTTCCTATATACAGGCTGTCGTTAAACAGGCACGTCGCATTTACAACCTCATCCTTAAGGCCCAGCCTGCCCGTAAGATCACTGAAATTATTGGTGACTATCTTCATTATGCCCTGTGTCGCCGAGGCCACCCACAGGTTACCCTGATAATCGGATGTATGCATCTCGATAGCCGAATCCATGGGCAGATCATTTATCTGTACGTATTTATCATCCGGGTCAAGATATCCCAGCTGTGTTGTCGAAGAAACCCATATCCTGCCGCAGTCATAGCTTAACCAGTGAACATTCTCACAGGGACTTACACTTATCTTCTTAAGCTGACTTACGGGCATACCGAAAGTACCGTAATATATCACATCCTTCTCTGTACCGAAATACAGCCTGCCCGGTTCAAAGGGATCCGCAAGCATGGCCGTTACCGTTTCAATGCCCAGATCTTCGCTTGTGTAAAACTGCAGGACCTTATCCCTGTCAACGGCAAAGACATGACCGTTCTTCGTATGTCCGTATACCCTGCCTTCACTATCGGAAACAAGCCTTAATACCCTCTCGTTATTTACCCGCTCATCATCTATAACATGAAGGTTCATCAAGGCATCCACATAACTTACACCGGCCGTGGATCCGATATATACATTGCCGATGCGGTCTTCGGCAAATGTCCGGATGGAAGAAGACGTAAGGCCGTCCTTGTAAGTGAAATGATGGGTTTCATTGCCGTCGATCACAACCACTCCGTTATCGTTGGTAGCAACCCATATCCTGTGTTTACTGTCCTCAAAGAGACCCCTGCCGCTTGTAAGACCCCCCTTGGTATCAAGCCTCTCAAAGGTTAAGCCATCGTACTTTATTATCCCGGCGTAACCGCCTATCCACACATATCCGTCGCTTGCTCCCAGTATATAATTGGCATCGGATGTGGGAAGGCCGCTTGTCGCGTCATAAATCCTTGCGGAATAACCGGCCCTGTCTATCTGACCTGACAGAGCATATCCGCCGCCGTTCCCGGCTCTCCCGGCTCCCTTCTCTATCTCAGAGGCACTTATATTATCCGTAAATGATCCTGCTGTTATGAAAAGCATTACGGCCATCACGACCGCAGCCCTATATATGACCTTCCTCATAGACAGGTATTCCCCTTTACACATCCTGATTATTGTATTTCTTAAGAATTACCTTGACCTCGGTTAAGTTCTCCATAAATACCTCAACGCACTTGGGATCGAACTGGCTGCCGGCACCCTCCTTGATTATCGACAGGGCCTTGTCAAGTGGAAATGCCGGCTTGTAAACACGGGGGGAAGTCAGTGCATCAAACACATCCGCCACTGCCATGATACGGGCAGACAGCGGTATCACTTCCCCGTGAAGGTTCTCGGGGTAGCCCTTACCGTCCCAGCGTTCATGATGATAGCCTGCCATATTTCTTGCTTCCTTAAGGTAGCTCTCTCCATGTACGGTACTTATTGCCTTCTCTATTATCTTACGGCCCGCCGATGCGTGAGTCTTCATGATCGCGAACTCTTCATCCGTAAGCTTGCCCGGCTTGTTGAGAACATTGTCCGGGATGTTTATCTTACCCACATCATGAAGGGGAGCGCTCCTGACGCAGTCCGCTATATACTTATCCGTTATCTTCTCTGCATAGTATCCCTTCTTTTTAAGTCCCTCGGCGATTATCTTAACGTAAGCCGCCGTCTTCTGGACATGGGCTCCGGTGTCGGAATCACGGCTCTCAACCATATCCGCCATGGTTATTATAAGACCATCCTGCATCTTGGAAGTCGAATCCGTATAGTGCCTTATTTCCCTCACCTGTTCGGCCTGCTGCAGGGTCATCTTGCATATTGCCTGGTAGAGACGCTCTATCTCATCCCCCGTCTGTATGCCGAGCGCACGGATCTTTCGTACATTATCGTCAAGCACTTCCTGATCGTCGCCCGATTTTGCGAACCTGTCAACGCATGATGTGATGGACCCTATCGGGAATGCCGTATATACACCGGTTATCCATATGCCGAAGGCGATGACAAATACGAAAAAGCCCGCCATGATGAATACAACCTTAACAATAAAAGAATTGATATAGGCCGCCGTATATTCAAGGGACACATCGGCACCTGCGTAGGCTACCGTCTCACCCCTGTCATTTCTTACAGGTTCATAAACCGTCAGCACCCAGCCTGAGAGGTCATCCGATTCGATCGGTTCTATTGCGCGGCCCGCAAGCAGGTCATCAAGATATGGCAGGAAGGCTTCCTCAAGCTCTGCCTTTTCCCCGGGCAGATAGGCCTCTGCATCTTCCGAGTCAAGATCAAATACGAAGTAACAGCCGTCCCTCTCAACCTTTAATATATAGAGGTATTTAACACCCAGTGCCGACTCCCTTATATGCTCCAGTGTCTGCCTGGTCTCCGTATAACCGGGGGACTGGAACCCGTTCCTTAAATACTCATCTATCCTGTTGCCGTTCACGACCTGTGCCGCGAACCTGACCGCGCTCTGCGCAACCTGCCTGCGCTCTTCCTTAACGTAATTAAAATACAATTGCACGCATATGGTGCCCATGATGATCACTAACGACACCGATATCCCCACCAGGACAAGAGACATTCTGGTCCGCACCGATGTATGGGCTTCCCCGCCCCTCTTTTTTATGAGCTTTAAATCATCATCGGAAAGGAGCTTCTGCTTAAGGCCCAGGTTCTTTATCCTGTTTTTTGTGGTTTCCGGAAGAATGCTTATGATAAGAAGAGCCGCCCCGGTGCTCAATGCCTTATCAAATATGTTTAGGATAATGCTTAAGATAGTATATGTGATGTGCCCGGATAGGAGGGTAAATGTTTCCACAATATCAGCCATGGCCTTATTCTGCATGTGGTCAATGACGTTGAGCTGGATAAAGGCACTGACGCCGCCGCTTACAAGGCCCGTGACCAGGATAAAGCCCGCCACCGTCAGCTTCTTCCTGAATGATGACCTGCCGGTGATAAATACCGTATAGCATGCAATAAAGACATTTATTATGGAAAAAAAGATGGCCTCCGGATTAAAGACCGAGCATAAAAGATTCGTGGCAACCGCGGTTACTATGCCGGGAAAGAGCCCCCCGAGGGCAGCGATAAAGACAGTTCCTATGGTGTCAAGATATATGGGCAGGCCCAAGAGATGGGCGATATAGGCCATAAGTACATTTATGACGATTCCAAAGCTTATAAGCACTTCGCCACGAACTCCGTCTTTGTAAAGCCTCCGCAGGTAAGCCTTCATTTCTCCCTCCCCAAGAAAACCGATATGTCATATTATACCCCATTTATGTGCACATTTCCAGTGAAACAAGGGGACGGTTCCTCGGTTCATTTCATAAAGCAAAGCGAAACCGGTAATAGAGAGAAATGAACCGAGGAACCGTCCCCCTGTTTCACATTGGTTCAGAGCCAATGTGTCACTCTACTCCCTTGAGGGCATCCACCATGTCGATGGTCTTGACCTTCCCCGAGAACATGAAGTTAACTGATATTGATACAAGAAAGGTACCGCATATTGATATGATATATGTCGGCAGGCTTATTATGGGATACATATCCAGCGTTTCGGATACGGTGGTACATATCACATACAGCATTCCCCAGCCTGCATATAGGCCGAAGCCGATGCCTGCGACGGTAAGCCATATATTCTGTTTTTGGAGTATGTTCCTGATCCTTGCGGATTTAAAGCCCAGAACCTTGAGGGTCGCAACCTCCCTTGTCTTCTCAACGAAGGACAGCACACCCAGATTGTACAGGACGACAACTCCAAGAAGAACTGCAGCAATTACCATTATGTAAACCATCGCATTGAGCATCTCAAGGCTTTCCGCAAAGGATCTTTTCATATCCGCCACGTTAAGCACAGTCGATACCTCATCCTCGTCAGACAGGTCCGCCGGAAGACTTTTATTGGTAAGAACAGCCGTCGGACTGAAGGAATACTCCATACCTTCAAAGACCTCCCTGTACAAGGTTATCCCCTGGACAGACGGATCCCTGTATATCTGCATGATCCTCGAGTACTGCCATTCATCATCCCCAACAAGATGCCACCTTACAAAATCACCCTCCTTAACCTTAAGAAGACCCGCCATCTTACCTGTCATGGCGATCCCCGACCTGTTTAACTTAACGGGCCTTAAGTTCTTATCCTGAATATGCACATAATTTCCCTTATCGATTATTGTGGCCGATCCGCTCTTTTTGACACTTCCCGACACAAACTCGACACTTAACTCCTCTATCATCTGTCCCTTATAACGGGAGGCAAGATCATAGGCATAGCCGTAATCGGCATCCTTACTCAGCAATACCTTGTTATCTGCAGTCATAAGCTCCCCGTACATCTTATCCATAAGTCCGTTAATTGAATCGAAGCAGCCAAAGCCGCAGATGAGGAGCATTGAACAGCCCACGACACCCATGATGCCCATAAGGGATCTGAGTTTATTCCTGAAGATATCCCTTATATTCCACTGGGTGGAAAAATCAAGCTTAAGCCACAGCCTGCTTTTCTCAAGAGCCGAATGCCTTACCTTCTTTGGTGCGGGCGGTTTAAGAGTCACTGCCGGCGGATCCTTAAGCTCCTTGCGGCATGATAAGAAGCTTACCAAAGTCGATATCAATATGGCTGTTATGATGGCCTCGATATCCAGTGCCGTTACCCGGCCCTTAAGGTCCGGAACAAGATAGCTGCCTACAAACATCCCCAGTATCCACGGCGGAAGAGTAAGATAGCCGAGCCATGCACCCAGGATGCAGCCAAGAGTGCTTATAACGAAGCCGTAGGAAACATAATGAAAGGTGATCTCAGTCTTTGAAAATCCAAGAGCCTTGAGGGTTCCTATCTGGGTACGCTGGCTCCTGGTCACTCTGGCCATGGTGGTGACTATGCCAAGAAGGGCTATCGCCAGAAAAACCGCAGCAAACATGAGTCCCATCGCCTTATGCTGCCTGGTCTCGGCGTCATAGGTGGAAAAGCTTAAGTTCTGATCCCTGTCTGTAACAGCTATATCATCCCTGTCGAAGGCCTTCTCAAGCTTCTCCTTAATGGTGTTCACAGTCTCATCATCACTCATGTCCTCCCTTACATCCACGATCAGCTGATTGTAGACGATCCTTGAAGGATCGGGATACATCGACGGTGGAAGAAAAACAAGTCCGCATTTTTGGTAATTGGGATACATCACATCGGATTCGGAAACGTAATAAACATAGTCGGGCGCATCAACTATTCCCTTTACAACAGCATTAATGGTCATGCTGTCAAGCTTGACCTTTATATTGTCCCCAAGCCTTATCCCGTTGGTACGGGCGAACCATTCCTGAACCCATGCTCCTTCACCCTCACCGTCAAAGGGCTCTCCTTCATAGACCATGAGGGAATTGATATCATCGGATTCCATGAAATTGATATACATATAGGCCGTAAAGGCATCCTCGCCCTCCCCCATGTCCATGGTTCCCGTAAGGGCAAGCCTCTTCTCAACATCCTTCACACCGGTTACATGCCCTGCGGTACGTATATCATCATCGGTAAATCCCGCTCCCTGTATCCAGATATCACACAGATTATATTCTTCATAATAGGCTTCGACCGCAGCTGCTGCTCCCGAGCTCTCGGCATCCAGACCGACAAAAACAAGCATACCCAGAAGGGACATCAAAAAAATGGATATGAACTGGGTCTTGTTCTTAAGAAGGTCCCGCCACATTTTTCTTAATAGCATCTTCGATGGTTCCCCTTATGATAATTACCAAAAAACTTCCGAAGCATCCTTGGGAGCATCATTGCGTACAATACTCTCAATACCCCCGTTTTTGACTCTTATGACCGTATCGGCAATATCCGCAAAGAAGGAATTGTGAGTGACCATCACTACCGTCCTTCCCTTATCCCTGCTCATTCTCTGAAGGAGCTTCAGTACCTCCTTGCCAGTTCCCGTATCCAGGGCTCCCGTAGGTTCATCGCACAGAAGGAGCTTGGGATTCTTGGCGATGGCTCTTGCTATCGATGTACGCTGCTGTTCCCCACCGGACATCTGCGAAGGGAACTGATGCATATGCTGCGCAAGACCAACGGCACTGAGAGCCTCCTTCGGATCCGTGGTCCCATCCTTTATATCCTTCATAAGCGCAACATTTTCATAGGCTGTAAGCGTCGGAATAAGGTTATAGAACTGAAATACAACTCCGACATTTTCCGCCCTGTATCTGGTCAGACGGTTGTCGGAATAGGTTGTCAGATCATCCCCGTCAAACCATATATGCCCGCTCGAAGCGCAGTCCATGCCCCCAAGGAGGTTGAGCAAGGTACTCTTCCCCGCTCCGGAAGGCCCCAGGATCACTACCATCTCGCCTTCGTTTATGGTGAGGTTGGCATCCTTAAGAGCGTAGAATTCATTTTCTCCCTGGGAATACTTCTTGCAGACATCCTCGAATTCTATAAGGACACCATGTCCATCTTCACCTTCTTCCACCGGTTCCTTATTGTGTCCTTTATCAGGGACAATTTTGCCGTTGTCTTCCCTGATCGTTTTTCTTTTCCTTCGTTTTTTTGACTTGTCATCACCCGGCTTTTCCGGAACCTTATCAAGGGATCTGTCTTTTTCAATATCCACTATTTCAAGCTCCTGTCCGGGTTTTTTCTTTTTTCCTCTAAACATATAACATCCGGGCTTCTGCCCCCGTCTCCTTATATCCGGTTCTGTTTTTAAAAATCTTTATATCTTCTCACGTTCTCAGCAGCAAGCGCTTCGAACTGTCATTTACTTTCCGCTTTAGTTCCTATTTGTTCATCTGTGATGGCGTCGGTGATGACCAGATCGCCTTCCTTAAGGCCCATGGCTACCTCTATCCGGTCATCCGATTCAAGTCCTACGGTTATATACTGCTTCTTTATCGCCCCTTCATCTATGATATAGCAATAATCCCCGTCATCATCCGCGTAATATGCCTCCGACGGTATGGTAAGCGCTCTCTGCTTTTCATTGGTATAAATGGTAACATCGGCTTCCAGTCCCAGATAAACCTTCTCATCGGGACTGTCGAACTTAACGCATACAGTAACCTTGGCCTTATCCGAATTACCGGTCTTCGCCACGCGCTTGATCTCCGTGACCTTACCCGCATAAACCGAACCGGCTATATCGATCTCAGCCCTCTGACCGACCTCTATCTTGCCTATATCGTATTTGCTTATTCCCACATCGACCTTAATATTCTTCGAATCCTCCACGGTGAAGAGGGGGCTTCCCTTCTGCACCATCGTTCCCGCCTTTATAAAGCTCTCGGTGACTATGCCGTCGTATTCGACCGTAACTCCTGCACCGCCCTTAATCAGATTCTCCTTAGCAGTATCAACCGAAAGGGCCGACAGGTCGTAATTGTTCTTAAGCTGCTCCTTCTGATATGAGTTAAGTATCTGATTCTCATATGTATTCTTAAGTGTTGAGGTCTCGGTCCAGTTGCGCATGATGTCCGACATCCAGTTGCCGTTAAGTACGGTTGCGGCATATTCCTCGGGGCTTAATGTCGTAGGCGGAAGTCCGGCAAGATCGGCCTGAAGATTCCCTATATCATGGCTCAGACTCTCGATGTCATTAGTGATCCTGTTGACCTCATCCACCGTCTCCTTATAGAGGACGGGATTGGCTGCTATCACCGGATCGGCCAGCTTGATCTGCTGCTTCGCAAGCTCAGCCTCCAGAGCACTGACGGCTCCCGTTTTTTCGGCAATATCCTTGTTCAGGCCCTTGGATATACAATTTATATCCCAGGTCTCCTGGTACTGTCCCTGATTGATATAATCACTTGCCTGCCTGAAAAGCGCATAGGAATTACGGTATATCTCTATATCCGCCGCAGCCTTGTTGAACTTGGCCTGATTATTGTCGCTTGCTTTTACCTGACCGTTCATTGTGTTTTCTGCCGATCTGGCGGTGAGTTCTGCCCGGTCTCTGGCAGTGAGCAGGTCAGTCAGGTCATATCCCACCACTTTGTCACCCTCCCTGACTTCGTCACCTGCTGACAGCTCATAATATTCAACGGGGGCTGTTATGGTCGAGTAATAAGTCTTACTGTTCTCACCATGTACATCCCCCGTTGCTTCCACTTCTTCCGATATGTTAGTATATCCGGCTATGTCCGTACTGTAACTTCTGGCCTTTCCCATGGCTGCGGTCATCATAAGCCCTGCGCCGGTCAGGCCGGCTAAGGCCACAGCCCCTATAAGGAACTTTTTGCCTTTCATGATCCAATCCTCCTATAACATCGGTATGATCTTTATTAATACTCCATATAGCAGTTAGTTCTTGCTAACTACCAATCATTATATCAACATATGAACAATCAGTCAATTGTTATTTGACAATAACTATTCGGAACAGCATATAAATTTTAAAATATCCGGCAACACGCTTGCCTGTAAGAAGGATATTTTATAAAATGGTAACTGTTCTAAGCCATCTACATCATAAATCCCCGGAGGTATAAAATGACGAGAATACTCTTTGTCTGCCTGGGCAATATCTGCAGGTCGCCCATGGCGGAATTTATTATGAAGGATATGGTAGATAAGCGCGGGATTGCCGACAGGTTTTTCATCGAATCGGCCGGCACTTCCGATGAAGAGGTGTGGAACGGAGTCGGCAACCCTGTCTATCCGCCGGCCCGTGATGAGCTTAGGAAGCACGGCATCACGGATGTTTCCGGCAAGCGGGCACGCCAGATAAGGCGTAACGATTATGATAAATATGACCTGATCATAGGCATGGAGCAGCGCAATGTAAGCACAATGCTAAGGATATTCGGAGGTGACCCCGAAGATAAGGTCAAGCTCCTTCTTGCTTACTCGGACAATCCCAGGGATATTTCCGATCCATGGTATACACGCAATTTTGAGCGGGCATACGAAGATATAGTTGAAGGATGCGAAGCCCTGCTGAACTTTCTTACACAATAACCGTTAACACAGATATGAAGAATACCAGCCTATGTTACATAGAAAAAGATAATAAATACCTCATGCTTCATCGGGTTAAGAAGGATCACGATCAGAGTCATGGCAAGTGGCTGGGGATCGGTGGGAAGTTCGAGGATAAGGAAAGCCCCGACGACTGCCTCCTTCGTGAGGTATATGAGGAGACCGGCCTCAAGCTCACTTCTTACAGGCTGCGGGGTATAGTGACCTTTATCTCGGACATATACGAAACAGAGTACATGTTCCTCTATACGGCTGACAGGTTTGACGGAAGCCTGTCCGAAGATACCGACGGATCGCTCATCCCCATTATTGAAGGCGTTAAAACCCCCTGTACCGAAGGCATCCTTAAATGGGTGGATATTGACAGGGTACCTGAGCTTAATCTGTGGGAGGGTGACCGCATTTTTCTTAAAAGGCTAAGAGAAAATGATGACTTCTTCACTTTAAAGCTTATGTATGAAGGCGATTCGCTTATATCAGTGTCGTGAGATGAAGGAAATATACTCGTTCATTATATATGAAATGAAATGGGATATATTCGGATTTGGGTCTTGACGCTGGCCGTCGCTTGTGCTATATTAATTTGGCGTCGAAAGACACGAAGTTATGTGTGCGTAGCTCAGCTGGATAGAGCGTTTGGCTACGGACCAAAAGGTCGGGGGTTCGAATCCTCTCGCACACGGATAAGCAAGAGTACCCGGTATCATTTCGGGTACTTTTATTTTATTCCAAATATGCTATAGTAAACGAAATAAAT
>DFKQ01000104.1 GCA_002373875.1 Lachnospiraceae bacterium UBA3641
CCAAGCCATCTCTCATTTACATAGTACATACCGCAGCGCTCAGCCTCTGTCTTAACAGCATCCTGAGCCTGCTTCTTGGTACCTACGAAAAGGATGGTTCCACCCTGCTCGGTGATGGATGCAACTGCATTGTATGCATCATCAACCATTCCTACCGACTTCTGAAGATCGATGATATAGATACCGTTCCTCTCCGTATAGATATACGGCTTCATCTTAGGGTTCCATCTCCTGGTCTGGTGACCGAAATGAACACCTGCTTCAAGTAACTGCTTCATTGAAATTACGCTCATTTTTATACCTCCATTTGTTAAGCTTCCGTTCACTTCATCTTGACCGTCCACCTTTTGGCAACCATACACCGCTTAGAGCAAGGCACCGGATGGTCAATCCGTAAACGTGTCTACTTGGGCACTGCCCGGCAACTTTTGTAATATACCATATATTGACCCATTAAGCAAGAAAAATCGCATTTATTACATAACTTATTACATAACTATTATTGAGTAAGCTTTATCGGGGATCGATTCCCTTAAGCTCCTGTAATATCTCCCGTATCATAACCCTTTCATCCATCGGGTACTTCCTGCCCTTGATCTCCTGATAATCCTCATGTCCCTTGCCTGCAAGAACTATTATATCTCCGGGTTGTCCGTTCTCTATGACATATTTAATAGCTTCCCTCCTGTCAGGAATCGATATATGCCTGCCATTTGTCTTGCTTATTCCGGTCTCTATATCCTTAATGATATCAAGAGGTTCTTCAAATCTTGGATTGTCTGAGGTTATTACCGTAAGATCCGCCAGCTTACCTGAAACCTCACCCATTTCATATCGGCGAAGCTTCGACCGGTTGCCTCCGCATCCGAATACACATACAAGCCTGCCCGGTTCATATTCCTTAAGCGTGGTGAGAAGGCTGTTGAGAGCCATGGCATTATGGGCGTAGTCGATCATAAGGGTGAAGTCATCGGAAACATGCACCATTTCAATCCTGCCCTTAACCTTAGCTTCAAGCAGAGCCTTCTTAATATCTTCCCCGGATATGTTAAAGTGCCTGCAAACAGCTATTGCACACAGCGCATTGTATACCGAAAACCTTCCGGGAGTATTTATCCTGGCGTCAAGCTCCATAAGTCCGCTTATACTGAACGTAACCCCCAGTGAACCTCCGTCCTTAATTAGTTTAATATTACCGGCAGCAAGGTCACATCCCTCCCCCAGTCCGTAAGTCTCAACCTTGCAGGTGTGATCCTTAAGGATTGCTTCAAGGTGCTTGTCATCTCCGTTGAGTATTCCTGTTTTGCACTGTTTAAAAAGCATACTCTTACATTCAAGATAATGCTCAAAGCTTTTATGTTCATTGGGGCCTATATGATCCGGCTCAATATTGGTAAATATTCCCAAGTCAAAATCAATGGCCGCAGTTCTGTGAAGCATAAGAGCCTGAGAAGAAACCTCCATTACAACGGCATCAAGTCCTTCTTCAACCATCTGCTTAAGATAATCCTGTAATACATATGATTCCGGTGTCGTGTTATCGGCATGGATATGCCTGTCACCGATTATAACTTCAATGGTACCGATAAGACCGACCCTGTAGCCTGCGTTTTCAAGGATTGACTTTATAAGATATGTAGTTGTTGTCTTACCCTTGGTTCCCGTTATGCCTATGGTCTTTATCCTGGCGGAAGGATTACCGTTCCATGCCGATGCCATATGCGCCATGGCATATCTTGTTGAATCAACAAGTATAACTGCCGTGTTGCCTTCTACCGTGACCTCCCTTTCAACTATTACGGCAGCTGCTCCCTTTGCCGAGGCTTCTGCAACAGCATCATGACCATCGAAGTTGGCACCCTTCACACAGACAAAAACGCAGTCTTTTGATATCTTTCTGGAATCATAGACCGGTTCGCTTATGATACGTTCAATATCTCCCTTTATACATGTAAATTTAATACCTTCAAGCAGTTCTATAAGTTTCATGATCACTCCTTTACATTGATCCACACAAAAACCTTATATATTTTACACCATTTCATTCATAATGTGATAGGCTTTTATCCGGATCGTTTTACTTATTCCATAAAATTTCATGGAATTTTATAAAAAATATATTTATTTTATTATATTTTTATATTATCAACATATTTTTGACACATTTAGGTAGTAATATATTTTTGAAGATAGTTGAGACACACCCACTATCTCCCCCTCATAAATGTGCGATAGCCATTCATTCGAATGGCTATTGTTCATTTAATGACAAAAACAAAAAAGACCTCAACCGCAATGTGCAGCGGTTGAGGTCTTTTTCATATCCTAAGCCTTCTTCACAAGCCTGGTCTTAAAGATATACCAAAGGGCACTTGCCAGACATATTGACGAATAGGTACCGCATATGATACCTGCCATAAGGGGCAGTGCGAATTCTCTTATCGATGTTACACCCAGTACATACAGAACAGCGACCATGATAAAGGTTGTAAGTGAAGTAAAGATACTTCTGGTAAGTGTCTGGTTCACACACATGTTAACCTTATCTTCAAGTGACATTGTATTGTACTGGTTATCCCTTAACACCTCACGTATCCTGTCGTAAATAACGATCGTTGCGTTGATAGAGTAACCTACTATTGTAAGCATACATGCTATAAAGGTATTACCCACAGACACACGGGAGAATGCATAGAATGCAAGTACCACCAGAACGTCATGCATGAGGGCGATAACAGATCCGAAACCGAACTTGACATCCGAGAACCTGAACCAGATATAGAGTAACATGAATATAGTGGCAACTATAACGGCTATAACGGCACTCCTGCTCATCTCGGAGCTTATTGTCGAACTGATGGTCTCAGCCGTTATCTTCTCAGCTTCAACCCCGAAGTTCTCAACCATCTTATCGGTGAATTCGGTTCTCTCTTCCACCGAAAGGGTCCTGGTCTTGAATATGACCTCGTTGTTACCGGCAACCTTCTGAACCTGAACATTACCATCACCGGTGATCTGTTCTATTATGGGAACAACCTTGGCATCAATATCCGAAACTGACATATCCTCGTTAAAGGTTACGTTGGTTGAAGTACCGCCAAGGAATTCAAGCGAAAGATTAAGGGCATGCCTTCCGGCTCCCGCATTGACTCCCATTGCTATAAAGCCTGCAACTATAGCTGCTACGGATATTCCGATAAAGATATTCCTCCTGCCGAGGAAATCGAAGTTCCTTCCCTGCTTGGCCTTGCCGTAGAACTTCTCATCCTTAAGTCCCAGATCATAGAAGGCGATCAACAGCTTCTTGGTAACAACAAGGGCAGTAAACATGGAAACAACAATACCTATTCCAAGCGTTATTGCAAAGCCCTTGATCGAACCCGTTCCCAGGATTCCCAGAACCACAGCTGCTATAAGTGTTGTAAGATTACCGTCGAGGATCGCCGAGAATGCCTTCTCGTAACCTGACTTGATCGCCGTATTAACCGACTTGCCTGCCGCTATCTCCTCACGTATACGTGCGAAGGTTATAACGTTGGCGTCTACCGCCATACCTATCGAAAGAATGATACCTGCGATACCCGGAAGCGTAAGAGTAAGCGAAAACGCATCCGAGAACAGGTTAAGCAGCACCATAACAATAACTATATACAATGCAAGAGCCAAAGATGCACACACACCGGGGATAAAGAATACAGCGATCATGAATATCACCACGATGATAAAGCCGATGATACCGGCCTTGATACTGGTCGATATGGCCTCCGAACCAAGCTGCGCACCCACAACATTCGAACGGAGCTCCTCCAAAGCAAGCTTAAGTCCGCCGATCCTGATGGTTGAAGCCAGATTCTCGGCCTTCTGCGCATCTTCCATACCCGTGATCTGGGCCTGACCGTTGGTGATGGCCGCCTGAACCGTGGGTATGCTTACTGCCGCTCCGTCATAGTAGATCATGATCGAATCATGATTTGTTACGGCCTTGGTCGTGGCATCCGCGAACTTCTTCGTTCCGTCCGGGGTAAGCGTAAGCTCAACAACATATTGAACACCCTTAAGCTCATCCTGATAAGCTCCACCCGAAGCGGACTGAACATCCGTACCTGTAAGTACTATGGAACCGTCTGCCTGAAGCTCCTCGATGGTCTTATTGAGCTGACCTGTTGAAGCCTCATAGTTGGCATTACCGTCAGCATCATACTGAGCTATGAAGTACAGCTGACCGGGCTTACCAAGTTCCTGCA
>DFKQ01000088.1 GCA_002373875.1 Lachnospiraceae bacterium UBA3641
GGTGGTTCGAATCCACCTCCGCCCATTTAATAATATCGCGGGGTGGAGCAGTCTGGAAGCTCGTCGGGCTCATAACCCGAAGGTCGATGGTTCAAATCCATCCCCCGCTACTTAAGCAATCCGTTTACGGATTGTTTTTTTGTTACATGATGGATGATAATATGAATGAAAAACCGAATGATCAACTCATAAGTGCATATATACCGGAAAATGTCAGAGAAATTAACCGGATTTCAACGGGACATATAAATCAAAGCTTTTTTATAAAGGGTGATAATACCTATATCATACAGGCTCTCAACAAAAAACTTTTTCTGGAACATCAGGATAGTCTTATAAGTAATTATTTATGTTACAGGTCTGCATGTGAAAAATATAATACAGATAACTCGGAAGATTTTGAGTTTCCGGTATGGCTTAAAGATAACGAAGACCGGTACTTTCACTGTGATCTTAATGGAAATATATGGCGGATGTACAAGTATATTCCCTCTGTTGATGCGGAATATAAGAATGTTGATAAATACGAGATCGGCAGGGGTCTATGGAAGCTTCATTTCATTCTTAAAAGCTGTGCAGGAATAAAAAGCATCAGGACTGTATCTCATCTTCATGATCTTTCTTATTATTATAAAGAATATCTTTTTCAAAATGAAAAGACTGTGAAAAGGATCAGTGATATAGATAAAGTTATAAAGAATAATATCGAAAAATACATCAAAATAAAGGTCCCGGCTGGCAGCATTATCCATGGAGATGCCAAGATGTCAAATATGATCATAAGAGAAGGAAGGGTAGCCGGTTTCATAGATCTTGATACTATAATGGCGGGATCTTTATATGATGACATTGCCGATTGTGTTCGCTCGTGCTGTATGGATAATGAGGGAAATATGATAAATCATGCATTTGAAGCATTTATAAAAGGGTATGAAGATGCTTCGGGTAGCGGATTTACGCAGAATAGTATGAATCTGATCATCAATAATATAGAAAAGAACCGTTTTATGTTAGGTCTTCGATATTACATTGACTATTTGTCGGGTAAGGGTTATTTCTCGGAGGAATATCCCGGACAGACGTTAAATAAGGCCACAAAGTTGCTTTTAAGCTGAATTATGAGTATAATAACTGAAACTATGTGCTTTGATAAGGAGATTAAATGAAGTATTTGATCCTGGGAGCAGGGCCTGCGGGCCTTGCCTTTGCAAACAGACTGCTTCAGAATGGTATAGATGATTTTCTCGTTATTGAAAAGGAAGATGAGGCCGGTGGTTTATGCAGGAGCAAGGATACAGGAGGAGCTCCTCTTGATATAGGAGGCGGTCATTTCCTTGATGTCAGAAATCCGAAGGTGCTTGATTTTCTTTTTCCCTTTATGAGTGAAGAATTATGGGATAAATATGATCGGGATTCAAGGATAGTTATTAACGGTAATACGATAAACAGTCCGATAGAAGCAAATATCTGGCAGATGAGCCTTGAAGATCAGGTGCAGTATCTTAAATCGATCGCTGTTGCAGGTTGCAATCTCGGTAAGGAGATGCCGGAGAAGTTCGTTGACTGGATATACTGGAAGCTTGGCGATAAGATCGCCGAGGATTATATGATCCCGTATAATCGGAAGATGTTTGGTGAGGATCTTAATGAACTCGGGACTTACTGGCTTAACAAGCTTCCGAATGTTTCTTTTGAAGAAACGCTTATAAGCTGTCTTGAGAAGAAGGCCTACGGTTCACAGCCCGGGCATGCTAGATTCTATTATCCCAAGGAGTATGGTTACGGTGAACTGTGGCTTCGTCTTGCTGATCGTCTGGGTGACAGGATAAGATACGGTGAAGCTGTGGATAAGCTGGATGTTGATGGACTTACGGTAAATGATACCTATAAAGCGGAACATATAATCACGACTGTACCGTGGACGGATATTAAGGAATATAAGGGCGTGGATGAAGCATATCTTAAGGATATGGAGGAGCTTAAACATACTTCGGTTGTAGTAGAATACATCGATGAGAAGCTTGATACAAGCGCACACTGGATTTATTATCCAGACCCCGAACTATCATATCACAGAATCCTGGTAAGACATAATTTCTGTCCGGGATCCAGGGGATATTGGACGGAGACGAATCTTACCAGACATCAAAAATCAGGTGATTCTGCATCTGTGAGCGCAAAATCATCCGGAAAAGCTAAGAATGTGATATATGACAGGGATAATTGTTTTATAAATAAATATGCATATCCTCTAAACACTATCGGTAAAGAAGAGATAATGAAACGGCTCCTGTCTTACATGAAGGAAAGAAATATAACAGGCCTCGGAAGATGGGGCGAGTGGCAGCATTACAACTCCGATGTGGTTGTAGACAGAGCTCTTACGCTAGCGGATGAACTCAGCAGATAAATCATATAGAGTTTAACAGGGTATTCAGCCGATCGTTCAGGGCATGTGATCAAAAGATAAGAAAACAAAGTCAGGGTCTGTTACTTCCGTATGATTGTAAAGGATAGGATCTTATTGTAAACTGATAATCAAGGAGAAGTACTAAGATAAAGCTTGATCGGATGGAGAAGCAGATCTTATGGACAGGAAGACGAAAGTAACAGCGGTTTTTCTAACAATATCATGCCTTCTATATACTACTACAATGAGCATGCTCAACAGGGATATAGCGGGGAACGTTGAGGGCAGGCATATGTTTCTGTACAGCTTACAGTCCCTGACTCTCACAGTGGGATTATTGCTCTATCCTTTCGTAAGACAGACAATGGGAATGTCTGTAAAAGGCACTAAGTTATTGTCCGTAGTATCCGGTGCAGTGTACATTGTCTGTATTCTGTCAGCCGGATCCGTAGGCAGTTATTCCGGCATTATCGCAATTATGATACTGACACCGATCGCTATGGGCTACCTTGTTGGCATGGTGTATGTGCGGTTTACACACAGGATGCGTGACAGCAGCCTGACAGGCAGGATGTTTGGAACGGCTCTTGGAATATCGATCATTGTGCAGTTCATTATCCAGATCAGATGGAATATTGGCCGAATGCTTGCGCCTGTAATGTGCATCATGTGTATCAGCATGATAATATGGGATTTTAAAACCGCAAATGATTGGCAGGACGATAACAGGGCAGAGAGAAAGTCATCTGTTTTTGGATTTCGGGACCGTAAATTTATTTACCTGATAGTAGCAGCTGCCTGTTTTGATATACCGGGAGCATATCTTGACGGTCAGATGGAGCGTGCCTTTGATACTGCCGATTTCTTCTCGTGGCCAAGGCTGTTCTGCGGAGCAGGCTTTATATTGATGGGATTTCTGTGGGATCTGGGGAAGAGGCATGTGGCGACGGTAGTTATGATAATAGCTGCGATAGCTTCAATCCTTATGCCTGCCCTGCTTCTTGAGGAACGATTCTACATATTTGATATGTGCTTTTTCTACTTTTATCTGGGGATGTGTCTTGTTTACAATTCTCTTAAGCTTATGCGGCATTATTCCGTTAATCAAAATATGTATACGGCAGTGGCATTCAGGGCGATGGATAATCTTCTCACTGCACTTCTTGTTCTTGTGGGTTTCTCAGCCCTGCCGCTGCTGCCTGTGCTCATTATAGATATTTCACTCCTTGCGGTAATAATCATTCTTATGTGGAGGGAGGATGAAGTTAATACTGCAGGTGAGCAGTATACGGATGTAAACACCGGTGATAAGATGACGGAATTCGTATCAAGATATGGATTGACGGAGAGGGAGTGCGAGGTGTTTACACTGCTTATGACTAAGGATGAAAAGGGAGATGATATGGCAAAGGAGCTTGGAGTGTCAAGACGTGGCTTTGTCTCTCTTACATCGTCGATCTACAGAAAGACCGATACCGGTTCAAGGGTAGCTCTGCTTCAGAAGTATATGTCGGAGTGAGCCCGATCAGGCCGGTATCTAAAAAATTTGCGCAGGTGAGTAGTATACAGGATTTTGATAGGGATGTTACAATTCGTAAGTATTGTGACATCCCTATTTTTGAAAAAAGAGGTGTCGCGATGAGCGAAAGATTATCAAGAACTGTCAGCATGGTATTGACTTACATAGTCATTATAACTGCCTTGCCTGTATATTTCTTTCTGTCTGCGCCAAATATCGGAGGGATGGAGGATATGAGCAAGTTGTTTATGAGTTGATCTACACCTGCTGACGGATCGATAGTAAATCTTTTAGGGATAATATTAGCGATGGAGGGAATGTGCATGAAAAAAACGAGTCGAAGAAGATTGGGAAGACGGGTACTGTCGCTGCTGCTTGCGGCGGTAATGTGCCTGAGCCTGCCGCCGGTCCCGGTATCGGCGGGGGCAGATGCTCCGATGGCTTTTTATTATGACGGTCACCGTATCATCTATGGAGGCGAATATGATTATGGTACTACGGACGGATACCTTGAGCAGGATTCTGACGGAAAGGTTAAGTTAAGCCTGTCCGGGGGAGTACCCGAGGGAAATACGATCACTGAAGTCTATATCGTTACCGCGGACAAGCATGAGCGAAAGGGTAAGATATATCCTAAACCCTCAGGGGCAACAGGAGGGCTTGAAGGTAATAATGGTATTTGGGTTCAAAACGTAATTCTTTCGCTCGCCGTCGGCTCTTATCAGACCGAATTTGTGACCAAAAAAGGTAAACTGTATTCCGTTAATTTCGAAGATGGGGGGTTTTCGGTACCGGGGGTTGTTCAGGTCGTAGGTCCCGGAGAAGCTCCGGGAGCCTCAAAAAAGCCTGAGGTGTATGTAAGCGGGGTGAAAAGAACTGTCAACACAGGCACAGAATCTGTTTCCTTGGGCAGAATCGAAGCGACTGCTCCAAACGGCGGTACTCTGAAGTATACCGTGGTGAACGCACCGGAATGGCTCAGGGTGAATGAGGCCACCGGCGATGTCAGCGGTACGCCTTCGGCGGCAGGTGTGTATTCACTTGGCGTGTACGCCACAGAAACAACGGGCAGCGATTCCTTCACAAGCGATACGGTCTATGTCACCATCAGGGTTACGGATCCGAAGGTTACCTTCACCTTCAGTAAACCTCTTAACGATAATATGTCCAACACCCTTATTGTCAGGCAGGGTGGTACGGTGGTGGCTGAAAATGTAATCAGCAGTTACGAGATTGATAACGGGGTTGCGGTTTTTCTCCCCAGCGCGGGCAGTTATACTGCTACGGTCACCGGAACCTATTGGACATCCTATGGGGAACAGATCCATACCTATGTCGATGCCAAGGAATTCAGTGTCGATGCTCAGGAATTCAGTGCCGAAGACACTAATGTTGCGCTTAACGTGACTCCATCTGATCTTCGCCTCGTTTCTCCGACTGTGACGGGGAGTGATGGCAATTACGGATATTACTGTGAATGGTATAAAGCAAATGAGGTTTCAGCAGAGAATCTGATACATACAGGCTGGTCTTTACTGTGCGGCAGTGAGACCTATGTCCGTGCTGTTCCCTATGGCCTTGAATATGTACCCTCGGAGTTAGTGAAAGTCACGGATGATAATCCACAGCTCACTCTGATCCCGCGGAATAAGTACACGGTCAAAGCTACCCTTAAGGACAGTGCCGGAAACCCGATCTCAGGTTCCGGGATGATCACCGTATCCGATCAATCCGAAAACTACAGGGATTTTTATGATGGACACACTGATGAAAACGGTGAGATTTCCATTACAGGAGTGCCCATGGGTGCTGATCTGACAGTTACCGCTGCCTTTAAGGCCGACAGTTCCCTGTATGTGTCTTCGACCGAAAAATTAAGTGTACCTGACTCCGGCAATACTGTTTATGCGGGGAATAACGGTGTTGTCACCATTAAACCCCGCCAGGGATACATAAGGGTTCCCCGAAGCGTGGCGTACAGTGCAAGCTTTCAGATAAAAAAAGAAGAGACAGTGCTCCCGGCCTCCATGTCTTACGACTGGAAGAGCAATGAATACCGTCTTTATTTTGAGAATACAGAAGAACTGAATGCAGGTGATACGCTGAACGTCGATCTGAACGGAGGAGACTGGAAGGCAAGGGTGGCAGTAAAGCTTGATGGGAACAAAAACGGCGCATTGGAAGACATTGCCCGCGAATACGGAACAGTTCTTCATATAACCGGATCAAAGGACGCCAATCGTAAGGTCTGTATGCGTGTATATGACAATGAGGGGATTCCTACAGATGGTTGGATGTTTTATGAGAGTAGAGAGGAAACATTTTCGCGGTACAGCAGTAGTCTCTATGCCGGGAGTTATACTGTTTTAGCCATTAGCAATGAGGCATATCCCTTCGTTGCCTCTGCCGTGACGTTCGAAGAGACAAAAAAGGAGCTGGATGAGGCGGGGAACAATCTGTATCTGGTAAAGACTGTCAATTTAGAAAACAATACAGACCGCTTCAACTATATAGAGGTGCCCATGGGCAGTCTGCCCGATACCTATCCTGCAGCTACCGGGATCGTTGCGTCCTCCTCCGGTCTGACTCTGGATGCAGACGATGCCATCATTTCCGCCCGGGTAACGGTGATGCCAAAGGACGCTACGGAGCAAAAACTTGAAGTGAAGCTTGTAACCAACCAGAAGAGCAGTAGCCAGGATACGACTCCGGGCATTCTCAACGGAAGTGTGTACATCAACGGTCAGAGGGCGGATTCGGATGTCGTTATTTATCCGAATAAGGAAGACCATGTCTACAGCTTTTTGGGTGAATACAGGATAAAAATAAGTGATATTACAAAATACGGAGGCTGGCCTGCGGTGGTACAGTGGCAGAGTTACCGAAGCGATTACGGGAAGGTGACCGCCGTGGCATTAGTCAGCGTGGGCAAAGACAGCGACCAGTATGTGGGTGAGGCCGCGGTGAACACCCCTGCGGTGAGTATATACGCCCCGGAGACATCCTCCACGTATGCCTTTTCGGTCTATGGCAATGCCCCCAGATATTCCACGGTGAGTATCACCCTGGACGGTGCTGTGGCAGCAACGGCCAACACCGGAAACACCAACCAATACACTGCACGTGTGACGCTTAACGCCCCCTACAGCTTCGAGGAACATCAGGTGGGCGCAGTGGTGACGAAAGACGGAACCACATATACCGCCACGGAAAAGACCGTTATATATACTCCCGGTCTCCCCGCCCTTGACAAGATCTATGTGATGGATTACTTAGGAAACGATGAACTGCTGTGGGACAACGTGACAGGCGCATATAAGGGCTACTGGTACTATCTGCCGGAAAACCCCATCAGGTACACTGTAAAGTTTGCGTACGGAAGAGAGGATGGAAACGGCACTACAGTGACAGATGAAAGCGCAGTATCGGATGTAATAGTACATGTTCCCCGCGGCGATCAGGATAAAGAACTGAAGGCAGCCTTCGACAGTTCAAAAAATGCTTGGGTAACGGAGAATTACTTATGTGGCAACAATCCTCCGACCGGAGTCTGGGTGGAGTATACCCCGAAGGTACCGGATAAGCTGTATACCGACTATGACTTTACGAGAAAATCAAAAGAGGCAGAGGCAGATCAGGACGATTGGACTAATTTTATTGAGACGAAGAATAATGGAGCGTCTAATGACAAGATTGACTATGATACAGTTTCAGCCGCACTTGCAGGCAGCAAAATTGTCCTGACCGATAACAACAATGAAGATACCCGCGAGGTTAAGGTTACGGTCAATGACAATGAAACATATACAATCACCAATAAGAGTGAGGAATACAAAGACTCTGTGATAGAAGTCTTTGATGAGGTCTTCTCCCGCGAACCGTTTGAGAATGCTTCGGAACAGTTCGATGGCGAAGAGTATATGGAAATGAAGGTTGTTGATGACATTCCGACAGCGGTCATCATCGACCGTTATGAAAGCTCAAGCTACAGGCTCTGGACGCGCACGACCATAAGTCCGTACTCTTATACAGAGGAAACGTGGAACACGAAGGATGAGAGTTACAACAAAATAACTTATTCCCGCAGCACTCCCTTTGATGTAACGGAGGGCTGGGATACTGCGACGAAATGCTATGTGGCACTGGTCGGCTGGATCAATGCGTTTGAACAGGTTGATGCCGTATTCAATGACAGGTCTGCAGGTATAGTCACCACGGGCGAATCAACCGATAACGGCAGTATGCTCCGGCCGCTTGAGGATGCAACGGCAGAAGGAACCACAGACAGTGACAGCAGGCTCCAACCATCTGAGGATGTCACAGCAGAGGAAATTACCGGAGGAACTACCGATAACGATAGCCTGCTTCAGCCACCTGAGGATGTCACAGAAGACGAATCAACCGGAACTGATAACGACAGCCTGATTCAATCACCTGAGGATGTCACAACAGATGAATCAACTGATGGCGACAGCATACTCCAATCATCTGAGGATATCATAACAGATGAAATAAGCGATGGCGACAGCATACTCCAATCACCTGAGGATGTCATAACGGACGAAGTGTCGGAATCTGATGCAAGCCCTCAGGCAGACAAGGCAGGTGCTCTTCCAAACGGCGTCCATCTCTCCGGTGACGGCAAGACCGCTTTCTATCAGATGATGGCAGCCTGCATTGAGCAGAATATAGAGATGGATGCCGGAGGTTACGGCGAACGCTGGGCGGTGCTTGATATGGATCGCGACCGCCTGGGTGGCGGCTTGTACAACAATATGCTTTGGAAGCGCGGTAAGGAGTTCTTAAAGGAGGTTAAAAAGGCTAATGATGCCTCGCAGGCGGGCGGCAAATTAGTAGGCAACGCCATTGAGGGCGGCGTCGCATCGGCATGTAAGAAATATGTCGAAGGCAAGGTCAAGAAGGCTCAAAACGGCGGCTGGCCCTTCAGCAATTCCAAGGCGAAGGAGAAGGATAAGAAGCAGATGAAGGAGGATTGGGATCGGCTTGACAAGGATTTAGCGGATCTGGAAAACCGTGGCTATAAGGTAGACCGCAGTCTCATGCCACCTGATCCAATGCCTGACAATGACAAGGACAAGGACGGTGGCACCACGCCTCCTGAAAGCCAGGATTCCAACGGACAGGGCACCGGCAGCACCCCGACGACACCGGGCACTCCGACGACACCGGGTACTCCGACAACGCCCGGAACCCCGGCGATACCGGGCACTCCCAGCACACCCACAGGTCCGGGTGGTCCAGGCGTTCCTCCCGGACAGACTACTCCCGGCGGCGGCAAGACCGGCATAAAGTTTCCGCAGCTGTTCCCGCCCAAGATCACTCTGCCGGTTCCCGGCACAAGAAAGCCTGTGATCGACCCATCGGGCGTGGTGTATGAGGGCGTAAAGAGTAACCGGATAGAGGGCGTTACTGCAACCATTTATGAGGTGGACAATGACGGAAAGCGCACTGTATGGAATGCCGCTGAGTACGATCAGGAAAATCCTTACATCACGGACGAAAACGGCTTCTATCAGTGGATGGTTCCCGAGGGCAGGTGGTCTGTGACCTTTACAGGGGATGGTTATGATGTATATACCACCGGTAAAGATGATGGGTCTGGCGCAGACCTGGCAGGTTCCACTTATTATATGCCCGTGGCTCCGGCGCAGCTGGATGTGAATATCAACCTTAAACGTTCTGACCCTCCGGAGATTGAATCCGCTATTCCCGCCAATGAAGGCGTGTACATTGTGTTCAGTCAGTATATGGATACGACTACACTTACGCAGGATAAGTTCTCTCTGCTGGTGAACGACGTTGAGGTAACACCGGAAAAGATAAAGATTGCCTATATAAATGGCGAGGATGAAGGTGGCAAGACCTATGCCGGTAAGATCCTGCTGGAATATCCGATTTCTACAGGTAGTAATGTAGCGCTGACTGTTGATAAGAGTGTCATGAGCTACACAGGCAAGATCATGAACGCTAATTATGTCATGGCAGATGAGGTGGCGAAGTCGCAGGAGCAGCTTGACGCCCCGGTCTTCAATCCCGGCAGCGGTGAGGTGGAAGCCGGCACCATGGTAACTATTTCCGCCATGGACGGAGCAAATATCTATTACACCACAGACCGGACTACCCCTACGCTTGAAAGCAGGCTCTATACAGGACCCGTGCCCGTTACCGGTGATATGACCATAAAAGCCTTCGCTGTCTGCGCAGGCTATGCAAGAAGCAAGGTATCCACCGCTGAATATACCATCGCTGAAAGCCCCGAAGACAGGGATTATGAGGACGATGCGGAAGAAAACGGTGAATTTACAGTACGCATTCTGAACCCCGGCAGGCTTGTGTATACCGGAGAGAAGATCACGCCTGAGGTTATCGTAAACAATGGCAATAAGACTCTGGTGAAGGATGTGGATTACAGTGTTTCGTATAAGAACAATATAAATGCCGGCATGGCGCAGGTACTCGTTAAGGGCAAGGGGAATTACAGCTCGACCATGGTGGTTCCCTTCGAGATAAAGAAGGCGGATATCGCTGATGCAGCGATCGGGAATCTCTGTTACAAGACAGGCACTGCCGATAATAAGATCAAGCCTGCGGCTAACTATTATGGTAAAAATCTTAAGTATAATACGGACTATACAGTGACGCTTGACAATATGGTGGGTGCAGCGACAAGGAAAGCCACCATAAAAGGCGCGGGTCAGAACTTTGATGAGAAAAGCTCAGTGGATGTGACTGTCTCCTTTGCTTCCAGGGTTGAGAAGATCGATGCATCCGTAGACATTCCGAAGTCTTTCGATTACACGGGAAGTAAAGTGATCTCCGTTGAAGATATCAAAGATAAAACAGCGGTTAATAATCTTCCTGAGGGCGGTAACGTCTATGTTTCCATGAAGCCGGCAATCGATGCGGGTAGCTACAAGGCTGTTATCACGGCAGATGGACTATCCGGCAGCAAGACAGTAAGCTTCAGGATAAATCCCGCAAAGAATGCGAAGATGACAGTGACGAATGCAGTTGATCTGACCCAAAATGGTACTGCCTTCAAACCGGCCGGAGCCACACCTTATGTGAAGGTTCAGGCTAAGATCAAAGAATCCGTTACCCGTAACCTGGTACCGGGGCGTGACTATAAGGTGTCCTATTCAAAGAACAAAGAGGCGGGCTCTGATGCTGTGGCTAAGATCACTTTCCTTGGCAACTACAAGGGTGCCGGGGCGATCACGCAAAAATTCAAGATAAACAAGGCGGATCTGAGCAAGGCGGAAATCATAGTAGCCGGAGATTTTATCCGGGGAACAAAGGATGGGAGCAAGCTGTATTTCGCTCAGCCTGACAAGAGGCTGTTTGTTACGATAGGTGGAGCCGCGATAAAGAAGAGTGAATATACCGTAACGTATAAGCAGAAAGGGGCTGTGCTGACCGGCAAGGAAAACCTTATCTTTGATGATGACGGCAAGGCACAGATCACCGTTGAGGTTGCTCCCTCCGTGAAGGCAAAGAGCCTTATGGGCAATTCGAAAACCGTAACCTATACCGTTAAGACTGCCGGTCAGGATATGAAGGATGTGAGCAAGCTCAAGCTGAGCGTTGTCCAAATAGGCGGTACGAAATCTGCGAAAGTCGGTTATACAGGGGCACCGATCAGGTTTAGTCAGGATGATGAGAAACGTCAGGGTGACATCGTAGTCAAGGGAAAGATCGGCAAGACCGCTGTGGAACTGAGGCCGGAGGAGGTCGAAAAATACTTTGATATCCGGTATGTGAACAATATCAACAAGGGCAAGGCTACGATCATCCTGACCGCAAAGGATAAGAATGATAAAGGCTATGTCGGAGCCATCATTGGTACTTTCACGATCAAGTCACACGAGCTGCAATAGTTAAAATCTTACAAAGTGACCATGTGATAATCTGATGTTGTAATAACACAAACTCCGTATGCCCTGCCGCATATGTTCGAAAGAGGACCGGCGGCAGGGCTTATTATTTCCGGGCGTTGATTGTAAAAGTACGGGTTTTATAGTAAACTTATGTGGTAACCGGCTGTATTATATGCAGGAAAATACTAAGCCTGTGCGGAGAACTGATGATGAAGAAGATCGGAATAGGGTATGAGTTTTTCAAGGACTTTACCAAAGAGAAGCTGTATTACGTGGATAAGACCATGCTTATCAAGGATCTTATAGATAAGGGTGGAAAGGTCACCTTATTTACCCGCCCGAGGAGGTTCGGTAAGACCCTTGCCCTGTCCATGCTGCGTACCTTTTTCGAACTGGAGTATGACCGTGACGGGAATGCGGTTGACAACAGCAGGTATTTTACGGATCTGAAGATAATGGATGCAGGAGATGAGATCCTTAGTATGATGGGACAGTATCCTGTTATAAATATGTCCCTTAAGTCAGCTAAGCAGAGTGACTTCTACGGAGCGTTTATAAGGCTTAGAGAAGAGATAATAGGGGAATTCTCACGCCATTCCTATGTTCTTAAATCCGATAAGCTTCCGGATGAGAGTAAGGAGAAATACAGGGAACTGCTACATGGACTGTCTATCTGGAATGAGAAGGAGAAGAGATTTGCCGGTAGGGATGAATGGAATGAAGGTTTTAAGCAGGAGTGTGCGAAATATGCAGCAGCGATAAAGACATTATCGGAATGTCTCAAGCTCTATCATAATAAAAATGTTATGATCCTTATCGATGAGTATGATGTGCCTCTTGAAAATGCCTGGTTCAGGGGCTTCTATGATGAAATGGTTAATTTTATCAGATCACTCTTCGAATCAGCCCTTAAGACTAATGATGCTTTAGAGAGGGCGGTTGTGACCGGATGCCTTCGGATAAGTAAGGAGAGCATATTTACCGGGCTGAATAATCTTAAGGTTGTATCAATAAGAAGCAGGGATTTTGGAGAGTATTTTGGCTTCACCCAGAAAGAGACCGAGGAAATGCTCAGGGCTTACGATCTTGAGTGTAATATAGAAACAGTAAAGGAATGGTATGACGGGTATCTGTTCGGGGAGGCCGAGGTATATAACCCGTGGAGCGTAACAACCTATGTCGACGAGCATGTGGGAGCTCCGGAAAGATTCGCTGAACCTTACTGGGCCAATACTTCATCCAATTCGATAATAAAGGAGCTTGTTGAGAATTCGGATGATGATATGAAGGCTGAGCTTGACACACTTATCGGCGGTGGAACGATCGAGAAGAAGATACATGAGGATATCACCTATGGAGATATCCGTGATAGCGAGGATAATCTGTGGAATTTCCTGTTCTTTACGGGCTATATGAAGAAGGTGTCCGAGAGGCAGGATGGTAAAAATGTATATCTTACTATGCGGATTCCAAATTTGGAGATAGGATATATTTATGAGAACCAGATACGCTCGTGGTTTGATAAGGTCGTAAAAAATACATGCCTGAATGAACTGCATGAAGCAATATTGAATAAGGACACGGAGAAGATGTCTGATTTTATCAGTGATCTGCTTGCCCGTAGCATAAGCTATTTCGACGGGAATGAGAGCTTCTACCACGGGTATTTTTTGTCGCTGCTAAACGGTGTACCGCATTATTCGGCAAAGTCAAACAGGGAAGAGGGTGACGGCCGCCCGGATGCTGTCCTATATCCCCTGCGCCCCAGAGATCCTGCCTATATCTTCGAGCTTAAGGTGCGAAAGAAATACAATGAAATGAACGACGGGATACAGGAGGCCTTCGATCAGATAAGGGATAAGAAGTACGAGGAAGTGATACTCGATGACGGATACGCCGGAGTGGTATCCTACGGACTGTGCTTCTGCAAGAAGAGCTGTGTGGCAGAGCTTTATCAGCATTGATGCTTTGATCCTTCTCCAACATCATATCAGTGGTAATTATTGACCGGTGCGGTTAACGCATCGGTCTTTTACCGCTATCTTTGCCTTGATAGTTCCCGAATTAATTCAATTATTTTGAAAAGTGATAAAGTCAGGGATATATCAGGTCAAATCAGGTCAAAATGCGGCTTAACACTTGATGTTAGGCCGCATTTGGTTTACAATAATATGAACTATGACTTATTGCACGGTGATGGGAAACGGCGCTGCCGGCTTCCCGATAATATACGGATCAAGGTAATTTACCGGATCATTTGAGGTTGATAGATGAAAAAAACAATAATAGTTATGCCCGTTGCCAATGAAGAAACGACAATGGAGGGCGTACTTAAGCAGATAATGGAGCTTCCGTATGATAATCTCTATGTTTATCCTGTGATAGACTCGTTCAGCAAGGACCGGACGGAGGAGATAATCAGGGAGATGGAGAAGAAATATGACAGGATAAGGCTCATATTTCATGCAGAATCCAGGGGAGTCATTACCTGCTATTTGTATGGCTTTAAGATGGCACTTAAGGATGGGGCAGAGCAGATAATTGAAATGGATGGCGGAGGTTCACATCTTCCGAGAGAGATCCCCCAGTTTATCGAGAAGCTGGATGAGGGCTACGACTGCGTCTGGGGATCAAGGTTCATGCCAGGAGGAGATATTACCAATCAGCCTCTGTACAGGAGGTTCTTAAGTTCGGGAGGGACCATACTGGCCAACATGGTGCTTGGCACAAGACTTAAGGATATGACCAGCGGCTTCGAGGCCTTTAAGAGGGAAGTGCTTGAGAGTATGGATCTTGATGCCTTTATGTCAAGAGGCCATATGTATCAGACAGAGATGCGGTATTATTGCAGGAACCTTAATACTATAGAGGTACCTATCAATTATATCGGGTCAAAATCAAGCATAAAGTTTAAATCCGTAACGGAAGCATTGAAGCTGCTCTTCAAGCTTAAGAAGAACGAGAAAAACGTATTTGTTAAGAAACAAGGTAAAGAATGAGCCTTAATTCCGGAATAAGAACTATCAAAAAGGACATGGAGGATTATCTGTCCGACAGGGTAAATAAGTATAAATTCATGTCGGCAGCGATCTTTCTGATCATAATAACGGCTCTTGCATGGCAGAGCGATGATGCATATCATGCTTACATAATGGCCAAGAACCTGGTACTTGGAAACGGGTTTGTATACAATGCAGGAGAAAGAGCAACGGCATCTTCCTGTCCGCTCTTTACATTGGTCATAGCCTGCGGATACTTTATATTTCGCAATATGTTTTTATGCTCCCTGCTTATATGCATCATCTTTTCGACCATGGCTTACGTTATAGTGATAAATAACTTCTGCCACACAAGAAGACATGTTTTTATAGCCTTTTTTACCATGGTTGGGAGTCTGTGCTATATAAGCTATACGACAAGCGGACTTGAGAATTGCATGCTCTTTTTCCTTACAGCTCTTTTTCTTAAATATTATTTTAAGAACAGGCTGTATGATGCAAAAAGATTGTTTGTTCTGGCAATACTGATTTCGCTTATAGCCATGACCAGGATGGATGCGGTACTTATGTTCATACCCATGATCCTGTATGTATATCTGGCTAAGAGGGAGAGAGTTGCCTTTTTAAAGGCCATACCGATAGGGATTGCAGGACTTATGCCCTTCATCGGCTGGGAGGCTTTTTCAATCTTTTATTATGGTTTTCCTTTCCCAAATACCGCTTATGTTAAGCTGGGAACGGATATACCAAAAATTGAGTATCTTGCAAGGGGTCTGCAGTACCTCTTTGTTTCATTAAGTTTTGATCCGATACTCATTATAGTTCCGCTCATTGCGTTCTTTACGGCAATACGATTCAAAAAAAGTAATTACGTGTTTTGTATCCTTGGAGTTATCCTCTATATCATATATATATGTTATATAGGTGGTGATTTTATGGTAGGAAGGCATTTTACGGTTCTCTTCCTGATATCACTTGTCATGCTGCTTAACTACATGGAGGATGAGAACGAACCCGGTATGGTGCGTAAGCGGTTTGAAAAGGTTTATATAGTCCTTGTTTCGGCAGCTGCTATATTCTCATATTCGGCCAAACCGTTGACAAACCAGTATCTTTTCGGTTTCGGAGCATCACCCATAGCCGATGAAAGAGATGGATATTTTCAGTATACAAGCCTTTATAACAATGCACTTTCATATTTAAAGACCGGGAATATGGTCATAAGAAATGCCTGGAATGAGGAAGGAATAAGGGAATTGAGGGATACAGGTGCTAAATCGGGACTGCTTATAATGGTTCCGGGTATAACCATATATTATAATTCCGACCTTTACCTTAATGATCTGTATGCTCTTGGCGATCCCTTCCTGTCCAAGCTGCCGGCAGTAAGAGAAGATAACTGGCGGATAGGTCACATGTGGAGAGAAGCACCCGTAGGCTATAACGAAACGGTCCTTTACGGAGAGAACCAGATAGAAAATGAAAGTCTTAGGGAATACTACGAGATTATCAAGCTTATTACCAGAGGTCCGTTATGGGACAAAAACAGGCTTAAGGCAGTTATAGATATAAATCTTGGGAAATACGATCATCTTATCGATGATTACAAGTCAACGCTTGATGAGAATAACCGCCAGATAACGGATGAATATTTCCTGTCAAGATAAGATATGGGAAGGGATATGAAGAGACTGTATGAGACCCTCCTTGAGTATCCTGAGAAAGGATATTATCCCGCTCATATGCCGGGACATAAAGGAAACATATCCGGTGGCTTTCTAAGGGAAGCATTAAGGTATGATATTACCGAGATAGACGGATTTGATAATCTGCATGATGCGAAAGGAATAATACGTGAGTCGGAAGAATATGCGGCTTATCTGTATGGATCTTCTGAGACTCATTTTCTGGTTGGCGGTTCAACTCTGGGAGTGCTTAGTGCCGTATTTGGTACTGCAGGTCCCGGTGATAAAGTCATAATTGCCAGGAATTGTCATAGATCAGTATATAACGCGGTATGTGAAGGCAGGCTTGAGTGCAGATATGTATATCCCGAATATATGGAAGGTCCGGGATTTGTGGGCGAAATAAGACCGGACCTTATAGAAGAGGCTGTAAACAGAGACCCCGATGCTGGTGTGGTTGTTATAACATCACCGACTTATGAAGGTGTTTGTTCTGACATATCTGCGATTGCCGGGATATGTCACAGGTATAATAAGATACTTATAGTGGATGCTGCTCACGGAGCTCATTTTGGGTTCTGTGATACACTTCCGGCATCTGCTGTCAGGCAGGGGGCAGATATAGTGATACACAGTGTTCACAAAACTCTGCCGGCTCCTACACAGACAGCACTCATACACATTAACGGTTCCCTGGTAAACAGGGATAGTATTAGGAGAAAGCTTAAGATATACCAGTCAAGTTCTCCTTCATACCTGCTGATGGCAGGCATTGATATGTGTATGAGCCTTATAGGGGATAACGGAAAAGAGCTTTTTGAAGCTTTCGGGTATCGTTTAAATAAACTGGATAAGGGACTTAAGGAGCTTAAATGCCTAAAGCATTTAAGCAGGGAACTGTTGATATCGGAAGAAGGATTGTATGATCACGATCCCGGAAAGCTCATAATTTCAACCGTGGGAACAGGCATTACAGGAAGAGATCTTTATGATATCCTGAGAAATGAATATGCGATCCAGCCGGAGATGGCTGCAGAAACATACTGTCTGATGATACTTACCCTTATGGATGAGCAGGAAGGTTTTGACAGGGTAGAAAATGCGATAAAATGCATCGATGAGAAGCTTTTTGCTGCTGACAATAAAAGGAAGGGTAATAATAACAATTCGGATACGGTCTGCAGGCTGTATGCAAAAAGGGCAAAACAGATAATAACTGCATACAAGGCTTTTGAAGGCAGCAGGCAGGATATAGAGGCTGCTGACGCAAAAGGTCTTATAAGCGCTGACTATATATCCCTTTATCCACCGGGAATCCCGCTTCTGGTACCCGGAGAGGAAATAACCGCAGAGCATATAGAAGGGATAGAGGAAGCCATGAGAAGTAAGCTTAATGTACAGGGAATTACAAAAGACGGAAGGATAGGGATTGTTGCGGGAAATACCGGGGAAGATAGATGGGAAAGATTTTTTATATAATGGGTAAGAGCTCAACCGGCAAGGATACGATATACAATAAGCTTCTGAGTAAATATCCTGAGGAGCTTAAGAGAGTTATCATGTACACTACCCGGCCGAAGCGAGAGGGAGAAAAAGACGGCATTACGTATAATTATGTTACTGAGGACGGGTATAAAGAACTGAAGGCTGAAGGGCTTATCATTGAGGAAAGATCATATGATACGGTCCATGGTCTGTGGAGATACTTCACCGTTAAGGATGAAGGACTTGATCTTAAAAATAATAATTATCTTATATTGGGGGTTCTTGATTCATATGTAGCAACTGCCGCATACTTTGGTCCACATCTTGTTATACCTCTTTATATCGAAGTGGAGGACGGCGAGAGATTGACCAGGGCCTTGAAGCGGGAGAAGAAACCCGGAAATCACAGATATGCCGAGATGTGCAGGAGATTTTTGACGGATACGGATGACTTTTCGGAAGATAAGCTAAGAAAAGCAGGGATAGAAAAAAGGTTTGAAAATAATAATCTTTATACATGTATGAGTGAGATTGAAGATTATATCCTGAAAGAGATAGACAATGTAAAGTAAGCTAATGCAGTACGGAGATATAGCCTATGGATATGAAGATCAATCAGATGCTACCGACTCAATCGGTAAGCGAACATACCGATAAGACTCAGCCGGTTGATGACCAGTTTAAGTTTACACTTATGAGTCGGATAGATGATGAGGGTCTACAGGAGCGCCTTAACCTGATGTTCCAGGACATAACCATGCAGGGCAAGAAGATAGGCAAGCATATGGATGTCAGGGATATGAAGCGGTACAGGACCCTTATCAAGGATTTTCTTAATGAGGTTGTCAACAGATCCCATAAATTTTCAAGGGAGAATTTTCTTGACAGGAGGGGACGCCACCGGGTGTACGGTATAATCCGCCTCATAGATGAGAACCTGGATTCTCTGGCTGAAGAACTTATGAAAGAAGAGAAGGATCATCTTGCGATACTCAGTCGAATAGATGAGATAAAGGGAATGCTGTTGGATATTTTTACCTGAAGGAAGAAACATGGCAAAGTTCAGTGATATCATAGGACAAGATCATATTAAGGAACATTTAAAGGCTGCCCTTACGAGCGGGAAGATATCTCATGCCTATATAATCCATGGGGAAAAAAATGCCGGTAAGGAGTTTATTGCCGAAACTTTTGCTATGGCTCTTGAATGTGAGAATGCTACGGATATTGAACCCTGTATGGAATGTCATTCCTGTAAGCAGGCGATAACCAGAAATCACCCGGATATAATCACTCTCATACATGAGAAACCGGGAACCATAGGTGTTGAGGATGTAAGAAGGGGTATAGTTTCGGATGTTTCGATAAGACCATACAACGGTAAGTGGAAGATATATCTTATAAATGATGCAGAGAAAATGAGTGTTCAGGCGCAGAATGCCCTGCTTAAAACTCTTGAGGAGCCGCCTGATTATGTGGTGATAATGCTTCTTACGAGCAACATTTCAGCCCTGCTGCCAACGATAATATCAAGAAGCACGGTACTGAACATGAGACCGGTTGACGATAAAACAGTAAGAAAGTATCTCATGGAGAGGATCCATGTACCGGATTATCAGGCCGATATATGTGTGGCATTTGCGCGGGGTAATATCGGTAAGGCCAAACATCTTGCAACAAGTGAGGACTTTGATAATATCAAAAATGATGCGCTGAGGATACTAAAATACGCTCATGAAATGGATATGAACGAGTTCGTATCCGCATTGAATCAGATAAGTGCGTATAAAATAAACATAGAGGATTATCTGGATATCCTTCTTATCTGGTACAGAGATGTATTAATGTTTAAGGCAACGGGGGATCTTGACAGCCTTGTATTCAAGGAAGAGATAAAGCCAATACGTGAAAGGGCGGACAGAAGCTCTTACGAGGCCGTTGAGAGGATAATAGAAGCAATAGAAAAAACAAAAGTCAGGTTAAAGGCTAATGTAAATTTTGAATTGGCGATGGAGCTTTTGCTTCTGGCTATAAAGGAGGAATAATGTTAAAAGTCATAGGAATACGCTTCAGGACAGCGGGAAAGATATATTATTTTAACCCGGGGGATATAGAGCTTAAGAGAGGCGATCATGTGATAGTGGAGACTGCAAGAGGCGTTGAATACGGTACTGTAGTAATGCCGCCTTCGGATCTTGCGGACAAGGAATTCAGTTCACCCCTAAAACCGGTAATGCGAAAAGCTACCGAGGAGGACACTGAAAAAGAAAAAAAGAACAGGGAAAAGGAAAGGGAAGCCTTCAAGATATGTAAGGAAAAAATAGTAAAACACGGGCTTGAAATGAAGCTTATAGATGCTGAATACACCTTTGATAACAACAAGGTATTGTTTTATTTCACCGCAGACGGACGTGTGGATTTCAGGGAGCTGGTAAAGGACCTGGCTTCTGTTTTTAAAACACGGATAGAGCTTAGGCAGATAGGAGTAAGGGATGAGACCAAGATACTGGGAGGAATAGGCTTCTGCGGAAGGCCTCTGTGCTGTCATACATATCTGTCTGATTTTGCACCGGTATCGATCAAGATGGCCAAGGAACAGAATTTATCCTTAAATCCAAGCAAGATATCCGGTATATGCGGAAGGCTTATGTGCTGTCTTAAGAACGAGGAAGAGACTTACGAAGAGCTTAATAAAAAGCTTCCGAACATTGGAGACAGCGTGACCACAAATGACGGGTTTAAGGGAGAGGTTGCAGGAGTAAATGTGTTAAGACAGCTTGTTAAGGTGGTCATTGAAGAGGGTGATGAGAAGGAAATAAAAGAATATAAGGCAGAGGATCTTAAATTCAAGCCCAGGCATAAAAGGGATCGTAAGGCAGATAAGTCCGACAAGGCGCAGGAGGCGGATCTTAAAGCCCTTGAACAACTGGAGAAGAAGGATGGAAAATCAAAGCTTGACGATGATTGACCTTAGAGATAACGAAAGAATAGATGATCTGCAAAGAAACGGATACAAAATAATACAAAATGAAAAAAAGTTCTGTTTTGGCATGGATGCCGTGCTTCTGTCGGGTTTTGCTATAGTAAAGGAAGGTGAGAAGGTCCTTGACATAGGGACGGGAACGGGGATAATCCCTATTTTGCTGGAAGCAAAATCAAAGGGAGAGCATTTTACAGGCATAGAGATTCAGGAAGAAAGTGCCGATATGGCAACAAGGAGTGTTAGGCTAAACGGACTGGAAGAAAAGATTGACATAGTGTGCGATGATATTAATAATGCAAGAAGCTGTTTTCAGTCTTCTTCATTTGATGTCATAACGACCAATCCACCTTATATGATAGGAAATCACGGACTTACGGGAGACAACAGGGAGAAGGCAATAGCAAGACATGAGATATACTGTACACTTGAGGATATAGTAAGAGAGGCGGCTTTTCTCCTTAAGGACAAGGGCCGGTTCTATATGGTACACAGGCCCTTCAGGATGGTTGAGATTTTTTCCGTACTGACTAAATATCGTTTGGAACCCAAAAGGCTTAAGCTTGTACATCCATTTGTGGATAAGGAACCCAATATGGTACTTATCGAGGCCTTGAAGGGAGGTAATTCGCGACTGACCGTTGAGAAGCCCCTTATCGTTTATACAAAACCCGGAGTGTACACGGATGAGATTTATGATATTTATGGCTATTAACATACATAACGATCGTTATTAAAGGTTTATCTTTTTAAATCATGATTTAATCTAATATGATCAGAGTAGAAAAATGACGGACAAGAGACAGGGTACACTGTATTTATGTGCAACACCCATAGGTAATCTCAACGATATTACCGGAAGGGTGGTTGATACATTACAAGAAGTCGATATCATAGCGGCTGAAGATACCAGAAACTCGATAAAGCTGTTAAACCATTTCGGGATAAAGACTCCGATGACAAGCTATCATGAGTATAACAGGTATGATAAGGCGGCAGAACTGATAAATAAGCTTAGAGAAGGTAAGGATATAGCCCTTATAACCGATGCGGGAACCCCGGGTATATCAGATCCCGGAGAGGTATTTGTCCGTATGTGTTATGATGCCGGTATAAGGGTAACATCACTTCCCGGGGCATGTGCCCTTATAACGGCCCTAACCCTGTCGGGACTTAAAACAAAGAGGTTCTGTTTTGAGGCTTTTCTCCCGTATGAAAAAAAAGAACGCCGGGAGATTCTTACGGAGCTTGCAGCTGAAACAAGGACAATTATCATATATGAAGCCCCACATCATCTAAAGAAGACTCTTAAGGACCTTAAGGACAGTCTGGGCAACAGGAAAATGGCTCTTTGCAGGGAGCTGACCAAGCAGTTTGAAGAGGTGCTGCATTTTACTGTGGATGAGGCCGTTAATTATTACAGTGTTAATGAACCCCGAGGTGAATATGTCCTTTGTATTGAGGGAAAGAGCAGGCAAGAGATAAGGCAGGAAGAGCATGAATCCTGGCAGGAGCTGTCCATAGAGGAACATATGAAGCTATATGAAAATAAGGGTCTGGACCGCAAAGAATGTATGAAGCAGGTGGCTAAGGACAGGGGGATAAGTAAGCGGGAAGTGTACGATGCGTTGATCGACAAAGATTAAAAGTAAATTTAATTTTTATAAAATAGACCGAAAGAGTCAATGAGAGTAGGTCCAGTATTAAAATACATAAGTTATTAAAAGTTTCTAAATAAAATATCAATCATCAGAAGGAGAGAAAATGGAAAATAAGGGAAAATACTACATTACAACCGCAATAACCTATACCTCGGGAAAACCCCATATAGGGAATACCTATGAAGCAATATTGGCTGATTCAATTGCCAGATATAAGAGACAGGAAGGATATGAGGTCTTCTTTCAGACAGGCACTGACGAACATGGTCAGAAGATAGAGGAGAAAGCATCTGCTGCAGGAGTCACACCCAAGGAATATGTGGATAAGGTGGCAGGGGTCGTCAAGGGCCTGTGGGATATGATGGGAACTTCATATGACAGGTTCATAAGGACTACGGATGCAGACCATGAGAGACAGATCCAGAAGATATTCAAAAGGCTCTATGATCAGGGAGATATATATAAAAGTACCTACGAAGGTCTCTACTGCACACCCTGTGAATCCTTCTGGACACAGTCACAGCTTGTGGACGGTAAATGTCCCGATTGCGGCAGGGAGGTTAAGCCTGCCAAGGAAGAGGCTTATTTCTTTAAAATGAGTAAATATGCAGACAGGCTGATCGAACATATCAATACCCATCCTGAATTTATCCAGCCTGTTTCAAGGAAGAATGAAATGATGAACAACTTCCTCCTTCCGGGACTTCAGGACCTGTGTGTATCACGTACATCCTTTAAATGGGGTATACCGGTTGATTTTGATGATAAACATGTGGTCTATGTATGGCTTGATGCCCTGTCAAACTATATTACGGGAATAGGATATGATGCAGACGGTAATTCAAGCGATCAGTATAAAAAGTTCTGGCCTGCGGACCTTCATTTAATAGGTAAGGATATAGTCAGATTCCATACTATATACTGGCCTATCTTTTTGATGGCTTTGGGCGAGCCCCTGCCTAAACAGGTATTCGGACATCCCTGGCTGTTACAGGGCGGTGAAAAAATGAGCAAATCAAGAGGAAATGTTATATACGCCGATGATCTTGTAAGGCTGTTCGGTGTTGATGCAACCAGATTTTTTGTTCTTCATGAAATGCCCTATGATAATGACGGTATAATAACGTGGGAGCTTGTTGTGGAACGGTATAATACAGAACTTGCCAATGTCCTAGGCAACCTGGTAAACCGTACAATATCCATGAGCAATAAGTATTTTGACGGAGTTGTGAACCGGACAGGAGCGGCCGAACCGGTTGATGAGGATCTCAAATCACTTGTGACAGGGTGCAGGGACAGGGTAAATGCAAAAATGGATACTTTCCGTGTTGCCGATGCCCTTACGGAGATATTTTCGCTTTTCAGGCGGTGCAATAAATATATTGATGAGACCGAACCCTGGGTACTTGCCAAGTCGGAGGATAAGAAGGACAGGTTGTCTGAGGTTATGTACAACCTTGTTGAATCCATCTGTATAGGTGCCAACCTCTTAAAACCTTTTATGCCTGAAACAGCCGATAAGATACTTATGCAGCTTCGCGGAACGGAAAGGGATTACGATCTTCTTGCAGATTATGGACTAACATGTTCAGGGACAAGAGTTATTGAAAAACCGGAAATGCTCTTTGCCCGCCTTGACGTTAACGAGATAATGGCAGAGGTTGAGAAGATCAGGGAGGCTCAGAAGGCAGAATATGAGAAGGAGAACGGAATAAGCTCTGAGGTTAGTGAGGAAGAGTCCGTAATAAATATAGATGCCAAACCTGAGATCACATATGATGATTTTGCAAAGATGCAGTTTCAGGTAGGTAAGGTTCTTGAATGTGAGGAAGTTAAAAAAAGCAAGAAGCTTCTCGTAAGCAAGGTTAAGATAGGAAGCGAGATCAAGCAGATCGTTTCGGGAATAAAGGCATTTTACAAGCCGGAGGAAATGATAGGAAAGTCTGTAATGGTGCTTGTCAACTTAAAACCGGCAACCCTTGCGGGGATCGTGTCCGAAGGAATGCTTTTGTGTGCTGAAGACGCAGAAGGGAATCTTGCTCTGATGACTCCTGAAAAGGCTATGCCTTCAGGGGCGGAGATCTGCTGAGGCAGATATGATGTATGTACAAAGGGAGTAAATAAAGAAGGGAGAATATATATTATGAAGAAAACTGTATCAATTATACTGATTTTAACAATGATCCTCTCAATGACGGTAAACGCGAAGGCAACAGATACGATTATTATTGAGAATGAGGTTAAGCCGGAGGCAACAGCCACGCCAACCCCCACACCTACGCCGGAGGCAACAGCAACACCTACACCTACGCCTACGCCGGAGGCAACGGCTACGCCAACACCAACGGCTGCACCTACGGCAGGAGCAACGGCTGATACTGCAATCCAGTCAGGTACTGCCGTAACAGTTACTTCGAATAAGACCTATCTCGCACTCGGTGCTGATCTTACACAGAATCAGAAGAGTACGGTGCTTGCATTGCTGGGGATAGCAGAGGCTGATCTTCCCAACTATGATGTGGTATATGTAACAAATGCCGAGGAACATCAGAGGCTGGATACCTATATCTCACCATCGGTAATAGGAACAAAGTCACTTTCATCCGTTGTTGTAAGACCGGCAGAAGCAGGGCACGGTGTAACGGTAACGACCAGGAATATTAATTACTGTACCGAAAATATGTACAGGAATGCTCTTATAACCGCGGGAGTGGAAAATGCTGACATAATTGTTGTCGGACCTTCACCTATTTCGGGAACCGCGGCCCTTATAGGAGCTCTTAAGGCTTATGAGAGGATGTCGGGGACTTCTGTGAGCGACAAGGCTCTTGATACGGCTCTTAATGAACTGGTGACAACCGGTGAGCTTAAGGAGGCAGTAGGTAATGATGCCAAGGCTGAGGAGATAATATCGTATGTTAAGGCCCAGATTGCTGCCAATCATCTTGAGACAGAGGAAGAGATAGAGGCAGCGATCCGTAAGGGAATGGTTGATCTTAACGTGCAGCTTTCAGAGGAAGATATAAAGAAGACCGTGGCCCTTATGATGAAGATAAAAGCAATGGGCATTGACTTTAACGTGCTTGCAGAGCAGGCCGATGATATCTATGCCAAGTATAAGGATAAGATCAATGCAGGAACTTTTAACATAGATGATGTTAACCTGGAGGACTTAGGGCTTGGCAAGCTTGTAAAGAATGCGGTTGGAGGCTTTTTCAAGGAAGTCGGTGACACTGTAAAGGAATTTTTCGGAGGTTTGTTTTCAAGATTTAAAAAATGACAGGTAATAATAACAGATTTGAGATCCGGCCGATAAAGAATCGGGAATGGGAGGAAGCCATGCGGCTTGCCTGGGATACCTTCCTTATTTTCGAGGCACCGGATTACTCTTTAAGAGGAGTATACAATTTCAAAAACTTTGTGAGGGATCCGCTTCTTAAAAAGATGCATACCTATGGTGAATATATTGCCATAGGTGCATTTGTTGATGAGAGGATCGTAGGCATACTCGGCGTCAGAAACGTAAATCATGTATCGCTGCTCTTTGTTGACAGGGATCATCATCATCAGGGAATTGCCACATCCCTTATGGAAAGATACTTTGCGAATGCAAGAAGAGATGGGATAACACATGTAACCGTTAATGCTTCTCCTTATGCCGTAGGCTTTTATCACAAAATAGGTTTTATGGATGTAAGCAATGAGATAGAGAAGGATGGCATACGTTTTACGCCCATGAGGATGGAACTGTAATTGTCTTGCAATTTACATAATTATAAGATAAAATTATAAAGGATTTGTCTGATTTTTTTTACAAGAAAGAAAAATCTAAAAGAAACAGAGGTTATTTACATAAATGGGGAAGATATTCAGTTTAGACAGCCCTTTTGTGCAGTTTATGAATAGAGTTGCGGATATTATGTGGCTGAATATCCTTTTTGTGATATGCTGCATTCCCGTAATAACCGTCGGAGCATCGGTGACAGCCATGTACTATGTTACCCTCAAGATGGTCAGGAATGAAGAGTCATATATAACCAAAAGCTTTTTTAAATCCTTTAAACTGAATTTCAAACAGGCTACGGTTATTTGGCTTATTCTCCTGTTTGCAGGAGGGTTATTGTTTTTCGATTATGCTATAATGACCGGAAGATTTGGTGTAAGTATAGAAAACAGTACCCTTGCAAGCGTTATGCAGGTGCTTCTTATAGTGGTATTGATCTTCTATATCTTTACATCAACCTTTGTATTTCCTGTACTGTCTAAGTTTTATAATTCTATTAAAAATACGATAAAAAATGCTTTTATCATGAGTATCAGGCATTTTCCGGTCACTCTTTCGTGCATAGCGATCGGAATAGTGGTTGCCTTACTTATTATTTATGTCCCGATAATGTTGATGTTTTCAATTTTTTTGTTGTTTTCACTGGCAGCTTATGCTTGTTCTTTCCTTTTTGTAAGAGTATTTGATAAATATATACCTGAACAAAAGGATGAAGATACAGAAAACACGGAAGAAAACTCGCTTGAAGGACCGATCCTTTCGGAAGAAACAGTAAATCCGGAACAATCACGGCCATAGAATGTTCCGTAAACCAGCATGGAGACTTAAAACATGAGTACACGAAAGAAGAATGGCCAGAATATGCTGCAGTGGTTAATACCTACAGCTATTCTTGTGATAATCATTCTTTTTACTCTAATTACATATAAGTCGGATATTCTCACAAAAGAGAAGAACAAAAGGCTTGATGAGTACAGTAACAAGGCTCGTGAGATGGCTGATTATTATTCATCAGAGATCTATATGATAAGCCAGATAGCAAGGATGCTGTCTACGAGGGTTTCGGCGGATTTGGATTATTTCTGCGATGATAATGTTGACCTGTTAACTTCAGCGGTAACACAGCTTAATATTGATGCCGGATATATATTAAGAAATGATGGTAAGGTTATGAACAATAAGGGAGTGGAAGCTCCCGATCTTGCTGCCGCGACGGAAGATGACCTCAGCAATGTTGCGGATTCTACGGATGAATATATAATCAACTCAAGCGGTGACTGTGTCCATTATGTTTCTGCTTCCTATGCGGAAGGTGAAGTTATCCTTAAGTATTCTCCAAAGGAGATAAGCGACCTTGAACTTTTTTTAAGTTCAAATGCCAAAACTTCAACCTATCTGCTTCTCGGTTCAAACGGTATTATACTTGACAGTGCCGGAATAGATGCCAAATCGTTTAAAGAAGGAAGCAATCTTTTCGAGTATCTGGAAGGAGCAACCTATACAGGAGCTACCAGAAAGAATGAATTCCATAAGAATCTTGAACAGCAGAACAAGGGTAAGCTTCTTATAACCAATAGGGAGGGCGTTCCCAAATATCTGGTCTATCAGCCGATAGGGGATTATAAGACCTTTATCATGATAGTTGTTGATGAGGCTCAGATAATTCAGTCAGCCAAAAAGGAAAGTGCTTCAACCACCCAGATGTTCTGGCGGATCGTTATCCTCATATTGGTGTTTGTTGCCATCCTTGTAGTCATCAGTATCATGAATGCCGCTAATTACAGGAAAAGCAACAGGGAACTTCGTGAACAGGCGGAGACAGACCTTCTTACGGATCTTTACAATAAAGTGGCGACGGAAACCAAGATCAAGGAATATCTGGCTAATGAAGGCAAGAACAAGAAGTCCATAATGTTTGTTCTTGATATAGACAACTTTAAGAAGATAAACGATACCATGGGTCATGCTTTCGGTGATGAAGTGCTCAGTACACTTGGCCATCAGCTTAAGAGTGAATTCAGGATCAATGATATAATAGGTAGAACCGGTGGAGATGAGTTTATAATCTTTTTAAAGGATCTTAAGGATGATGCAGCTCTTAAGAGAGAATCGGAGAGGGTGGCAACCTTCTTTAAGAACTTTAAGGTGGGAGAATATACTAAGTATTCCGCAACAGCATCAATAGGTGCCGTAGAGATACCTAATGACGGTACGGAGTTTGAAGCTCTCTATAAATCTGCCGACAAGGCTCTGTATCTTGCCAAGAAACGCGGTAAGAACCAGATGGCCTTCTATAAAGATACCAAAGATATCAAGATAGAACCTGAGAAACCTGTATTGAAGGTGGTTGAAGAAGCAGCGAAACCCGAAGTTAAACCGGAGAGTCTGGAAGCTTATAAGCCCGAAGTTAAGCCAGAAGAAAATACAGAGATAAAAACCAAAACCGACAAGCCTGTTTCCAAACCGGAGGAGAAGCTTGAGGTTAAGGAAGAGTTAAAGCCGGAGGCTGAAGCCCAAAAGGAGACAAAGAAATCAGAACAGCTTCCGACAATTAAAGAAGTATTTACATCAAAGAATGAAGATGAAGCCAAACCTGTAAAAGTTCAGCAAAAGACAGTAAAAAAAGTTGTTAAGAAGGTTGTTAAAAAAGCTGCAGAGGTAAAACCGGAAGTTGAGAAAGAAACTGTTAAACCTGAGGTAGAGACTGTAGTGGAAAAAGAACCTGTCAGTCCTGTAAAAGAGCCTGCGGAAGAAAAAAATACGGCAGCTGAGCCTGTAAAGGATATGATTACTTCCGAAATAAAGAAGGAAGTAAAGCCGCCAGTAAAGAAGGTAGTAAAAAAGGTGGTTAGAAAACAGGTTGTCAGTCCAAAAGCCCAGATAAAAAATGAACCGGTAAAAGAGACTGTGAGTGAATTGCAGCCTGAATCCAAAACAGAAGAGGAACCGAAGACGGCAAAGTCAGAACCTGCAAAATTCAGTTTCTTTGATTAAGTGGGTAATTGGGCATAATGTATATGAAATTAAAAAATATTTATGCAATCCTTGTATTACAAATCTCCAAATGCTTTGATATACTTCCTTTTAGGTAGTGCAGAGGCACATTAATTCAATTATTAGGAGGGTTATCCAAATGGCAAGTTTATCACTTAAGAACATTTGTAAGGTTTATCCCAATGGCTTTCAGGCTGTTAAGGATTTCAATCTTGAGATCGAGGATCAGGAATTTATAATCTTCGTTGGACCTTCAGGATGCGGTAAATCTACCACACTCCGTATGATAGCAGGTCTTGAAGAGATATCATCCGGTGAGCTTAAGATCGGTGACAAGGTAGTTAACGATGTTGAGCCCAAGGACAGGGATATCGCGATGGTATTCCAGAACTATGCTCTGTATCCTCATATGACAGTTTATGATAACATGGC
>DFKQ01000022.1 GCA_002373875.1 Lachnospiraceae bacterium UBA3641
GAATACCGCGAGCGCCGCAACCACTACGCCGTTTATTCCGTAAACACTCCTATCGACGGGTTTGACACTTCAAGGGATGCCTTCCTGGGCGCTTATCATGATAACCATGATCCCGAAGTCGTTTTCGAAAAGGGGGCATGCACCGGCTCGATAGCCCACGGTTGGTCACCTGTCGGCGTACATCAGATAAATGTAACCCTTAAGCCCGGCGAGACCAGATCATTCGTTTTCGTTCTCGGCTACTGCGAGAATCCCGATGATGACAAGTGGGAAAGCAAGGGCATTATAAAGAAGGATCCGGCAAATAAGCTTCTTAATAAATATAAGACGGATGCCGATGTTGATAAGGCCTTCAAGGAACTTAACGACTACTGGACCGACCTGCTCAGCATTTATACTCTTGAGTCAAATAACGACAAGGTCAACAGGATGGTCAATATCTGGAACCAGTACCAGTGTATGGTCACCTTCAATATGTCCCGTTCGGCTTCCTATTTCGAATCAGGAATCGGAAGGGGCATGGGCTTCAGGGACAGTAACCAGGATCTTCTCGGATTTGTTCATCTTATACCGGAGCGTGCAAGGGAGCGTATCATCGACATCGCTTCAACCCAGTTCGAGAACGGATCGGCTTACCACCAGTACCAGCCTCTTACCAAGAGGGGTAATTCAGATATAGGTTCGGGCTTCAATGACGATCCTCTCTGGCTCATAGCAGGCGTATCCGCCTATGTGCGTGAGACAGGCGATACTTCCATACTTAAGGAGCAGGTTCCCTACGATAATGACATGAGCAAGGCAACCACCCTTATGGAACACCTTAAGCGTTCCTTTGACTTTACAGTTAATAACAAGGGGCCCCACGGACTTCCCCTTATCGGCCGCGCCGATTGGAACGACTGCCTTAACTTAAACTGCTTCTCGGAGCATCCCGGAGAATCATTCCAGTGCTTCGGCCCCTCCGAAGGTCCGGTTGCGGAATCAGTCTTCATCGCAGGTATGTTTGTAAAATACGGTGAAGAATACGCTCAGCTTGCCGAACTTATGGGGGATGATGCGGAAGCCGCACGCGCCCGCAAGGAAGTTCAGGTAATGTATGATGCAGTCCTTAAGGACGGCTGGGACGGCGACTGGTTCGTCCGTGCGTATGACGCATACAGTCACAAGATCGGTTCCAGGGAATGCGAAGAAGGTAAGATCTTTATTGAATCCAACGGCTTCTGCTCACTGGCAGGTATCGGCGTTAAGGAAGGGCTTGCACAGAAGGCTCTTGATTCCGTTAAGGAACACCTTGACTGCAAGTACGGCGTTATGATCTTACAGCCTGCTTATACAAGGTATCACTTAGAGCTTGGTGAGATATCCTCTTATCCGCCCGGATATAAGGAGAATGCCGGAATCTTCTGCCACAATAATCCCTGGGTATCCATTGCCGAGACGGTTATCGGACGCGGGGACCGGGCCTTTGAGATCTATCAGAAGACCTGTCCCGCATACACGGAGGAAATATCCGAGATCCACAAGACCGAACCCTATGTATACTGCCAGATGGTTGCGGGTAATGATGCTTATATCCCCGGCGAGGGCAAGAACAGCTGGCTTACGGGTACAGCCGCATGGACCTTCTGCAATATATCCCAGTACATCTTAGGTGTTTATCCGACCCATAAGGGCCTGCAGGTTGACCCCTGCGTACCTCACGGCTTCGGTGACTTTAAGATAACACGTAAGTTCCGCGGTGCCACCTATACGATCAATGTCAAGAATCCGTCGGATGTTGAGAAGGGTGTCAAGACCATGACGGTTGACGGCAAGGAAGTATCCGGAAACGTTATCCCTTACGAAGAAGGCAAGAAGGAATACGCCGTAGAGATCGTGATGGGTTAAAGTTTATATATTCTTATCTCCTAAGAACAAGGGACGGGGCATACACCCCGTCCCTTGTTGCCATGTGGACGTTTTTTGACACGCCGTTTTTTCTTAAAAAAATCTTAGCTGTTGTCCGAATTTGTTTCCTGATCCTCAGAGACAGATGTTTCACCGTTCACCGATAAAACAGGAGCTTCGGATTCCTTTTTGTACTGTCGTTTCAGCATGACCGGAGTAATGATGGAGCTTGCAAGTATCAGCATGATAACCGCCGTAAAATAATCGGAGGTGAGCAGTCCTGCCGCCAGTCCTTTCTGAGCGGTGATAAGTGCCACCTCGCCGCGTGCCATCATACCGATACCTATCTTCATTGAATCCCTGCCGCCAAACCGCAGAATCCTTGCGCACATACCGCAGCCGATTATCTTGCCGATGAGCGCGACGATAACGAAGCAGATGCTGAACAGAAGCATGATCCCGTTCATTGAGCTGATCGTGGTTTTCAGACCTATACCCGCGAAGAACAGGGGCGCAAATATCATATAGGAACTGATATCAACCTTACGCTCTATATATTCCCTGTCAGCCAGGTTACACAATATCACACCGGCAACATAGGCTCCGGTGATATCGGCGATACCAAAGTACTGCTCGGCTACAAAGCCCAATAAAAAGCAGTAACACAAGCTTATTATCGGTATCCTCCTCGTGTGGGGATGATTATTGTCAAGCCATACCATGCCCTTATAGAAAAGATAGCCTGAAATGATGGCGATAACAAAGAAGATCACTACCTTCAATACCACGGTGCCGATACCGGCGTTCCCGCCCGACGAACCGCTCATGCTTATAACAAAGGTAAGCACGACTATACCTATGATATCATCTATTATCGCCGCGCTGGTTATGGTGGTACCGACCGTATCGTTGAGTTTACCCAGTTCTTTAAGCGTTGCGACAGTGATGCTTACGGAAGTGGCCGACATTATCGTGCCTATGAACAGTCCCTTAAGGAAATTGGGGGACCCGACCGTATCAAATCCGTAAAAGGCCATAAACAGTACAGTTCCGAGGGCCATTGGTATCGCAACACCCGCGCATGCGATAAGTGTTGCCTTAAAACCTGTTTTCTTAAGCTTCTTAAGATCCGTTCCCAGACCGGCTTCAAACATCAGCATTATAACGCCGATCTCAGCCATCTTGGACAGAAAGTCAGTCTCCTGTATAAATCCGAAAACGGCGGGACCTAAGAAAAGACCTGCCAGTATCTCCCCGACTACCTCGGGAGCACCGATCTTCTTCACGAGAAGTCCCAGCATTTTGGCTGTAAACAATATGATCGCCAGATCAAGTAAGAATTGTACCCCATCCATAGTAAGTCACCTCCATATAAAGATTTTACCATTTTCTTTTATAACCTGCCACATTTTCTATAGGCCGTTTGCCCGGCTTTTATATTTATTCATAGTAACTATTCCCAAATATAAATCCTGTGCTATAATAAGTGTATCTATCCGTTCATAGGATGAGTGCGGTATCTGCCGTATTACCCATGGCACTTTTTTTCATTGCGTAGGCTGAGCGGTGACCGATGCGGTAGCGGATAGATAAGGGGCATTAGCTCAGCCGGGAGAGCGTCAGGTTCGCAATCTGAAGGTCAGGGGTTCGATCCCCCTATGCTCCATAGCTTATTTGTGTTGAATATCTTCAAAGCGTCAGTCATTTCACTTCTAAACGATAAGTCTTCAGTATAGAATATACTCTCTGAATCATTGATAATTAACCTTATATTGGAGGGGTTAGATATGGCATCTGTTGATGAAGAACTTACAGGTCCGGAGATCACAAATGACCCGGTCACCGTTCAAACAGTATCAGCCGCGGGAGAAACCGATCCCGAGGCTGAGGCTTCTGTCTCTGCTAAAGCGGAGTCTTCCGTAAATGAATCCGAGGTCAGAAACAGGCTGCGTCCGTTAGACAGGATAAAGACCGGAATGAGTATGCTTGCCGGAATCTTCAGAGCATATCCTGTAACACTGGGTGCTCTTGTACTTGCGTCCCTTTTGGCCGCCATCATCTTCGAAACGGATGATCACAGCATGCTCCTTACCCGCATTGCCTGTTTTCTTGCCGCCATGGCGGGGCAGGCTGTATTCCTTGAAGAATGCTTTAAGGATAAGCGTAAGATAAGGATCGCAGGATACATATTGTCCATACCCCTTGCGGTTCTGTATTCATATATGACTACAGAAACAATTAAATCCCATTTTGGTATTCCCGGAGAAATCATCGAGGATGTTATCGGCCGTTTTTATATAACCTATGCTGCAGGCCTGTGGCTTGCTGCCATATATCATATGTGCAGGCGTCTTAAATACCGTTTCGAGGAATACTGCCAGAAGACCTTCACTTCCGTTATCAAGACGAGCATAATTTACGGGCTCTTTGCTGCCGGCATAGCTGTTATCATGTTCATCTTCAATGAATTGATCTATGACGCAGGCATGATCGGTGGAGTGGAAATATTCCTGGCAGGCGGCATCTACGCGCCGGCACTCCTTTTCTCCTTCGCGGGCAAAAAGGAAAAGAGCGGACGTTTTGGCAGGATATGCATTCTCTATGCCCTTGAGCCAATGCTCATCATTGCCATGGCCATCATTTATTTATATATGTTCAAGATCTTCGCGGCATCCGGCTCCCCTTCCAATTCGGTCTTTTCCATCATATCCTTTCTCTTTCTGGCAGGAGTCCTTATATGGACCCTCGCCCTTGGCACTGACGAAAGGACTAATGCTATGTACAAGATCGCAATGATCCTGCCTTATGCCTTCATTCCCTGTATAGCACTGCAGGCCTGGAGCGTGACTTTGCGTATATCCCAATACGGATATACGATGTCAAGGTACTTCGGGGTCGCGCTGATAATCACCGAGATCATTTATATGATCCTGTACATCCTAAGCAAGATCACGGGACGGGATATGGTTTCATACATACTGCTGACCGGGATAGTCATTTGCGCGGCGGCCGTTCTGATACCATGGACCAATTACGAGGATACCATCATAAGGTCCCAGCTTAAACAGCTTGAAAAATATACAATAAGCGAAGATCTCGACCGCCATGAACGTAACGCGGTCCGTTCGATTTACGATATTTTCCAATATGACCTGGGCAGCAGGGGAATGGAAATACTGAAAAAGCGTTATTCGGCGGAAGAACTGGATATCATGAGCAGGTACACTTACGCGGATTATGAAGACCTGACTAAATATGTCGATATAGAAGCCGATGCGAAAAACATTGATGTTTCAAACTACTTAACAATGACCCGGGTAGAAGGCCGGATAGCTGATGAAGCCGATTCGGCCGGGCACTATATTGACCGATACTATAAGGTCGATCTGTATTGTAATAATGAGCTTATGTTCACTGTAAACATAAGCGGCGACATAAAAGAGCTGGTTGAAGGATATAATGATGAAACCGGACACACGCTAACCGGGACGCCTGTTCCCATAGAGATCAACGAATACTACGATCTTATCATAAGCAGGCTGACTGTTAATTACAATGAAGATGATATGGAGATCGGGTACTTTTCGCTAAACGGTTACATGATGGAGAAGAAGCACTTCTCCCCATTACATGATGAGGATAAGGAGAGCCTGATCTTTTGAAACAGGGGACGGTTCCTCGTTTCATTTTATTCGTAACGCAATGCATCTATCGGGTTCATCTTGGCTGCCTTGTTGGCAGGGTAGAATCCGAAGAATACGCCGACCGCCATGGAGAAGAGAAGCGCACCTATAATGGAGCCGGGTGTCGGCGATGCGGCATACCCAAGAGCCTTGGCACCTATTGACCCGCCGATAAGCCCCACCAATATGCCGAGAATTCCCCCAACAAGACACAATACGATCGATTCCATGATGAACTGAACCCTTATGGATCCGTTGGTCGCACCAAGTGCCTTACGGGTTCCTATCTCCCTGGTACGTTCGGATATGGAAACCAGCATTATGTTCATGACTCCGATACCGCCGACCACCAGTGAGATGGCCGCCACTATCGATATTGCCGTCGATACGGTCCCAAGCATTGAAGTCATAGCCGAAACCATCGATGCCAGAGAGAAGGTCACCAGCGTAAAGTCCTTGTTATTGTGATAATACCTGTTCATAAAGCCCTTGACTCTGGTGGCGAATTCATCCGAATCGACTCCGGTTTTGGTCATTATGGTGAAATCAGTAAATCCCTTGGCATGATTCTTCTTAAGGGCTGTATTAAGGGGAATATACACAAAAGTCTGAGAATCCTTCGCAGATGTCATTTCGAACTGTTCCGTTTTATAGGTATAGACTCCCACGATCGTAAAAACATAATATTTATGGGAAGAACCGGACATTTCTATCTCGATATCATGTCCGATGGCCTTACTGTTATCTCCTCCGAACATGTTATTGACAAAGCGGTCGGACACAATGCATACAGCCTTCCCGGCTTCATAAGCCCTCTCACTTATCATACTGCCGGCGGACATTTCTATATTGTTGGCCTTAAAATAGCCGGGGTTAACCCCCATAAGTGAAATGTTGGCGTAATTCCTGCCCTTCTCAACCCTGGTCTCTCCGAGGCCTGATTCGACCGATACATCTTCGATATCATCGGGGAATTCCGCTATCAGGGCCTTTATCATATCCTTGGTGATAAGATCATCATCCGAAGGAGATTTCCTGCGGTAATATGCCTCATACCGCATACCTGTCTCCTTTACCTCATCTTCACTCTCCCGCTGCTGAATGCCCACGATCACGTTGTTGGCACCCATGCCTTCCATTTCGGATGTGATCGAATTGGTCAGGGAATTGCCGACAGTTACTATCGCGATAACCGATCCTATACCTATGATTATTCCGAGCATGGTAAGGAGGGAGCGCATTTTATTTGTAAGCAGGGCAGTAAAGGCAAGCAACAGGTTCTCAAGAAACAGCAACTTTTCCACTCCCCTTTCTTTCGTTAATGATATTACCGTCCTTAAGGGTCAGTATCCGTTCGCATTCCTCTGCAAGCTCAGGTGAATGTGTTATAAGGATTATGGTCTTACCCTGCTCATCATGCAGCCTGTGGAAGATGTCCATTATAAGGCGGCCGGTCTGAGAATCAAGGGCTCCCGTAGGCTCATCCGCAAGGATTATTGCCGGATCATTGGCCATGGCACGAGCTATGGCAACACGCTGCTTCTGACCACCCGACAGTTCATCGGGCTGATGCCGCATACGATCCTCCATCTCAACCATGGCAAGGAGCTCCCTGGCGCGCTTGCTTCTTTTACTCATGGGCATTCCCGCATAGAGCATGGGAAGCTCGACATTCTTAAGGGCAGAAGTCCTGGCAACCAGATTATATGTCTGGAATACGAAACCTATCTTCTTACATCTTATAGCTGACAGGTCCTTATCCTTGGCTGCGAACATATCCACCCCGTCAAGATAATACTGACCTTCCGTAGGACGGTCAAGGGCGCCTATCATATTCATAAGAGTTGACTTGCCAGAGCCCGACTGGCCTACGACTGCCACGAACTCACCACGCCTCACCTTCATATCTATTCCGTGCAGGACCTCAAGCTCGTTTGGCTGACCGATAAAGTAGCGCTTGATGATGCCATGCATATCGATGACAATGTCGCTGACCCCGACCTCTGTGTAGTGAGGTTTATCTTTTGCCACCTCAGCTTCCTTTTCCGGCGTGGACTCTTTGGTCTCTGATTTTTTCTTTTTCTTCTTCTTTTTTCCGGCTTTGGGCGCAGAAGAACCCACAGCCTCTTCTGTCTTCAGGTCAGGTGCAGTGTCGGTAATATCTTCTATAATAAGCTCTAAATCATCATCATTTTTTTTATTTGTTTTCTTGAATTTTATGTTTGATTTTGAATTCATTTCTGTTTTCATATCAGTATTCATTTTACCTACTAAATCCACTTCCTTGGTATTTGGTGGGTATTTGGGCGGCCTCTTACAGTCCCATCATCATTTCAAACGGGTTGTCCGCCTGTTCGGTGTTCTGGACGAGGACCGTCATGCCTTCCTTGATGCCGGCACCGCTGACCTGAGTATAATAGTCACTCTCCATGCCCACCTGAACAGGTACCTCTATCTGATTCTCCTTGATAAAGTCATCGGAGGAATCATCCTGCTTACCGTAAGCCACCTCGAAGATGTTCCCCAGTTTACCGAAGAAGCCCTTCGGTTCCTCTTCATCACCCATAAGGGCCTTATTAAGCTCGTTGGCACTCTCCGTATCCTTGCTCATATCCTGGATTTTGGTGGGATCGCCCTTCTGCATATCGGCTATTGCGTTCTGCATCTGCTCGGAAGCCGCCTTACGTTTCTCAAGCTTTGCCAGCGATGCTTCATCAAGTGTGTATACAGCGTACTGGCCATCTCCCAGATCGACAACCGCATCATAAGGAACGGTAAGCACATCCTGTACCTCATTTGTGATTATGGACAACCTGGCTGTCATACCAAGCTTAAGCCTGTCATCACGCGTCAGTATCTTGACCTTGACCGCATAGGTGGCATTACTTGAACTTCCCGATGCCTGTATCTGACCCTGACCCTGGGTCGTGGCGGTGGCCGCTATCTCATCAATGACACCATCAAGCTCGTCCTCTCTTGTTGCGTCAGTCTTGAGCTTGACCTTCTGACCAAGCTTAATATTGGGAATATCGTATTCATCTATTTCAGTAGAAACATAAAGAGTTGAGCAGTCCTGGATGGTGACCAGATCACCGCCTGCGAATGAATTATTCTCCTCCACATTGACCTTAGTGACCGTACCGCTTATGGGGGCAGTTATAACATAATCATCCAGCCTGTCCTGCTGTTCTTCAAGCTGCCTCTTAAGCTGCTTGGTCTGGTCATTGGATGTTATCACATTTTTCTGGTAGGTCTCGGTGGCCCCGGCAAGGGTATTGGAGCCCTTATATACCTCATCCTCAAGGGCCTGTACTGCCTTATCATATGCAAGCTGTGCCTGCTCCTGTGCCTTTAATTTCGTTGTGACCACGTTCTCCTGTGCCTCTATAAGGCTATCGTAGTATTTCCTGGTATAGACCTGCTCCCCGGTGTAGGGATCTGTGATTATGGTCTCGGTCTCCCCTCCGTCGGGATGTGCATCCCTCTCTGACTTCAGATCATCAAGCTTCCTCTTCTCATCCCCGTATTCTCCGCATGCCGTATCAAGATCCTTCTTCTTCTCATCAATAGCCTGCTGCAGGTCTCGGATGGTTATGCTCTCCGTACCGTATGAATAATAATAAGTCCGGGTGTTTGATGTGTCATTGACCGATCTGGTCGCATTGCTCTCTGCGATATCTTCCTTAAGCTGGGATATGGTTTTGTTGATATTCTCGTATGAGAAGGTTACCAGGATATCGCCTTCCTGAACCTCATCACCCACCTCACAGTTTACAGAGGTTATCTTGGTGTCCTTCATTATCGTGGAAGCCATGGTACGGGTCTTGGCACTCTCAACAGTTCCTGTCGCCGTAACCGTCTCCACCAGATTTCTGGGTTCGACCCTGGCTGTATCGGTCCCACCATCCGACAGCTCACCCAAAAGCTTCTTGGCCGAATTGGCTGAATACCTTACAAATGTAAGTATAATAAAGCCTGCCACCAACAGGATGATAAGAACCTTGAACTTCTTAAAAAACTTCCCAACCCCGGACAGGGGCTTTTTATCCGACATGACTTAATACCTCCTTAACGTCTTCAGATACAATAACTTACTCAGGAAGACGCAGCTGTATATGCACCTGAAAATACCATTTTACCGAATTAAACTCACGGATTTTATTCTACTAAATTATCATTGTTTTTTCCATACCCAAACCACTAACGAATTTCTGTCTCCCTGCCTCCCTTTGACACAAAACGGATTGACCGGATGATAATAAACCATGCTCTTAAAAGGACCGGGAACAGAAACAGGGGACGGTTTCGTCCCCTGTTTCACCGAACCCTTACAGGCTCCCTCTTTATTTAAAGTGACAGCTCCTTCTCAACAACTCCCGGAACCATATCCTTTAAGAAGCAGTAGCACGCTCCGTTTCTGAACTGAGTGCCCAGCGGACTAGACGGATCGAAGATCACATACACATCGTAGTCATAGTCGGCTGAGAGTCCACCGTCCCAGCGCCAGTGACCGCGCTCATTGGGAACGATACAGGAAGCGATCTCATTAAATTTCTCACTGTCCGACGTCGCATCATACAAGCGGGACTTTATGAAATCCTCAGCCATGTCTTCCGGCAGGTAGTCAAGTCCCTGCTCCTTGGCATATTCTTCCTGTTTATCATAATGATAATTCTTAACGCTTATTCTGACAGCCTCCTTGGAAAGATCGAAATTACCCGGCTCATATCCCCTGTCCTTAAGGAAGGACATACACCTGTTCATATCAGGATATATGACAATGCTTCTTGTCGAGCCGTAGGAGGCGCGCACCCTGCCGCCATCAGGATCGTTATATGCTATCTCATAATCCAGATAGCCCACCGGCCACATATTAAGACGATCCCTGTAGGAGTACGTCTCCATATCTGACCTGTAGCAGCTTATAAACTCCTTAATCTCATTGACATCAAGCTTTATAGTATGTATTCCGTCGGTAAAGACATTACCGCCCGAATATATATCCTTCTTCTCGGGGATGCATTTATCAATGTCCGGATTCATCTCCGCAAAGAAGCCGTTAACGAATTCATCGGATGTCATTATTGTGTCAAGAAGAGCGACTGCTTCACTGTCCTTTACAGGTATATAGATCTGTCTGGTTATCAGGCGCCCGTTCTTCATCCTGTACATTACAACCGCCGATGAAAATTCTTCCCCGTCACCGTACCTGTATATCTCATCTTCACTGCCCACAACCTTAAGGGCCTCATCGTATTTACGCATGGACAATGCCGCGAGTGAACGTACAGAGTCAACATCGCTTATGTTCATATTATTAAGCCAATACTCATAGTCTCTGACATTTCCGTATTCCGGTACAAAATACCCGTAACTGTCCTCATATCCCTGAGGCGCAAACACAACTGAGGCTACTTTATCGGCTGCGGGAACGTACTCATCTATATTGAAGAAATCAATCTTGAAGCCGAAGAAGACTGCAAGGGCAAAACCTGCGCAGATAAACCAGTGAGCCTTTTTATTGACCACAGCCTTGATATCCAGTTCGAACACCGCCTCGATGATTGAGCAGATGATCAGGGAAGTAATGAAGCATACAAGAATAATCGCGCAAATATCACCCCTCTTAAGCTGCCTTGTTCTGTTGAGAACATACAAGGTAAGGAGGGAAGCATAAGCCACCACCTCTGTTGCCATAAGAAGCTTAAGAAATGTTGCCATCCCTTTAAAGACCAGAGTCTTGCCTGCCCTCTCCACCGGTCGTTTCATATAGACGATATATGACGCGGCAAGAAGAACAAATACAAGCAGAAGAAGGTAAAGGGCATATTCCAGGGGACTTCTCCCTCCGGATACATATGAATCCCGTGTCATCTTCATGAAAAGCCCATAGGGTGAGATCACGGGTATATAGAAATCATCCAGTATATAATCATATTTAAAGAAGCTTATCTTATACAGGCCGATAAGTCCCCTTGTCGCAAGCTCAAACAGTGACATCACAAGGTAAGCGCACAGCCCGCCTATGGCAGTACCCGTAAGCATCATGGCGAAGATATAAAGATGATAAACCGCAAGGAAATAAAGCAGCAGCTTTACAAATGCATACAGAGCTTCCTCCATCGTATACACATCACCGTAACCGGTAACTGTCATAATGAAGAAGCATATCAGGGTTCCGACAATATAGGTGCCTGTGTATATGAGTACACCGCTTAACCATATGGTTGAGAACCTGTCGCCCCTCTTCATGGGCATGGATTCATAAAAATCAAGCTTAACCTTATCATTTATGTAGGAGTAGCCCCCGAAGGCAAGCAACACGGCAAGAAATGTGGTGACCACGGTCCGAAAGGCTCCGGTGCCTATCATTTCGCTGCAGTACCTGGCGGCATCGGATCGCATCATATCCATGGCCCGGGTCCCGTAATTAATAACGTACACATCCTCATCCATCGACATAAGCATCAGGAGAAGGAGGACGGAATTAAGAATTACCAAAAGGAGAATGGCAACAAACCACTGCCATATCCGTCTCTTATTGTTCTCTGTAAGATTAACCCATGATGAGCTTCTTGATGTCATAACCTGCCACCTCCGTTTCACTTATAAATATTTCCTCAAGAGAGAGCGGAAGAACCTCGCAAAATACCGTGTTCACGCAGGCAAATGCCTTCTCCGTCTCTTCCTTCTTACCCCTTATGGTATATACATGCAGAGAACCCGTCACATCATCCTTTACCATGTCTATCTGTGCAAGAAGCTTCTTCTCATCCTCTTCGGATTCAAATACACACTGTACCCTCTGAATGTTGAGCTTCATATCATCAAGATCCTTACTCAGGAGTACTCCTCCCCTGTGGAGCAGGCCCACATGATCGCATATATCCTCAAGCTCCCTTAAGTTATGGCTTGCGATGACGGGAGTAAGGCCGCGCTCATCCATTTCCCTTGCAAAGATCGTCTTTATCCCCTGCCTCATAACAGGATCAAGACCGTCGAAGCTCTCATCGCACAGGAGATATTTAGTCCCCGCGCAGATTCCAAGCAGCAGTGCCAGTTGCCTCTTCATTCCCTTGCTGTAGGTATTTATCTTCCTGTCCGGGGCAAGGTTAAATGCCTTAAGATAGCGCTCGTACTTCTCCGTATTGAACATGGGATACTGATTCTTCACATAGGAGAGCATGTCAAGCGGTGTCCCGTTCACAAAAAAGTAGGGTGTATCCGAAACAAAATACAGGTTCCTCTTAGCCTTCGGATTGTCATATACCTTCATATCATCAACAGTAACGGTGCCTGCATCAGGCCTTATGATACCGGCAACCATACGAAGCAGCGTACTCTTGCCGGCTCCGTTTGTTCCCAGAAGCCCGAATACGTTCTTCTCATTTATGTCGACACTCACACGGTCAACAGCCGTTATATCGTCAAAATCCTTACTGACGTTATCGATCCTGATCATTGTCCCTCATCTCCTCTCTTTTCCCACTCCTCTATATGATCTTTAAGCTCCTTCGACCCGATCCCTGCCTTACGGGCGGTATCACACACATCATCAAGCCTTAAGAAGACTTCACTCCTGTAGTCATCCTTAAGCTTACTCACCTCCGAAACGAAGTTACCCCTGCCCTTCACGGTGTAGATATATCCCTGGCGTTCAAGCTCTCCGTACGCCCTCTGGATCGTGTTGGGATTGATCGACAGATCCATGGCAAGAGTCCTGACAGAGGGCATCTTGTCTTCACTCTTTAAGACCCCGTTTAGTATAAGCAGGCGGAACTTATCAACAACCTGTTCGTAAATGGGTCTTGAATCCTTGTAGTCTAACAGGATCATATGTGCCTCCTTCCCATACACTCCCTGCCTCCGGCCCGCAGTAATGTGTTTAGGGATGATCTTATTAAAAAAATACGGGCCGGAAGCAAAACTAAGTGTACTAATTCATCTAGTACACTTAGTATAATAATCCTATTCGTTTATGTCAAGCCCCTAATGACCAACAAGGCCAACATTCCGTATTATCTGTTTTTGGAACAGATCATCCCATTAAATCATTTTCAGATGATACTGTGTACAATATCGATATCTACTGAGATGATTGCTCCTGTTGCTGCATCGATATCATATTCATACTCAGTCTGACCCTTTACGAACTCTATATCATACTGAAGGATCCCATCATCATATTCAAGCTGGTTCTTAACAAATCTGACTTCCTGTTCTGTAAGGCCTGCGTTTTTCAGTGCTATTGCCTTAGCCTGCTCAGCCGTAACTGTTGCTGCCGGAGTCTGTGCTGCCCGGGCTGTTGCTGTGGGAGTATTGGTTGTCTGAGCATTTCCGGGTGCTGCAAAAACGGGTATACATGTTGTTATTATCATTGTTGTTGCTACTGCTAATGCTGCTATTTTCTTCATAGTTTTAATCTCCTTTCAATCCGGCTTTTACAGGGCTGGTTTTTTTTTATTTGATAATCCGAGTATATAGCAGCCAACGTCATAGAAACGTCACAGAATTATTTGTCTTTGAACCTTGGATTGGCTCTTGACTTCTTAAATAATACGGATATAATAATCTCTATGAGCGAGGTCGCTTCGGATGTTTCCGAAGTGACCTTTTCTTTATTTCACTGAAATAAGCGAAGCTTATGAGATGGTGCCGGGGATTAATCAGGGAGATCATATGTTCCAGTCAGATAAGCCGCATGAGGAATGCGGTGTTTTCGGTATTCTTATAAAAAAACAGGTAAATGTGGCAAGGACCATCTACTACGGCCTTAACGCCCTCCAGCACAGGGGACAGGAATCCGCCGGGATCGCCGTCTGCAATACCTACGGTGAGAAGGGAAACATCGGTACCCACAAGGGAATGGGCCTTGTGAACGAGGTCTTCCACGAGGACATCCTTGAAGGGCTGACCGGCAATATAGGCATAGGACACGTAAGGTATTCGACTACGGGGGCAAGCAACATCCACAACGCCCAGCCCTTCCATCTTAAGTATTTAAAGGGCACGCTTGCCCTCGTACACAACGGAAATATAAGAAACGCTTCCTCCATAAGGAGCCGGCTGGAAAATGACGGGGCCGCCTTCCGGGGGACGTCTGATTCTGAAGTCCTTGCAACAAGGATCGTCAGGGAACGCATGAAGACAGGGTCCATTGAGGAAGCTGTAATGAATGTTGCGGGCGAATTAAAGGGCGGATATGCGGTCATAGTCATGAGCCCGAAGAAGCTCGTCGGGGTAAGGGACCCCCTGGGCCTTAAACCCATGTGCTTAGGAAAGCTTGAAAACGGCTACATACTGGCCTCAGAAAGTGCTGCCCTGACGGCAGTCGGTGCAAAATATGTACGTGATATAGCCCCCGGGGAGATAATCACCATAACCGAGTATTCGGTAACATCCAATATGGCACTTGTCGGACATCATCAGGCCCACTGTATCTTCGAATATATCTACTTTGCGAGGCTTGATTCCATAATAGACGGCATAGACGTATATGAGGCGAGGATACGGGGAGGAAGGACCCTCGCACGCAGGTTTCCGGCAGATGCGGATATAGTATCAGGTGTTCCGGAATCAGGGATCACGGCGGCCGTAGGTTACTCGCAGGAGTCCGGGATCCCCTTTTCCCTTATCTTCCATAAGAACAGTTATATAGGAAGGACCTTCATTAAGCCCACCCAGGAGGAACGGGAGATCGCTGTTTCCCAGAAGCTCAGCATCCTGGCATCCGTAGTTAAGGGCAGGCGTATAGTCCTTATCGACGATTCCATAGTAAGGGGCACTACCATAAGGAAGCTTATTGAGATGCTCAAGGATGCAGGCGCCACGGCGGTCCATGTCCGTATCTCGTCACCGCCCTTCCTCCACCCCTGCTACTACGGGACAGACATCCCGTCAGGCGACCAGCTTATAGCCGATTCATTTTCAAAGGAAGAGATCCGGGAGATGATCGGGGCCGATTCGCTTGAATACATGGATATAGAGGACCTGCACGACATGGTGGGCGACCTGCCCGTATGCAGGGCCTGCTTCAACGGAATTTATCCTGATCAGGCATTATAGTATATTGCGGAGGGAAAAATGGTTAAATATGTATTTGTAACAGGCGGTGTTGTATCAGGACTCGGCAAGGGGATCACGGCAGCCTCGCTGGGACGGCTTCTGAAGGCCCGGGGGTATCATGTGACCATGCAGAAGTTCGATCCTTACATAAACATGGATCCGGGGACCATGAACCCCATCCAGCACGGGGAAGTGTTCGTGACCGATGACGGCACCGAGACAGACCTCGATCTTGGCCACTACGAGCGGTTCATAAACGAGAGCCTTGATAAGAACAGTAACGTCACCACCGGCAAGATCTACTGGACAGTCCTCAACAAGGAGCGCCACGGGGATTACGGCGGGGGCACGGTCCAGGTCATCCCCCATATCACCAATGAGATCAAGAGCCGGATATATAAGGAGGAGGCCGGGTCATCCGCCGGGACCACGTTCTCAATAATCGAGATAGGCGGAACCGTCGGGGATATAGAAAGTCAGCCCTTCTTAGAGGCCATACGTCAGTTCCAGACAGATGTGGGACGGGACAATGCGATAATAATACAGGTGACTCTTATACCCTACCTTAAGGCATCGGGCGAGATGAAGACCAAGCCCACCCAGATGAGCGTCAAGACCCTTCAGTCCATGGGAATATGGCCGGATATCCTGGTGTGCCGGTCGGACTATCCAATTGATGATTCCATGAGGGAGAAGATCGCCCTCTTCTGCAATGTCAAAAAAGAGCATGTGCTACAGAATCTTGATGCAAGGTCTTTATATGAAGTTCCACTGATGCTTGAGGAAGAGCATTTAGCCCAGGCTGTTTGTGATTGCTTAAAGCTTGACTGTCCTGACCCCGATCTTAATGCCTGGCGGCAGATGGTTGAGGACTTCCACAATCCCGAAAGAACAGTAACGATAGGACTTGTCGGTAAATACGTATCCCTTCACGATGCCTATTTAAGCGTTGCCGAAGCCCTTAAGCACGGCGGTATCGCAAATAAGGCGGAGGTTAACATAAAGTGGATAGACTCGGAAGAGCTTACTCCCGCAAACCTTGATGAATATCTGGCAGGTCTTGACGGGATCCTTGTTCCCGGAGGTTTCGGAACACGCGGTATAGACGGCAAGCTCCTGGCTGTCAATTATGCAAGAACGCATGCTGTTCCATTCCTCGGCATATGTCTGGGAATGCAGCTTGCCATAATAGAGTTTTCAAGAAATGTCCTGGGGTACGGTGATGCCGGAAGTGTTGAATTCGATCCTGATACGGACCATGCGGTGATACATCTCATGCCCGATCAGGAAGGAGTTACCGACCTTGGCGGCACCCTGAGGCTGGGAGCCTATCCGTGTGTGATACAGGAAGGCTGTAAGGCGTATGAGCTATATACCGGACAGGATGATAAAACGATGGGTAGTTCTCCATGTTATGCAAACCATTCAGCTGAGGGCCGTAACGCTTGTCAGGAAGCAGGATTCAGAGAAGCAGATGCCGTTACAGACAGGCAGGAAAACACTTCGGATAAAAACAGCATCACTATCTATGAGCGCCACCGCCACAGGTACGAGGTGAACAACGATTACCGTGATGAGCTTAGAGCCCATGGCATGACTTTGTCGGGTATTTCTCCCGACGGCCGCATAGTCGAGATGATAGAACTTAAGGACCACCCTTATTTCATTGCAACCCAGGCCCACCCGGAATTCAAGTCACGCCCGGATGTTCCGCACCCGCTTTTTTGCGGATTCATCAAAGCCGCTCTGAAATGAAACAGGGGGACGGTTCCTCGGTTCATTTTTATTTAAAACTTACATTGCCTTAACTTTTCTCAAAAATGAAACGAGGAACCGTCCCCCTGTTTCATATGTTATAATGGTGGGCGGAGGTGACATATGGACAGCTATAAATGTATATATGAGGGCGGACAGGGAGAGATCGAAGAGAAGAAGTCACGCTTTATCTGCCATGTCAAACCGGTGGAAACCGAAGAGGAGGCGACAGCCTTCATAAATGCCATAAAAAAGGAATACTGGGATGCGAGGCACAACTGCTCGGCCTTTGTCATAGGCAGGAATGCGGAGCTTACCAGATGCTCCGATGACGGTGAGCCTGCGGGAACGGCAGGAAGGCCGATGCTTGAGGTCCTGCTTAATGAGGAGATCCGCAACGTCGCGGTTGTGGTAACAAGGTATTTCGGCGGTGTGCTGTTAGGAACGGGGGGACTCGTCAGGGCCTATCAGTCAGCCGTCAAGGAAGGCCTGAATGCCAGTAAGGTCATAGAAAAGAAGGAGGGCGTCCGGGCCGTGGTAACCTGTGATTACAACCTCTCCGGCAAGCTCCAGTATATTTTCGAAAAGAATAAGTACGCTATCCTCGAAGCCAAATACGAGGAAAACGTGTCTTTTATATTGCTCATCCCGACCGGGGATTTCACAAGGGTTCAGAAGGAGGTTACGGAAGCCTCATCGGGCCAGACGGAGCTTACCAAAGAGGATGAGTGTATATACGCAGTCGTAGACGGAGAAACCATCTTATTCTAAATGAAACGGGGGACGGTTCCCCGGTTCATTTCAAAAAAGGCAAAATGAAAAAAAGGAGAAGAAAAATGACTACAGCAAAGGATGTACTTAACAAGATCCAGGAGGAGGGTGTTGAATTTATCCGTCTTCAGTTTACGGACATCTTCGGCCATTTGAAAAATGTTGCGGTAACGGCCGGCCAGCTGAGCAAGGTCCTGGTGGATAAATACAGGATTGACGGCACCGTTCTGTTCGGCGGTGCACCGGGCTACGAAGGCGAGCTTATCCTGAATCCGGACTATGATACCTTTATGATCCTGCCCTGGCGGCCCCAGGACGGCAAGGTTGCCAGGCTGATGTGCGATGTCTGCTATCCTGACGGAACCCTTTTCGAATCAAGTCCCAGGACGATCCTTAAGAAGGTGATCGAGAAGGCCGGATCATGCGGCTACACCTTCATGATCCGTCCCGAGTGTGAGTTCTTCCTCTTCCATCTTAACGAGGCTGGCCTGCCCACCACGATCACCCACGAGGATGCGGGGATGATGGATGTGGGCCCGGTTGATTTTGGTGAAAACGCCAGAAGGGAAATGGTCCTTTTGCTTGAACAGATGGGCTTCGAGATAGAATCATCCTACCACGAGAAGGCTCCGGCCCAGCACGAGATCGACTTCAAGGAGGCCGATACACTTAAGGCAGCCGACGGGATAATGACCTTCCGCTTCGCTGTCCGTTCCATCGCCAAGCGTTTCGGCACCTACGCAACCTTCATGCCAAAGCCCAAGGCAGGCGCGGCAGGCTCCGGCATGCACTTAAACTTCACGATCTACAAGGACGGCAAAAACATCATGGATGATACCAAGGGCTCCGTCAACGAGGCCACCAGGGACTTTATCAACGGGATTCTTAAGCATTCCTGCGCCCTGTGTGCCTACACCAACCCGACCGTCAATTCATACAAGAGGATACTCCTTGCCCTTGACGATGCCGGGTCAAGTTCCGAGTACGACATAAACACCACATATATAAGGATCCGCGAGGGTCTCTTCGAGCCTGCCATCGAGCTTAGGTTCCCCGATTCCGCGGCCAATCCGTATCTTGCTCTTGCCCTTCTGATCTCGGCAGGTCTTCAGGGCATTCAGGATGGAGGCGGAGCCAACATTCCTACAAGGCTTCCCATTGCCAATGTGGACTGCCTGCCCGAAAACCTTAAGGATGCCCTCGAGTACGCGAAAAACGATCCCTTTATAGCCAAAGTTGTGGGGGATGATTTTGCGAAGATCTACACAGAAGCCAAGGCGGGTGAATGGAACCGTTACATGCGCGACATTTCCGACTGGGAGATCCGGAATTACCTATATAAGTATTAAAGATCAGTTGTTTTTTTATTGAAGCCCGATGACACGAACCCTGTACCCGAGGTAATACGGACCGCATATGAGCAGCATAATCGTCCTTATGTCCAAAATCGAAGAAGCGCGCAAGATAGGCGGGTTGCTTAACAAGCATGGCTACCGGCCCGACCTCGTGTGCTCTCTTGCAGCCGACGCCCTGTCCGAAAGCTGCAGGCTGGAAAACGGCGTCATCATCTGCGGCGGCAGGCTTCATGATATGAGCTTCGTGGAACTTGGCGACTGCATACCAAGATATTTCAACCTTATCATCCTTACTAGAAATGTGATGAATGAGGAATATCCCGACAGGGCAGTCAAGCTTGAGCTCCCTCTTAAGATGTCCGAACTCATCGGAGCCATCGAGAGGGAATCCGGCAGGTACTACAGGCGGCCCTCCGATAATAAGGTCATTAAACAGTCACGTAATCCCGAGGACCTTAAGTACATCAACCTTGCCAAGGACCTTCTGATGAAAAACAAGGGGATGAGTGAGCCCGAGGCCCACCGCTACCTGCAGAAGACCGGCATGGACACAGGCACCTCCCTTGTTGAGACCGCCCGAATGGTGATCCTTCTTGAACAGTAAAGGTGAGCCGGGGATACGTCTCCCGGCTCACCTAAAGTGTTGTCCTGCTATTCCTATAACCAGCTGAAGAGTCCAAAGCTCCTCGTGCCGATCTTAAAGCTTGTCGTTTTGCTTCCCGCCGTCTTGCTTCCCGCAGCATTTACAAGTATGGTCGCATTACCCTTGTTCACATTGTTTATATAGGTTATATCATAGAGGGTTCCGTCAAGGTCCTTCCATGTTTTCCCTTCCTTGACCTGAACCTTGACATAGGGCTTCACCAGCCGTCCCGTATATGTCCGGGGCTTAATAGCCTTGCCGGTATTTCCATCGACTATCCTTGCCTTGTTAAGATCTATGGTTCTTGAAGAGGTCAGCTTACAGAGTCAGGGGACGTATCTGCTGACTCATTTTTTTCTGATGAAGCAGGCTGCTTAACAATATCGTCCATCCCCTTCACATCTGACTGTTCAGCCGAGTCACCCGCTTTGTCCGCATCATATGTGTAGGCCTCACCATATTCGTCGTATACAGAATCCTTCGCTTCACTCAGAGTCACATTACCTGAGTCAGTAGATACGTCCCCTGACTCCACAGAATCCTTCGCTTCGCTCAGAATCACATTACCTGAGTCAGTAGATACGTCCCCTGACTCCACAGGCGGCATGGAGGAGTAAACCATGCCGCCCGGACAAAGGATATAGTATAGGGTCATGCCCTCTACTAACCAGATTTGTGAAGGCAGGAGAATCGTCCCCGTCTCTTCTTTTTTATTCGACGTCCTTAAGGGCTTCGAGATCTTCTTCACCGGTCCTTATCTTGATGACCTTCTCAACAGGATATACGAATATCTTACCGTCACCTATATGGCCTGTGTAGAGTGCCTTCTTGGCCGCCTCGATAACATCCTTAACGGGGACGTTACCGATGACAACTTCGACTTTGACCTTAGGAGTCAATGTTGCATCGACCTCAACTCCACGGTACTTAGCGCCGCCGCCCTTCTGTATGCCGCAGCCCATGACCTGAGTAACCGTCATGCCCGTAATACCTGTCTCATTGAGCATTTTCTTAAGGATATCGTACCTTGCCAGCTTGGCGATTATAACCACCTTGTTCATGCCGGTATCAACAAAGGGCTGGGTGACAACCGGTACAGCCGCATCGATCTTAGCCTGTGAAGCCTGCTCATATTCGCCCACTCCGAGGTCTGTATTTTCATTGACTTCCATGGTCATTGTATTCGCTATATCCATAATGGAGAAGCCCGAGTAAGCCGAATCAAGACCATGCTCGCAGGAATCAAGGCCGCTGATCTCCTCTTCCTCGGAAACGCGCAGACCTATTGTCTTCTTGATTATGGTATAAGCAATTATTATCGTTACGACAGTCCATGCCATGGTAACAAACATGCCGCCAAGCTGCTTTATTAGCTGGGTAAAACCGCCTCCGTAAAAGAGTCCTTTCTGAATACCTGCCACGGCAAAGCCGGGAGCTGAAGCCGTTGCGAAAAGACCCACCGCAATGGTGCCCCAGATACCGTTCATCATATGTACGGCAACCGCACCGACAGGATCGTCAACATGTACCACATTATCCGTGAACCATACTCCGAACACAACCAGAAGGCCCGCAACAAGACCTATGATTGCAGCACCTGCACAGTCAGTCACGTCGCAGGGTGCCGTGATAGCCACAAGGCCCGCCAGTGAAGCATTAAGGCACATGGAAACATCGGGCTTACCGAACCTGATCCATGTATAGATCATACAGGTTACGGTGGCAACCGCGGGAGCTACCGTTGTCGTAAGGAATACGGAACCCAGGGTGGGTATATCCGTTGCCGCGGCTCCGTTGAAGCCGTACCATCCAAACCAGAGGATGAATACGCCAAGGGCTGCTATTACAAGGTTATGGCCCGGGAAGGCATTGACTTTGATGATTTTGCCTGCCTTATCTCTTGTAAACTTACCGATCCTCGGGCCGAGCATCCATGCACCGATCAGGGCACATATACCGCCGACCATATGAATACAGTTGCTGCCAGCGTAATCGTGGAAGCCCCACCCGGCTAAGAATCCGCCGCCCCATGTCCAGTGAGCCTCGATGGGGTAGATGATGGCCGAGATCACTGCCGAATATACGCAGTAGGCGGAGAACCTGGTCCTCTCAGCCATGGAACCCGAAACGATCGTTGCCGTGGTCGCACAGAATACCAGGTTGAAAACAAATGATGAATAATCAAATTCAGCGAAGTTAGAGAACACGTCGAAGGTGAACCTGCCCGAAAATCCGCCAAGCATGTTCTCACCCAGCATGATGGATGCGCCGCAGATGAACCACATGACTGTTCCTATACAAAAATCCATCAGGTTCTTCATAATGATGTTGCCTGCATTCTTGGCCCTCGTGAAGCCCGCCTCGCACATGGCAAAGCCTGCCT
>DFKQ01000052.1 GCA_002373875.1 Lachnospiraceae bacterium UBA3641
TGACCGGGCTTACCAAGTTCCTGCAGAACCGCATTGGCATCCTCAACTCCGGGGATCTCGATATTGATACGGTTATCGCCTTCCTTATATACCTGGGCTTCAGTACTGTAACCTTCCACCCGACGCTGAAGCTTGTATATTGTGTCGTCCATATCCGCTGTTGAAGGCTTCTCATCTCCCACAGCCTCATATGTGATGGAAACACCACCGGCAAGGTCAAGACCCAACTTGATCTCGCTTGCCGCACCTACCTTGTCCTTTCCAACACCATATACGACCATGAACGCAAAGGCTACCGTCAACACGATCACGATCAGCAGTGTAAGGACTGCGTTACGTTTTTTCATTGCTTTTCTCCCTTATAATTAATGTTTTATATATTGAATTCCGTTATCCGGAACAATATACCGTTTATTCCTCTTCCGACATCTTTGCTTCGGCCGCCTTCATCATAATGGCAACCTCCACACGCTTCCTCTGAAGCTCACACCCTATATCATAGGCACCGTTTATATCTCCCGAGAAGTTATACGAATTGGCCGCACATCCGCCGCTGCAGTAGAACTTCGCAAAGCAGTCCCTGCATTTCTCCTTGGCGTAAACATTGCACAGCTTGAACTCATCCTGAACCTTCTTATTCGTTATGCCCGTATATACATCACCCAGCTTAAAGTCATCCTTGCCTACAAACTGGTGACAGGGATACAAGTCTCCCGTCGGAGTTACGGATAAGTATTCGGTTCCAGAACCGCATCCCGAAAGCCTCTTGGCAACACAGGGACCACCTGTCAGATCTATCATAAAATGGAAGAAGTTAACAGGCTTACCCTTCTTCTTCCTGTCAAGCAGGTCACGGGCCAGCTTATCATACTGGTCCAGGATCACATCTATATCCTCTTCCCTTATGGCGTAATCCTCGCTGCTCTCGGCAACCACCGGTTCAACACTTATCTGCTCAAATCCCAGATCGGCCAGATGCTTGACATCCTCCGAAAAATCAAGATTGTTTCCGGTAAATGTACCACGGACGTAGTAATTCATCTGATCTCTTGAATCCGCGGCATGCCTGAACTTGTCAACTATCTTATCATAGCTGCCCTGTCCTCCCCTGAAGGGGCGCATTCTGTCATGTACTTCCCTGCGTCCGTCAATGCTCAAAACAAGGTTGCTCATTTCCTTATTGGCGAAGGCAAGTATATCATCGTTTAACAGGACCCCGTTGGTTGTAAGCGTGAAGCGGAACTTCTTATTCTTCTCTTCCTCAATGCTGCGTCCGTATCTGACAAGCTCTTTTATGACCTCGAAATTCATAAGGGGTTCACCGCCGAAGAAATCAACTTCAAGGTTATGCCGTGACCCGGAATTCTCTACCAGAAAATCGAGTGCCCTTTTACCCACCTCATATGACATGAGCTCACGCTTACTCTGATTATACTCACCTTCTTTTGCGAAGCAGTACCTGCAGGCAAGATTACAGTCATGCGCTATGTGAAGGCACAGGGCCTTAACTACGGTCTTCCTCTTTTTGAAATCAAGAACAAAATCCTTATATACATCATCCGAGAACAGCATGTCCTCCCTTATAAGACCAGCCACTTCATCATATGCTTCGCGGATTCCGTCTTCGGTATACTTATCCGCAAGGGGAGCAAGGATATCCTTAACCTCATCATAAGACGATGCCCTTATTTCATCCTCGCTTACCACCTCCCTGAAGGAGTCCTCAAGCTTGTCCCCGTCTATCAGGGCGATCATATCATATACTATATCGTCAACAACATGGATGGAGCCCGAATTGACATCAAGAACTATATTAAAACCGTTATTCTTATATTGATGTATCACAAAAAACCTCGTAAAATTTAACGCACATAAGCAGCGAACAGGCCATGTTCGCTGCTTATGCTAAAATGCATAACTTATATAGAGTGATTACTTAGCCTTTTCGCAGGTCTGGTTACCTACCGTGCAGCTTGTCTTGCAGGCTGACTGGCATGATGTCTGGCATTCACCGCATCCGCCGTTCTTCATTGACTTCTTGAAATTCCTTGTGGAAAGTGTCTTTACATGCTTCATAATTAGCCTCCTTAAATCATATACACCATTGCAGTATATCATAACATCCCGGCAAATAAAAGAACTATTTTCAGTTTTCACTCTTTTCGTTCTTTTCAGCGTTTTCGTTGATTTCGGGTTCTTTACCGTCCTCCCTGTCCCTGCCTTCCTCTTCCTTCTCCTCGGGAAGTTCCATACGGATCTGTTCTATATGGTTCTTGTCCATCTGGACTGTGGTGAGGACCGTTCCGTCTTCCAGCTCTACGGTATCACCGACCTCCGGCACCCTTTCGAGCTTTTCGATTATCATACCGCCGATCGAATCGTAATTCTCCGAATTAAGGGTCAGACCCAGGGCATCATTAATATCGTCGATCTTAAGAGATCCGTCCACAAGGTACTGCCGCTCTCCGATCTCCTGGATAAGGTTCTCTTCATCTTCATCAAATTCATCCCTTATCTCACCCACGATCTCCTCAAGAAGATCCTCTAGTGTTATAAGGCCCACGGTATCGCCATACTCATCAAGGACCAGAATCATGCTTATGTGATTCTGCCTCATCTCCACCATGAGCTCATTCGTTTTCTTGTATTCGACCGTGAAGTTGGCTTCACGCATTACATTTCTTATATTGAAGTTATTGATGTCCTCATAGAAAAGAACATCCTTCATGTTTATGATGCCGACGATATTGTCCGTGGATTCCTCATAAACAGGGATCCTGGTATACTTATGTACCTCGAACTGTTCCTTCAGTTCCCAGTAATTCGCATCAACATTAACGCAGGTCATCTCTATTCTGGGGATCATAACGTCCTTGGCCAGCGAATCGCCAAAGTCAAAAACGTTATCGATCATCTCCCTCTCGCCCGATTCGATAACTCCCTCTTCATGTGAAGCATCAAGTATGGTCCTTAATTCGTTCTCGGTAAGGACTGACCTGGCCTGTTCGGGATCGATCCTGAGTATCTTAAGAAAAAGCATGGACAGCCTGTCCACTATAAAAATAACCGGTGTCAGTACCTTCATTGTGAAAATCACAACTGCTCCAAGACGAAGGGATAAGGTCTCATTGTGGATCGTTGCTATGGTTTTGGGATTGATCTCCCCGAAAACCAATATAATCAAAGTCAATACACCCGTTGAAACAGCGATGTAATTATTTCCCCAGATACGGGCTGTCAGCGTGGTCACAAGAGCAGATGCCGACAGATTGACTATATTGTTCATGATAAGAATGGCACTCAACATCCTGCTCTTCTTATCGAGAAGATCAAGAACACGTATTGCCCTCCTGTCACCTGCTTCCGCAAGTGTATTCAATTTAATCTCGTTAACAGTGGTAAGTGCGGTCTCGGCCCCTGAATAAAGAGCCGAAAGTATAAGCAGAACCAATAAGATCACCAGCTGTATGACGCCTTCGGTATCCAACCCAACCTCCTTTTAATCATGTTCAAATTCAATAAATTCATCACCGGGATATTCCGTTTCATCCCCTGTTGTAAAGAGAAGCTCTCTTGCGGGATCGAAATACACCTGAACTATATCATCACCTGTATTTATCGTATAATCCTCTGCAGTAAAGGTTTTTTCCGCATTCTTGTTCCGCCCAAGAAATTCACCGACTCCCTTTATGAAGGTTCCGGAAGCTTCGGATGATCCGATGAGACTTGAAAATTCATTCCTGTCGATTACAGAGGGGATCATACCGCCCTCTATTTCGCTCTTTATCTTACCGGCATATGCATCCACACCCTTTAAGAATCCTTCGGAGAGCCCGTAATTGTTGACAAAGAGGGAAAAGGCATCCTCATACCAGTCGTATAGCTCATCCGATCCCGCTTCAAAGCTGGAAACCGTAAGTATGTAACAATCCGATATCCTTCCGTTCATATCATATTCCGGATTAGAGAAATCATACTTTACGCAGAATACGGGAACATAGAACCTGCATGTAACAGCATGATCTTCCTTGGTGAGTATCCTGTAATTTAGAATCCTGTCCGATTTATATGTTTCCGTGTGGTTAAAGCTGGTTCCTTCGGGAAGTCCGAAGAGCTTCGCAAGTTCCTCTGTATCATTTTCCCCGTAAAGTTCCGTAAGCCTATCAAGGCTTTTGGATGATGCAGGCTCATCTGCTTCATCCAATGCTTCTATCTTCCTGGCCGTAGGATAAGCCTGCTTAATTATCTCGTTAAGATATGTTTCCACATCCTTAAAATCATAAAAGCTCACACATCCCTTCAGGTTTTCCTGAAGCTCGTCCGGCGAAAATCCTGTTCCCGCGATATACTGATAATGCTGGGGGGATGTGAAGGTAAGCTGCGTGGTGTTGTCTTCATTTGTGGCTACGAATGATAATACGGCAGGAAACTTAAGAGAGTTCCTTTCAAGATCCAGCGATATATCCACATTCGACAGATCCTCGGGATATACAGCCGTGAACATATCATTTTCCGCCTCATCCTTAAGGGTTGCGTACTTATAATATGAACCGTTCTCATCCTTCACCTGACGGTTCTTCTTTTGTGTTGCAGGTTTTTTATCGTCTTCCTTCCCGGAATTTAATAGCATACGTGTAAACATTCCCGTTTCCGGACCGCTATCCCCTTCGCTTTCACTCATGAGAAGGTATGTCTGAGAAATATATATGCCTATCATAAGAAGGATAACAATAAATACAAGGGTAATGGCAAGCAGGGCCAATACCTTCTTGCCGTTTTCCTTCTTCTCACTTTCAAGTTGCTGCTGCAGGGGCTCGGGAAACCTGGAGTAACTCTTTTTATCGGTGACATCCGTACCGCATCCGATACATATCTCCATGTTGTCCTCAAGCAGCATTCCGCATTTCTTACAGTATTTCATATATTAATACTCCATGTCGCCTGAATACTCCATGTTATTTTAACCTTCATGCTATTCTGAAGCTTCTTCAATATCCACCCTGATCCCAAGCTCCTTAAGCTGTTTTTCGTCAACAACATTCGGGGCCTCACTCATAAGATCCGATGCATCCTTTACCTTGGGGAAGGCCATAACCTCCCTGATGCTTTCGGCACCCACCATGAGCATCACAAGACGGTCAAGTCCGTAAGCAAGACCTGCGTGAGGCGGAACACCGTATTTGAAGGCATTCAGAAGGAATCCGAACCTTGAATAAGCATCCTCCTTCTCAAAGCCCAGTATCTCGAACATCTTCTCCTGTATATCGGACTGGTGTATCCTGACGGAGCCTCCTCCCAGCTCGGTTCCGTTAAGGACTATGTCATAGGCCTTGGCCCTTACACGTCCGGGGTCCGAATCAAGATACTGTATATCTTCATCCATCGGCATCGTAAAGGGATGGTGCATTGCCTTATACCTGTTCTCCTCATCACTCCACTCAAGGAGGGGGAATTCGGTAACCCAGAGGAAGTTAAACTGCCCTTCGGGAATAAGGTCGTATGTTTTAGCCACCTCAAGCCTAAGCGCGCCCAGAACATTCCAAACAACATTCCTCTTGTCGGCGGCAAAGAGAAGGAGGTCTCCCGGTTCACCCTCCATAGCGCTCACAAGGGCCCTAAGCTCATCTTCACTCATGAACTTGGCAAAGCTTGACTTAAAGCTGCCATCGGGAAGCACACACAGGTAAGCAAGTCCCTTCGCTCCGCATCCCTTGGCAAAGTCAACCAGGGCATCTATCTTCTTACGCGGCATTTCCGCCTGTCCCTTGACATTGATACCGCGAACCGTACCGCCGTTTTCAAGAGCGGAGGTAAATACCCCGAAGCCGCACCCCTTAACGACATCGGAAACATCCTTAAGCTCCATACCGAAGCGCAGGTCAGGCTTATCCGATCCGAACCGGTTCATGGCTTCATCCCATGTCATCCTCTTTATCGGAAGGGAAACATCTATATCAAGAACCTCCTTAAACACCCTGGCGATAGCTCCTTCATTGACAGCAATAACATCATCCACATCAACGAATGACATCTCAAGGTCTATCTGGGTGAATTCTGGCTGCCTGTCAGCCCGCAGATCCTCATCCCTGAAGCACTTGGCCACCTGGAAATAGCGGTCGTATCCCGAGCACATCAAAAGCTGCTTAAAAAGCTGGGGCGACTGGGGAAGTGCATAGAAGTTACCCGGATGTATACGGCTGGGTACAAGATAATCCCTTGCCCCCTCAGGAGTTGACTTCTGAAGTATAGGCGTCTCTATCTCAAGAAAGCCTTCATTCATAAAGTAATTCCTTATGACTGTGACTATCTTGCTCCTAAGCATTATATTCTTCTGTATATCCGGGCGTCTTAAATCAAGATACCTGTATTTGAGACGAAGCTCCTCCTTGGTCTTGGAATCGGCCTCTATAGGGAAGGGAGGAGTCTCTGCCTCCGAGAGTATCCTCAGTTCCGTGGCCCTTACCTCTATAGTACCTGTTTTTAAAGCCTTATTTGCCTCACCGGCACGCTTCTCAACCCGTCCGACAACTGCTATAACGAATTCGCTTCTTAACTTACATGCCTTATCGAAGCCGTCAGCCCCTATATCCTTATCCTCAAATATTATCTGGAGTATCCCCGAACGGTCTCTTAAGTCCGTGAAGATAATGCCTCCCTTATTCCTGCTCCTCTGAACCCAGCCCATTACGGTCACGGTCTCTCCGATATTTGCCTCCGTAACTTCCGTACACCTGTGGGTCCTCTTAAGACCCATCATTGATTCTGCCATTTTATTCACCTCAATTTTTTAATTCTGTATTATAGAACTCCATAATGTCTTCCGCCTTATAACCATCCTTCATAAGCTGCTCCTTCTGGAACTTCTTATTCTTGTTCATCTGACAGACAAGAACCCGGGTTCCGCTGCTCCTAAGCCTCGACGCTTCCTTCATTATCTCGCATATCCTATCTCCGGAAGCCCCCTTTTCGATAAGGAACACCTTCTTCTCGCCCTCATCCGGCACCTTAAAGCCCTTATCAAGAAGGATGGTGATGATACGCTCGAAACCTATCGAGAACCCGCACGCGCAGGTGCTTTGTCCCGTGAACCTTCCTATCATCTCATCATACCGCCCGCCGCCTGCGACCGAGCTTCCGAACTCATCCATGCTTATCTCAAAAATGGTTCCCGTATAATAAGACATACCGCGGACAAGAGTCGGATCAAATTCTATCTTAAAATCAGCCGATCTGGTTGCTTCAACACTCGCAATGATCGTTTCAAGATTATCTGCGGTTTCCGCATCAAGATAACCGTCAAGCGCTTCCTTAAGGTAGCTGATACCGTTAACATCCCTCGTAGTTTTATCGAAAAGTTCAAGGTATTTGTCTATTCCGTCCTTATCATAGCCTTCAGCATTAAGCTCCTCCCTGACACCGTCAATGCCTATCTTATCCATCTTATCAAGGGTAATAAAGACAGAATCAAGCTTATCCTCCGGGAAGCCTGCGTATAAAGCCATTGCCTTAAGTATCTTCCTGTCATTTATCCTTACCGTGAAATTCTTAAAATCCAGCCTTCCCAAAAGCGTAGTCGTTGCCAATATAAGCTCTATCTCCGCAAGATAACTGGGATCTCCCAGTATATCTATATCGCACTGTACAAACTGACGGAACCTTCCCTTCTGGGGCCTGTCTGCTCTCCATACGCTTCCTATCTGAAGTGCCTTAAAGGGTGAAGGCAGTTCGTTCGAATGATTTGCATAATATCGTGAAAGCGGCAGGGTCAGATCATACCTTAAACCCGAGTCGGATATATCCTCTTCGCTTTTCGCATTCTCAAGGTTAAGCTTCTCGCCCCTCTTCATTATCTTAAATATAAGCTTTTCATTCTCACCGCCCTGCTTGGAACACAGGTTCTCAAGATGTTCTACACATGGGGTCTCTATGGACCTGAAGCCGAAACTGCTGTAGGTCTCCTTTACAAGAGAGGTCACATAGTCCCTTATCTGCATCTCACCGGGCAGTATATCCTTCATTCCCGTTACGGGCTTTTTCGTTAATGTCATTTTTCTTCCTTCCTTTTAACACAGTTAGAGTAATAATATCATACTTTTTTAAGTATTTAAAGAACTAAACAGTTTTCTCTTACGGTCAAGCATTTCATTAAGCCTTTCCATATACAGGGATACATCCTTGACATTATCGCATCTTTCGATAAGACCGTTCTTATGAACCCGCTTGCTGACCGTTCCGGCTCCGCAGGCGACGATAGACTGCACTTCCTCCATTATCAGTATATTGTATATCCCGAAGCATCCTTCCCTTGCATAGCCCACGTTTTCGTAATTCCCCGTCATGTTTTTCTGTCTGTACATATAATAGGGAACCATGTTAAGCTTACCCGCTCCTTCACTTGCGCACTTTAACATATCCGGTGTATTTATACTTTTCAGTTCATCATGTTCCTTCAGGTATTCAGCCATTCCCGCCGCTCTCTTTATTGCCATGGAATGTATTGTTATACTGTCGGGCTTAAGAAGCATGAGTTCATCCATTGTATGCTGTACATGACTTAAATCCTCTCCCGGAAGTCCCAATATGATATCGGTATTTATATTATCAAAGCCGGCATCCCTGGAGAGAGCAAAGGCCTTTCTTATATCCTCTGTCGTATGTCTTCGCCCGATGACCCTTAGAGTCTCATCATTCATGGTCTGGGGATTGATCGATATACGGCTGACGCCCATTTCCTTAAGGGCCGCCAGCTTCTCACCCGTTATCGAATCAGGCCGTCCGGCTTCCACCGTGAATTCAAGAAGGCCCGATAGATCGAAGGTATTACGGAGGTATCCTATCAGATCCCGCAGCTTATCCGGATCAAGAGTTGTTGGTGTTCCCCCTCCAATGTAAATCGTATCCGGTGAACGGCCCTTATACAGCTCGCATACAAGATCGATCTCTCTTTTAAGGCATCCTATATAGTCATCCACCTTATCCTTCCAGACCGAAATCGGATAAGAGGTAAAAGAACAGTATAGACAGGTTGTAGGACAAAAGGGAATTCCCATATAGAGGCTGTAGCCGTCTTTTACATCTATATCCTTAAGTATTTCCCGCTCTCTGTGCGCTATCTGCGTGCTTAATCCTATTTTCTCATCAGACACAAGATATCGGTATTTCATGTATTTTCTTATTTCTTCATCATCGCTGCCCTCGCTTATCATGAGCATGGGGATCTTGGCAGGTCTTATTCCGGTAAGCGTTCCCCACGGAAGGCTTTTCCCCGACACTTCACTTACACACAGGTAAATGCATCTTTTCATTGCATCCTTTAGGGCGCCCTTATCCGGACTATGCAGTCCCTCTTCCTTTTTAACCCCCACCCCATCGCACACATAAGAACATGAGACCTTGGAAGAAGAAAGCTTCACATCATAAAATGAAGGAACCCCTGTGGATTCCTTACCATCTTCAACAAGCTCAATATTCAGTTCTTCTTCGGGATAAAAAGCCTTGAACAGGGCATAAATATCATATTCAAGCTTTTCTCTGTTAACAAATATATGTATCATATGATCTTCCAAATGAATCCTGCAAGCGGTTAATAAATAAAAGGATTGTTACGCCGTTCGAAGCCTATGGTTGTCTCATCACCGTGTCCCGGATAAACCTTAACATCATCGGGCAGGCACATGAGCCGTTCATTAATTGACCTTATCAAAGTGGATCCGGAACCTGTGGGAAGGTCTGAGCGTCCAATGGAACCGTTAAACAGCGTATCGCCGCTTATAAGGATCCCCGCTTCCTCAAAATAGAAGCAGCAGCTTCCCTTAGTATGTCCCGGGGTTGCAATTACCTTAAACCGTATCCCTTCTATATCCACTTCCTCATTGTCCTTTAAGTACCTGTTGCACTTAACCGTGCACAGTCTTCCCGTCTCTTCCGTACAGTTGTTGTGCGTATCCTCACACACATCCTTCTCCTCTTCATAAGCGTATACCTTAACGGATGCGGCAGCTCTTAACTCATTGACGCCCATTATATGGTCAAAATGCCCGTGGGTTAAGCATATCCCTGCAACCTCGATGCCATTTTTCTTGAGAGTATCGTAAATATATGCTCCGTTGCAGGGTACATCAAACACTACTGCCTTCTTACTCTCACTGTCATATACAAAATAGCAGTTGGTCTGAACAGGTCCCATGACCATCCTGCCTATCTTAAGTTCACCCATTATCCTGTTGTCCTTTCTATGTCGATGACATCTTCTATAGAACCCAGCCGCTCAATAACATTGTTGAGTTCATCCTTGTTGGCTACCTCAAATGAAATAGACGTCGTAGCAGTACCCTGCTTGGAGGTCCTGACATTCATCTTGAGTATGCTGACATTCTTCTCGGTTAGTATCCTCGTGATCTCAGCCAGCATTCCGGTTCTGTTAACGGTATATATATTGATTTCGGCCATATAGCGTTCGGACATCTTATTGGCATCCTGTTGCCACTCGGCCTCAATAAGCCTTGCCCTTTCCATTTCGGGAAGATTGATAATATTGATACAGTCGGTTCTGTGGATCGACACTCCCCTTCCCCTTGTTACGAAGCCCACTATCTCATCACCCGGGATAGGATTACAGCACTTGGAGAAACGTACCGCCACATCATCGATACCCCGGACAACAATACCGCCCTTGCTCTTAATCTGTATCTTACGCTCGCCGGCCTTGCCGTTGACGGACTCCATGACCTCATCATCCGACAGGATCCTGGGATGATCCTTATCGTAGAGCTCCATCATCTTGTTGATGATCTGCCCCTCCTTAAGGCCGCCGTGGCCTACCGCGGCCCTTACGGCATCCCAGTCCTTGAAGCCGTACTTCTCAAGGATCGCATGTGTGTATTCGGGCCTGAAGACCTTGGTCGTATCGATGGAATGGGCTTTGCAGTAATCCTGCAGCATTTCCTTGCCCTTTAAGATGTTCTCTTCCTTTAATTCATTCTTGAACCACTGATTTATCTTATTCTTGGCCTGGGTCGACTTTACTATGTTGAGCCAGTCGCGCGACGGTCCCTTACTGTTCTGGGAGGTGATTATCTCGATACGGTCACCGTTGTTCAGGATATAATCAATGGTCACCAGCTTACCGTTGACCCTGGCGCCTATCATCTTATTACCCACTGCCCCGTGTATGGAGTAGGCGAAATCAATCGTGTTCGAGCCTGCGGGAAGGGCCTTGACATCACCTGCCGGCGTAAAGCAATAAACCGTATCTCCAAAAAGATCAAGGTCACTCTTAAGTGTGGATAAAAATTCCTTGTTATCGGACATATCCTTCTGCCACTCAAGTATCTGCCTTAGCCATGACAGCTTCTCGGCCTCCTGCTCCTCGGCCTTCTTGCCGCTCCCGTTCTCCTTGTATTTCCAATGGGCCGCTATACCGTACTCAGCCGTTTTGTGCATGTCGTAGGTACGTATCTGTATCTCGAAGGGCTGACCCGTATGGCTTATCAGTGTTGTATGAAGGGACTGGTACATGTTGGCCTTGGGCATGGCAATATAATCCTTGAACCTTCCGGGTATGGGTTTATACATTTCATGAATAACACCCAGTGCCGCATAGCAATCCCGTATAGTATCAACCTTGATACGTATCGCAAACAGGTCATATATCTGATCAATTGTCTTGTTCTGGTTTAGCATCTTCTTGTAGATGCTGTAGAAATGCTTGACGCGCCCGTCGATCTCTGCCTTGATACCGGCATTCTTAATGTGCTGGCTTACTTCTTCAACTATTATCTGAACATATTTCTCCCGTTCCGACTTTCTTATGGCTATCTTGTCCACCAGATCGTAGTAGACCTCCGGCTCAAGATATTTAAGGGACAGGTCATCAAGTTCAACCTTAAGCTTACTGATTCCCAGCCGCATGGCAAGCGGAGCGTAAATATCCATGGTCTCTCTGGCTATTTCCTTCTGCTTCTCCGGACGCATATGCTTAAGCGTGCGCATGTTGTGGAGGCGGTCTGCCAGCTTGACCATTATGACCCTTATATCCTTGGCCATAGCAAGGAACATCTTCCTTAAATTATCAGCCTGAAACTCAAGCTTATCTTCATTGTATTTGATCTTTTCAAGCTTGGTGACTCCGTCAACGATAAGGGCGACATCTGCCCCGAACTCCCTTTCAAGATCATCTATCGTAAGCGCCGTATCTTCAACCACATCATGCAAGAGTCCTGCCGCTATGGATTCCTTGTCAAGCTGAAGCTCCGCAAGTATAAGGGCCACACACAGAGGATGTATGATATAGGGCTCGCCTGATTTCCTGACCTGATCCTTGTGGGCCTCATATGCGGTTTTATATGCCTTCTCTATAAGCGAGATGTCATCGCTGGGATGGTATTTCCGGACACACTCAATAAGGTCCCGATATAATTCGTCAGGACTTAAGTATTCCTTAATGGCCTCAAAACGGCCATCATCCATGATCATGCCGATTGTTCTGTTGTCATCAATGTCGGTTTCCTGCATGCTCCACCTTTATTGAAAGTCTAACCATACCCTGTTACGATAATATCTTATTTTAAAATAACTTCCCGGATTATTCAATCAAAAAATTATGTAAATCACCAATAAATACATATAATTTGTTCCCTTTATTATCATTTTGTAAGTATTTTGCTTGCACCGCGGGGGATAAATTGCTATATTAGTGATTCAAGAGGCAACTTAACGATATTGGTATATTATCAAGGAGATTTACAATGATTTCAGCAAATAACGTAACCCTGCGATTGGGCAAAAAGGCACTCTTCGAGGATGTGAACATCAAGTTCACCGAAGGTAACTGCTACGGACTCATAGGCGCAAACGGAGCCGGCAAGTCAACCTTTCTCAAGATCCTTTCAGGTGCCCTTGACACTACCAAGGGGGACATCGCAATAACCCCGGGACAGAGGTTGTCAGTCCTTGAACAGGATCACTTTAAATATGATGACTACCCGGTAATGGATACCGTGATTCTCGGCAACAAGCGCCTGTACGAGATAATGAAGGAAAAGGACGCGATATATGCCAAAGAGGATTTCTCAGATGAAGATGGTATAAGGGCTTCCGAGCTTGAGGCCGAATTCGCGGAAATGGACGGGTGGGAGGCAGAATCAAACGCCGCCATGCTGCTTAACGGTCTTGGCATCGAGACAGAGCTTCACTATTCAATGATGAGGGACTTAAACGGTTCCCAGAAGGTCAAGGTATTGCTTGCCAAGGCCCTTTTCGGCAATCCGGATATCTTACTTCTGGATGAGCCCACAAACCACCTTGATATGGACGCGATAAACTGGCTTGAGGAATTCCTCATAAACTTTGAAAATACCGTTATCGTAGTCAGCCATGACCGTTACTTCCTTAATAAAGTATGTACCCATACTGCGGATATCGATTACGGCAAGATCCAGCTCTATGCCGGGAATTATGATTTCTGGTATGAGTCCAGTCAGCTACTTATCAAGCAGATGAAGGAAGCCAACAAGAAGAAAGAGGAAAAGATCAAGGAGCTCAAGGAATTCATCTCCCGCTTCTCCGCCAACGCCTCCAAATCCAAGCAGGCGACCAGCCGTAAACGCGCACTGGAAAAGATCCAGCTCGAGGAGATCAAGCCCTCCAGCAGAAAATATCCTTACATCGATTTCCGCCCCGACCGCGAGATCGGCAACGAAGTGCTCACCGTAAGCGGCATCTCCAAGACCATCAACGGTGTCAAGGTCCTGGACAATGTCTCCTTTGTCATGGGACATGACGACAAGATCGCCTTTGTCGGAAGCCAGGAGCTTGCCAAGACCACTCTGTTCGAGATCCTCATGGGCAATATGGAGCCCGATGAAGGCACCTACAAGTGGGGCATCACGACCAGCCAGGCCTATTTCTGCAAGGACAACACCAAGGAGTTTGATTCCAGTCTGACCATTACCGAGTGGCTGACCGGCTTCTCCCCCATCAAGGATGTCACTTACGTCCGCGGCTTCCTGGGCCGTATGCTCTTTGCCGGCGAGGACGGCGTCAAGCACGTCAACATCCTGTCGGGAGGTGAGAAGGTCCGCTGCCAGCTCTCCAAGATGATGATCAGCGGTGCCAACTGCCTGATCTTCGATGAGCCCACAAACCATCTGGACATGGAGTCCATCTCCGCCCTCAACGAAGGCATGATGCGCTTCCCCGGCGTCGAGCTCTTCGCATGCCGTGACCATCAGGTCGTGCAGACCACTGCAAACCGCATCATCGAGATCCTGCCCGACGGCACCATCATCGATAAGGTCTCCACTTACGACGATTATCTGGAGAACAACGCCGATGCCAGAAAGCGCACCGTCTATGTTGCCTCCAGAGACGAGGATTCCAACTGAGTCCTCTCTTAAAAACCCGATTTCTCTTCCGGGAACCGTATTACTTTTCGGATTACTTTTCGGATTACTTTTCAAGATCAAAAAACGGATGAACAGGTATTATTCCTGCTCATCCGTTTTTTATTTCTCTATGACACGATTCCGGCGGTCAAAACCTGCAGGAAGATCGGTGATTCAATCTTATTGAGGATCGATCTTATTGAAAATTGATCTTATTGAGAATCGATCTTATCGAGAATCGATCTTATTGAGAATCAATCTTATTGAGAATCGATCTTATTGAGAATCGATCTTATTGAGAATCGATCTCATTGATCATGCTCAATTATTCTCAGATCATGCTCAATCATTCTCAATCTTTTCAGGATTTTCCTCTGCGGGCTGGGCGGGCACGAATACTCTCTCTCCCCTGGGACGGGCAGCCAGCTGTGCCTCTTTGACCGCTTCCTCGCAGAAGACACGCTGGGAATCGATCAGATCTTTGCCGCGGCGGTCGACGCGCTCATAGGTGCCGTCCGGCTTGAGGATATGGGCCTTTACGGTATCGGCCATCTCCACATCCAGGATATGGATGACCTTGCGGACGATCTCGCGGTCCTCGATGGGGAAGAGGATCTCGACGCGGCGGTCCAGGTTTCTGGGCATCCAGTCCGC
>DFKQ01000015.1 GCA_002373875.1 Lachnospiraceae bacterium UBA3641
CCTTACCGATGATAACACCGGGCTTAGCCGTGAAGATAACCACCTTGACCCTGTCAGATGCTCTCTCGATCTCGATCTTTGAAACACCTGCATTGTTTAACTTCTTCTTAAGGTATGTCCTGATATTGTAATCTTCTACGAGAAAGTCAGCAAAATCTTTTTCAGCATACCACTTAGAATCCCAATCCTTAATAACACCGACCCTTAAGCCGTGAGGATTAACTTTCTGTCCCATTTACGTCCTCCTATCTTTCGTCCAAAACTACAGTGATGTGGCTCATTCTCTTCTCGATACGATAAGCCCTGCCCTGCGCACGGGGTCTGATACGCTTCATTGTGGGACCCTTGTTTGCGTAGCACTCAGCCACATAAAGATTGTCTGCGTTCATGCCGTTGTTGTTCTCAGCATTGGCGATTGCTGACTCAAGTAACTTCTTTATAATGCTTGATGCATACCTGGGATTGTAGGTAAGAATACCGATTGCTGTCTGCACATCCTTTCCCCTGATAGCATCCAATACGAAACACGCTTTCTGTACTGACACTCTTGCATAAGACAGCTTTGCTGAGGGTCTTGTATCCTTATTCGCATTTCTCTCTCTCTTGATCTGGGATCTATGTCCTTTTGCCATTGGATGAAACCTCCTTTCAAACCTATCTTATTATTTAACCTTTGATTTCTTCTCATCCTTACCGTGTCCACGATAAGTCCTTGTTGCAACGAACTCACCAAGCTTGTGTCCAACCATATCCTCTGTAACATATACCGGAACATGCTTCCTTCCGTCATGAACGGCGATCGTATGTCCGACAAACGAAGGGAAGATCGTTGAACGGCGTGACCAGGTCTTTATTACCTGCTTGTCGTTTGCTGCATTCATTGCATCTATCTTCTTTAATAAGCTCTCGTCCGCGAAAGGGCCTTTCTTTAATGATCTAGCCATTTTTCTCCTCCTAACTTAATCAATTATTGGCATGGACTTTACTTAATTGTCCGTCCATCTCTGCGCCTTACGATCATCTTATTGGACTTCTTGTTCTTCTTCCTTGTCTTAAGACCAAGTGCAGGCTTACCCCAAGGAGTGCAGGGACCGGGACGTCCGATTGAGGTTCTGCCCTCACCACCACCATGCGGATGGTCGTTGGGGTTCATAACCGAACCGCGGACCGTAGGCCTGATACCCATGTGGCGCTTACGTCCTGCTTTACCAATATTGATAAGGTTGTGATCACCGTTTCCGATAACACCTATTGTTGCCCTTGCGTTAAGAGGAACCATTCTCATCTCGCCCGAAGGAAGACGAAGTGTTGCGTACTTGCCTTCCTTAGCCATCATCTGCGCGCTGTTGCCTGCGCTTCTTACCATCTGGCCGCCCTTGCCGGGATAGAGCTCAATGTTGTGTACCAGTGTACCTACAGGGATCTCGGACATCGGTAAGCAGTTACCGATCCTTACTTCGGCCTCGGGTCCGTTCATGACCTTCATGCCAACCTTGAGTCCCTCGGGTGCAAGGATGTATGACTTCTGTCCGTCTGCGTAGCAGATAAGTGCGATGTTTGCTGTCCTGTTGGGATCGTACTCGATCGCTACCACGTTTGCCGGAATACCGTCCTTATTCCTCTTAAAATCGATTATTCTGTACTTCCTTCTCGAACCGCCGCCATGATGCCTTACAGTTATCTTACCCTGATTGTTACGACCGGCAGTCTTCTTAAGTGAGCAGGTCAGTGACTTCTCGGGCACAGTCTTTGTTATCTCTGAAAAATCAGAACCCGTCATCTGCCTTCTCGAAGGTGTATATGGGTTATATGTTTTGATTCCCATTGTCTTTCTCCTTTACTTCTTTTATCTGGTATTCTTTCAACCAATATTTGTTACTGCGCGTATTTTACAGACCTGAGAAGATCTCTATTTCCTTGCTGTCCTCGGTAAGCTGTACAACAGCCTTCTTCTTTGCCGATGTCTTACCTGTTACAAGTCCGCGCCTTCTGTTCTTGCCATCAAGGTTTATAGTGTTAACACTCTTAACCTTGGTCCCGTCGAACATCTTCTCAACAGCTTCCTTGATCTGGCTCTTATTAGCCTCGGTATGTACATAGAAGGTGTACTTCTTATCAGCCATGCCTGCCATGCTCTTCTCGGTGATGACCGGCTTAAGGATAACGTCGTAATACTTGATATCAGCCATTATGCATACACCTCCTCGATCTTGGCTACGGCATCCTTGGTAGCGATCACCGTAGAATACTTCATGATATCGTATGTATTGATATTGTCAGCGGCTGATGTGATAACCGTGGGAATGTTCCTTGCTGAAAGGATCACGTTCTTATCATCATCCGCAGTTACTACCATTGCCTTTGTAACCTTAAGGTTATCAAGGATCTCCTGCATCTTCTTTGTCTTGATCTCGTCAAGCTTAAGCTCGTCAAGAACGATGAACTTCTCATCCTGAACCCTTGAAGTGAGTGCCGACTTAAGGGCCAGCCTCTTCTCCTTCTTATTTAACTTGAATGAGTAATCCCTCGGTACGGGAGCGAATACAACTCCGCCGCCCTTCCACTGGGGTGATCTTGTCGAACCCTGTCTTGCATGACCGGTTCCCTTCTGTCTCCAGGGCTTCCTTCCGCCGCCTGATACCTCAGACCTTGTCCTGGCCTTCTGTGTTCCCTGGCGCTTGTTGGCAAGCTGCTGAACCACTGCCATGTGTACAAGGTGCTCGTTTACTTCAACACCGAATACCGCATCGTTTAAGTCCATCTTGCCTACTTCTTCGCCTTTAATATTGTAAACAGATACGTTAGCCATCTGTGTGCTCCTCCTTCCTCGCAAAGACTAGGCAATAGTCTTTACAGTCTCCTTTATTGTAACCAGTGCCTTCTTGGGTCCGGGTACCGCACCCTTAACAAGAAGCAGGTTGTTCTCTGCATCTACCCTGACTATCTCAAGGTTCTGGATCGTTATCCTCCTGTTACCCATCTGGCCGGGCATTCCCTTACCCTTGAATACACGGCTGGGGCTTGAACATGCACCGTTTGAACCCTGATGGCGATGGAACTTGGAGCCGTGAGCCATGGGACCCCTGTGCTGGCCGAGCCTCTTGATGGTACCCTGGAAGCCCTTACCCTTTGAGATCGCGGTTGCATCGACCTTGTCGCCAACCTCAAAGATATCTGCCTTTATCTCCTGAGCAAGTGAATACTCGCCTGCGTTCTCAAACCTGAACTCTCTCACGAACCTCTTGCCCGAAACACCGGCCTTGTCGAAGTGTCCCTTCTGAGCCTTGTTAACACCGTGCCTGTGGATCACTTCCTTCTTACCGGACTTATCCTTATTGATGATCCTTTCCTTCTTGTCCATGAATCCAACCTGGACTGCATTGTAGCCGTCGTTCTCCTCGGTCTTGACCTGAGTTACAACACAGGGACCCGCAGAAAGTACGGTTACGGGAACGAGCACGCCGTCTTCATTGAAGATCTGTGTCATTCCGACCTTTGTTGCAAGTATTGCTTTCTTCATTTCTTTTCCTCCTTTTTCCTACAGCGGAATATGACATAAGGGAGGACCGCTTGCGGTGGATTCCTTATGACGGAGCTCGCAATACGTCCAACCTTTTCACAAATTCATTCTAGTAGGAGTTATTTGTTCTTCATCTTGATGTCGATATACACACCTGCGGGCATCTCGAGCCTTGACAGTGAATCAACCGTCTTCTGGGTAGGTGTAAGAATATCGATGAGCCTCTTATGAGTCCTCTGCTCGAACTGCTCACGGCTGTCCTTATACTTATGAACAGCACGAAGGATTGTAACCACTTCCTTCTTGGTGGGAAGGGGCACGGGACCCGAAACCTCTGATCCGTTCTTCCTTACAGTTTCGATGATCTTCTTGGCTGATGCGTCTACCAGCTGATGATCATAAGCCTTAAGTGTGATTCTCATTACCTGAGTTGCCATAAAAAAAGTCGCCTCCTTTTCGCACTTTTGTAGATAAGTACGACAAGCGGTGACTGTACACTCTCCCGTGTGTGTCCTAAACGATCACGCCTTGAAACTTCCACACGTCGTTTCTGCCCTTGGCAGACTAATGAATTCGTACAGTGACTTGTCGCCAGTTTCCTAACTTGACATTCGCTCCACGGAAAAACCTACTATACCCACCACGCTACAAGGTAAGAACCCTTACGGATTCTTTAGATGCCTCAAAGCCGGCAGGCTCCCTCGAACTTCGTTCGGGGGCAGTAGCAACCTCGCGCTTCACAGCTATCAATGTCACAGCAAACGCTAGTATACATGAAAAAATCCCCTATTGCAAGAGGATTTTTAAAAAACTTAGTTATTTATAAATTCATCCTTCTTTAGATCATATGATTCAGTGATGTTGACAGGTTTTTGACCCTTTAATCATCATATTGCAAACCTGATTTGAATGCTATAAAATTAGAGCGTCAGATATTTACGGAGGAATTCTATGAAGAGGATAGCACTTATCGCAGACGGTTGGAAGAGGTGGATGCTCTATGCCTTTCCTTACGGTCTTCTTGAATGCATAAAGGATAAGGGTGTGGATGTTTCCATCGACCATTATAACTGCTTTGGCAACTGGAATGAAGACAAGGATTACAACGCGGGCGAATACGCCGTCCTTGGTTCCATGGATCTTAGCCTGTACGACGGTATCGTGACCGATCTTTCCAATGTCAAGGACGCAGAAACCTTCGAGAATATCGTGCGCCCTTTAAGGGAGAGCGGGCTTCCAGTCATCAACTTAAATGCCGCGCGCGAAGGTGAAGAAAGAGCCGATAACGTATATTATGTCGGAACCGATAACGAAAGTGCGATCCTTGAAATGATGAACCATATGTATGATGTTCACGGATGCAGGAAATATGTTTTCCTTGGCGGACCGGCCGATCATATGGATAATATAATAAGAAGAAACACCTTCAGGGCTTTCATTAAGGACAAGGGTTTAACCTGCGGTGAGGACGACATCCTTGATGGTGATTTTGACTACCATGCAGGTATAGATTATATGAATAAATGGATGGAGGAGAAGCGTCCCTTCCCCGATGTCTTCATATGTGCCAATGACAATATAGCTGTCGGTGTCTGCACCAGGGCAGAAGAACTGGGCTTAAAGGTCCCGGGTGATTTCTATGTAACGGGCTATGATAACCTCGACAAGGCCCTCTACTTCCTTCCGCAGATATCAACAGCCAGCATTTCCCGTGAGAAGATAGCGTACAGGGCCATGGAGCTTCTTCTTAAGATATGGAACGGCGAGCAGGTTCCCCGCATGTCCCATATCGAAACCAAATGCCTCTTCGGTGAATCCTGCGGATGTAAGAACAACGGAATGGTCAACTACCGCGAACATACCAAGGGGAAGATCCTGTGGGACCTTGTAGAAGACAATAACGAGGATATGGTCGACCTGCTGGAAGGCCGCCTCATGCAGGCCAGGGAATATACCGAAATATTCAGGTACGCAAGAGAGTATTTCAGCTCATTTGAGAAAAGCTGCGATGAATTCCACATACTTATAGATCCTGCGCTCGAATCGGCGTCTGCCAAGGTCAGGCTCGGAAAAAACGGTTACCGTATTGACTGTATGAAGGTTGCTTATGCTTATGAGAACGGCAGCGAGGTATCTTATACAGGTATAGATGAATGGATGAAGCACGCCGCCTGTGCCGGATCATGCACCAACACCCTCTATGTTCCCATCCACTTTTCCGATAAACCGGTGGGATTATATGTATTCAAGAATCCGGATTTTCTGTATACCAATTCCAAGCTGTCGGATATGCTCTCGCCCATAAGCAATGCAATGCAGCAGCTCTTCCTCAACCGGATGCTCACCAACACATTAAATGAGTTAAAGCATCTGTACAACCGGGACCAGCTTACCGGAGTCTACAACAGGATTGCCTTTAAGGAACTGCTCATATCCAAGTATAACGAAGCGGCCTATGACGGTTTGGAGGGTGCCGTATTCTTCATTGATGTTGATAACTTCAAGGAAACAAATGACAGATTGGGGCATGACCGGGGCGACATGGTTCTTAAGTGTATTTCGAAGGCCCTCGTAAACAGCTTAAGCTGTGAAGGCTATGTGTGCCGATACGGCGGCGATGAATTCGTGGTCTTTATGCCTTCCGTAAGCAATGATGATGCCGAGGGCTACAGGGATGCCGTATGCTCTTCACTTGCCGCGGATAATATAAGCGTAAGTATAGGGCTTGCACTCACAGGTGCCGACACCTCACTTACGCTTAAGGAATACGTTGCCATTGCTGACGAAGATATGTACAGGGTCAAGGCCCTGCACAAAAATTCTTCGGCTGATTAATCATTATATCCGTTGGGGTTCATGGATTGCCATCTCCATGAATCCTCACACATCTCATCTATTCCGTACTCAGCAACCCAGCCAAGTTCCTCCTTGGCTAGCGTTGGATCCGCATAGCATGTAGCTATATCACCTGCACGGCGGGGCTTTATCTCATAAGGCACATCATGTCCGCAGGCCTTAGAAAATGCCTTTACTACCTGAAGCACGCTGTATCCGTTTCCCGTCCCCAGATTGTATATCTTAACACCCGGATTCTCCTTTATCTTATCGATCGCCTTGACATGACCCCTGGCCAGGTCAACAACATGGATGTAATCCCTTACGCCTGTTCCGTCAGGTGTGTCATAATCATTTCCGAATACTCCGAGACATTTAAGCTTACCCACGGCAACCTGGGCCACGTAAGGAAGCAGGTTATTGGGGATACCCTTGGGATCTTCACCTATAAGACCTGACTTGTGAGCTCCTATGGGATTGAAATACCGAAGGAGGATAACATTCCATTCCTGATCGGATGTATGAAGGTCCGTGAGTATCTGCTCAAGCATGCTCTTAGTCCAGCCGTAGGGATTGGTCGGTGTTCCCTTGGGACACTCCTCCGTAATGGGAATGAACGCAGGATCCCCGTATACCGTTGCCGATGATGAGAAGATGATGTTCTTGCAGCCGTTCTTCCTCATGGCATCAAGCATCACCAGAGTACCGTTAATATTGTTCTCATAATACTCAAGGGGCTTCTGAACCGATTCACCCACAGCCTTAAGGCCCGCAAAGTGAATGACACACTCGGGCTTCTCCCTGCCGAATATATCGTTCATAGCCTCCTTGTCACGAATGTCCTTCTCATAGAAGGTAACCTTCTTACCCGTGATCTGCCCTATCCTGTCGACTGCCTTGGCATTTGAATTGTCAAGGTTGTCAACGATGACCACTTCATAACCTTCATTAAGCAGTTCGACACATGTGTGGGAGCCGATGTAGCCTGCTCCGCCTGTAACTAAGATTTTCATTGTCATATTTCCTTTCTTACTGTTAGTATACTATCTATAATCCGCTCATATTCATAGAACTGTGTTTGCCAATGAGCGAAGCGGAATACATTTCGGACGAGAGGAAGAGTGCTCCCCGATTGGATTGAGGGGAGAGCGGTGAGTCGAGGCATGGATGCCGAGTCGAACCCGGTACTCTGACGGTTCGTCCAAAATCGTATGACGCGTAGCGGAGTACATTATCGCGTAAAATCCCTTATCGTGGCAAGGGCGGGCAGCACGTTCCCGTCATAGTCGAACAGCGCCTGATTGGCCCATTCGTTGCCGCCCGGCCCCTTCTCTTCGATGTATTCAAGTGCCTGCTCATTAGCCCATCCGCATCCCGGTAACGGTATCCATGCAGGCTCCCAGTAGTAGAAGCCCATGCCTCCTTTTATTTCGGCGATCCGGTTCATTATATCGTTCATGAAGTCTGCCTGGCCCTGCGGGCTCATGGGATAGGGAACCTTAGCCACAAGCTCGGGCTTGGTTGCCATTCCCTTGATCTCTCCCGGCTGCTTACCCTCATAAGCGCTGTAATCTTCTGTCGAAAATCCCGTGGATACCTCAGCAACACACACCTTCTTGCCGTAGCGCTTAACCATGTCCTTCATATTAGCGGACAGGTCGTCAAGAGAGCCGTGCCAGAAGGGGTAATAAGACAGTCCTATTATATCAAAATCTTCGCCGCCATGTTTATAATAATTGTCAAACCAATCAACATACATCTCATTCAAGCCGCCGTTATCCAGATGTATCATGATCATGGAATCCGGCGAGACTTCCCTTACGGCGCGAATACCTGCACTTATATAACCTGCCATGTTCTTATATCCATCCGGATTATGGCACCAGCCTTCAACGGTTTTCCTCCCCGTCGGCCACAGAAGCCCGTTCGTAACCTCATTCCCGACCTGGACCATCTCGGGGATCAAGCCCTCCTTCTTAAGTGTCTCCATTGCATCAATAGTAAAGTCATACACAGCCTTTTCAAGCTGCGGCACATCGTAGCCGCGCCATGCCTTGGGCACCCTCTGCTTGCCCGGGTCCGCCCAGAAATCACTGTAGTGAAAGTCAAGCAGTATACTCATTCCAAGATCCTTCGCCCGCCTTGCAAGCTTAATTGTGGTCTTAAGATCATTGGTTCCGGCTCCGTAGGGAGCAGCATCATCCCCGTGCGGATCATTCCACAGCCGCAGACGCACAGAGTTACAGCCATACCGCTTAAGTATCTTAAGGGCATCGTCTTCCACTCCGTTATCGTAATATCTTGCCCCGCATGCCTCTTCTTCCAAAAGAGTCGAGATATCCATCCCTTTTATATAATCCATAGAATTCTCCGTGTGTCAATTAATCGAAACAGGTTATCCTTTCGTGCATCTTCCTGTATTTTATACGTATCATTTCATTTTTCTCAAGTACATCCTTTTCATCACCTGTGTACTGGCACCTTAAGCAATAGTACTCGTCCTTATCCTTATCATAGAACATATCTATGTCCAAATCCCTCATAAAGCACAAGGGACATCTGTAATTCAGTTTACCCTTCCCAGCCTGAGCCATGTCGATACCACCTCCTTATCCTTAATCTTCGTCTGATACCCCAATGTGAACATGGGTGAGAATGCGTAACCTTCACGGATATATGAAGTTCCGCCGGATCCGTCCGATATAAGTGCCACCTCTGTCTTTATCGCGGGAATGGAAGCCTTCGCTTCCCGTCCGTTCTCGAGTGATTCCTCCCTGCACTTGTATTCATAGTCAATTGTCCTGTTTACTGTACCATTCGATACGCTTAGCTTAATACCCGTCATATCTTCCGGGTACTCGGTAGTTCCGTAGCAGGCCACCATGTATTCATTGAGCATAACCTCGGCATCGGGATCGCTCATGCTTAATATCCTTCTTTCGTATCTGATCTCCGACGAGCCTTCCTTAAATATTATCCTCGTCTGAAGACTGACCGTAAGATCGCTGAATTCTATATCAACAGGATCAAGAGTCAGTATCCTGTCATTCCCCTCCTGATCAAACTTGGCATGGGTCCTGCACAGGCACAGATCAACCTCCTCACCATTATACGACAGCTTGGCCGAACGTATCGTTCCCTCACCCGCATAGTGGGTGAAGTAGCCCGCCCTGTATTTCTCCTGGATAAGGAAGGGATAAGATGCATCCTGGACATGAGGTGTTCCTATTCCCACCGGCCATTCAAGCTTAGCCGCATAGGGTCTTAAGTCCACAAGCGCTCCTCCCTGATCCATGTTTATACATGCCCTCATATACGGGTCAACATACCAGAAAAGCTGCTTGTCAGATCCGTAAAGTATATCCTTCCACAGGGCACATTCCGGTTCGGTATAGGTCTTGTTGGCCCTGTAAAAGTCAGCGAATTCGGCCATGGTCATGTCTGTGAGGCTGCCTTCCTTCTTAAGCTCACCGTAATAAGCCATTCCGTCCTCATAGGACTTCTTAAGAAGCTCATAGGGCTGCTCCCAGCGTCCCATCTTATTAAGCCATCCGGGTCCCACAAACATCATATTATAGGAATAACCGTTGTTGAACTTGCCAAGATGCCTGTACTGGTCGATCAGGTTGTATAAATAAGGATAATCCCATGTCTTGGTGTCATAGATCATTCCCCGCAGCACGTTCTGGGGATGTGTCCCAAAATTGGAACCGTTACCGTCATAACAGGCAAGAAGGTCTCTTGACAAATGAGGAATGGCCACGATGCCTGAATCCTCCGCCTCATCCGCTGCCGGTGCATGGGTATTCTGCTTACTTGGGATCCATGGATTCCATGGGCCTCCGTCAAAAAGAGTATACCATGAGTTATTGCAGGTATGGTAGGCCTTGGGACCTTCTTCCCAGCATGTGGCTACAGCACACTTGACTGAAGGATATTTCTCCTTTATATAATTCGTAAGCTCCGCATCCATATAGTAGGAACCCGTGGATTCCGGATAAAATCCGAAAATATCATGGAACTTCCCGAAAACATCGTCAACGATACTCTTCTTATCCTCCATGGAAAACATCCAGATGCAGAAATCCCTGGTCTTGTATTTATCCCTGAATTCCTTACAGGGAAGCCCCAGAAGGGATAAGGCTATCTCGTCTCCGTACTCCTCATGATGAGCCTTGGCCAGCGAACATGCCTCCTCATTGAAGAGGGACGCATATGTCATCTGTATGGTTGTCTTAAGGCCGTTCTTATGGGCTGTCTCCTGCTGGAACTTAAAAATATCAAGTGATTCCGTAAGCAGTGCCTTGCGACCTATATCCTCCGCCTTACCCTGCCCTGTCACCTTCTCGGCGTATTCCGGCACCATCTCCGGCCGGTGTATGATATTTACTATAAATGTGTCCTTCATAATCATCTCCTGTTTATCTTGTTGATCCCTTTAGCAATACCTCATAGGAAAGCAGCTGCTTCTTAGGTACCTCATGCCCCTCAGTTACCTCAAGCAAGGTCCTGCAGGCTGTAGCTCCCAGCTCCTTGGGATCGTACTGAAGGGCAGTTATGGGAGTCCTTACCTCATCAAGCAGCCTGCTGTTGTAGAAGGATGCCACCCTGATCTCCCCGGGGATCATAACCGAGTCCCTTCTCAGCTTGTTCACCACAGTCGCGCATATCCTGTCATCCATGCACATTATGCATTCGGCATTATTCATGATCGCATTGTCGACTGCCCTCTCTATCTCCTCATCCTTCTCGTTGTTAAGATAGATGAGGTTCTGGTCCGGGTTTATGTTCCTGTCCTGCAAGGCCGACTTAAATCCCTCATATCTGGTGATATTGACCATATGATTCATGTCCCCTCCTATAAGAGAGAACCTTCTCATCCCCTTCATGATGAGAATATCCGTCAGCTCCCTGCAGGCCTTGATATGGTCATTATCAATCTGGATAACATCGGCGTCTTCGCTGGAGCCGATGACCACAAAGGGTGTCCCCTTGTCCTTGAGCAATGCCACATTCTTGTCATCCTTGAGAGTTCTTCCCAGGATCACTCCGTCCACCTTCCTGTTATCGATTATCCTGGCCAGCTGGATCGTGTTTTCCTCATAGATCATACTGATCAGGATATCGTAATCATTGACTGCCGCCGTCTCCACAATACCCAGCAGACATCTCTGGAAAAAGGGAAGGTCGGTAATGGTGGAATCACCCGGCATGGCCCAGCATAAGTTGTACGTTTTTGAATTCGCCAGACCCTTGGCCAGCGGATTGGGCCTGTATTTATTCTCGTTTATAAATTCCCTGACCCTGTTCCTGGTTGCCTCGCTGATCCTTCCCTTGCCGGAAATAGCCCTTGAAACAGTGGTTTTGCTGACTCCCAGCTCCTTTGCTATGTCATCAATGGTATATTCTTTCATCTGTACCCCTTATGATTAATCTTGACATTTCCATTCTATAATGTTATATTTTGCGCAACCGGTTGTTTTAAATATAACAGCCTCCCATGTTTTTTGTCAATACTTAAAAATTCGTTCACTATAAAACGATCACGGAGGATAGGAGGATAACATGAAGGATTTTCTCTTTGGAGCCGCTTATTACGACGAATATATGCCCTATGACCGTATCGACGAGGACTTCAGGCTCCTTAAGGAGGGAGGTTTTAATACGGTACGCATTGCCGAGTCAACCTGGAGCACACTTGAACCCTCTGACGGAGTCTTTGACTATACCCATATTGACAGGATGCTTGATGCAGCACTTAAGTACGACATAAAGGTTATAGTAGGGACACCCACCTATGCGATCCCGTCATGGATGGCACGCAGGTATCCCGATATTCTTGCCTTAAGATCCTCGGGCAAATGCATCTACGGAGCCAGACAGCAGAACAACCTTCTTAATCCGGACTACCTGCGGTTCTGCGAGCGCGTCATAAGAAAGCTTATATCCCATGTATGCGATCATCCCTGCGTTATCGGTTACCAGCTTGATAATGAAACAAGATCTGCAGATGATGTGTCACCCGAAACACAGAAGATCTTTCTTGATAGAATAAAAAAGCAATATCCGGATATCAACGAATTCAACAGGGAATTCGGCTTAAGCTACTGGAGCAATTCCATATCCTCATGGGATGACTTTCCTGATATAAGGGGTACGATAAACGGAAGCCTACACGCTGCCTATATGAGGTTTCTTCGTGATGTTGTGAAGGAATTCCTTGAGTGGCAGGCGATAATGGTAAACGAATATAAGAAGCCGGGCCAGTTCATCACCCATAATTTTGACTTTTCATGGACCACGCACTCATACGGCCTCCATCCCCTTGTCGATCAGGCCGGGACCGCTAAATACATGGATATAACCGGTATCGATGTATACCATGATTCAGGCGCGGGCCTTGACGGCAAGGAGATCGCCTTCGGGTCGGATCTTGCAAGGTCCCTTAAGAAGGACAATCATATAGTTCTCGAGACTCAGGCGCAGGGGAATCCGGGGTGGCTTCCATACCCCGGGCAGCTGCGCTTACAGGCTTACTCCCACGTTGCCGGAGGAGCAGTGGGTATTCTTTACTGGAACTGGCACTCGATCCACAATGCCATAGAATCCTACTGGAAGGGCATCTTAAGCCACGACCTTACTCCCGGTAAGACCTACGAGGAGCTCTCCTCCTGGATTAGAGAATTTGCGCTTAACAGTGATAAGCTTACGCCGATAAAAAAGCATAACAGCATAGCGATACTCGTGGATAACCACAGTCTTACGGGCCTTGACGAGTTCCCTGTAAGTGAGTCGCTTGACTACAACTATATTTTAAGGCAGATATATGACTGTCTGTATGAAATGAACCTGGAATGTGATCTTGTAAGGAAGCCGGATGACCTTGAACCATATGAGATACTGATCGTTCCCGCCCTTTACAGCTGTAACGACGGGGATATTGACAAGTTGAGGAAATATGTCCAAAACGGCGGACATTTATTCATGACCTTCAAAAGCTGCTTTTCCGATGATGAGTTGAAGATTTACCATGACAGGCAGCCCCATAAGATGAATGATATAATGAAGGCCGGATACGATATGTTTACCATACCCGATGAAGATACCCGTATAACCATAGGTGATACCGACTCGGAGGTGACCGGATGGATGGAACTGCTTGAAGCAGATGAAGAAAATATCTGGGCATATTACAGGCATCCCGTTTGGAAGAAATACGCGGCAGTGACCCATTCATCCTTCGGCAGGGGAACGGTAACGTATCTGGGCTGCCATATCGATAATGATGGACTCAAGGCTCTTATAACAAGACTTGCAGGTATCGCGCAGAAGGACATTCCCACCTTCTCCTTCCCCATCATAAAAAGAGGGGGATATAATAAGGATGGTAATTACATTACCTTCTATTTCAATTATTCATCCGATTATGTTACCTTCAGATACGACGGACCATCCGTACATGATCTGTTGAACGATAAGGATATAGAGGATGGACAGGATATATCGATAAATCCCTGGGATCTTGTAATTACTGTTTCGCAATGTGAATCGATTTGTTAAAGAGAACAAAATAATTTATATCTTTTACTATATTAACGTCAGGAGGATATCATGAACATAAGCACACTTATTAAGGAACTTGTTATTTACGGCAGAAATACGGGACTTGTTGATGATGCGGATGAAACCTATACCATCAACCGCCTGCTTGAGCTCTTTAGGTTGAATGATTACGCTCCCGGGGATGTAAGCGGGGTCCGCCGGCTTGATCTTATCCTTTCGGATATGCTTGACTATTCCATAGCGGAGGGGCTTATCGAGGATACGATAACACAGCGCGATCTCTTTGATACGAAGATCATGGGGCTTATAACTCCTCCCCCCTCAGTGATCAGGAAGAGGTTCCATGATGCTTACTCATCCTCACCGAAGGAAGCAACCGGTCTATATTATGATTTTGCTAAAAATACCAATTACATAAGGACCGACAGGATAAAAAAGGATGTAAAATGGTCAACCGACACGGAATTCGGCAAGATCGATATAACCATAAACTTAAGCAAGCCCGAAAAGGATCCGAGGGATATAATCAAGGCAGGGCAGGCTAAAAAGTCAGGCTATCCCGCCTGTCTTCTGTGCCGTGAGAATGAAGGATACGCAGGCCATATCTCCCACCCCGCAAGGCAGAATCACAGGATCATACCCATCACCCTGTGTGATGAGTCCTATTTCCTCCAGTATTCTCCCTATGTATACTATAACGAGCACTGCATCATCTTCAATGAGCAGCACATTCCCATGAAAATCGACAGGGCCGTCTTTAATAAGCTCCTTGATTTTGTAAGGCAGTTCCCTCATTATACGGCAGGATCCAATGCAGATCTTCCCATTGTGGGCGGCTCCATCTTAAGCCACGATCATTTTCAGGGAGGTAATTACGAGTTCCCCATGGTAAGGGCAGGCTACGAGCGTGAATTTGACCTCCCGGGATTCCCGGATGTACACGCAGGCAGGATCAAGTGGCCACTCTCAACAATACGCCTGCAGGGTAAGGATATAGACAGCATTGTGAACGCTGCAGACCACATACTTACCTCATGGAGAGGATACACGGATGAGGACGCATTCATATATGCCTACACAATGAAACAGGGGACGGTTCCCCGTTTCACAAGTGAAGACGAGGAACCGTCCCCTGTTTCACCCGGCATACCTCATAATACGATCACTCCGATCGCAAGGATGCGCGGTGACCTCTATGAACTCGACCTGGTCCTTCGCAACAATATAACAACTGAAGAATTCCCTCTGGGTGTATATCATCCTCATCAGGAGTATCATCATATCAAGAAGGAAAACATAGGACTTATTGAGGTTATGGGACTTGCAATCCTTCCTGCAAGACTCAAGAATGAGATGGCAGCCCTTAAGGAAGCAATCCTTGAAGGCAGGGACTTAACGCAAGATGAAAGAACCTCAGCCCATGCCGATTGGGCAGCCGAGTGGATGTGCAGATACGATAATATAAACAAGGACAACCTCGACACGATCATACGTGACGAGATTGCCCATGTATTCTCACATGTTCTTGAAAATGCCGGCGTTTATAAACGTGATGATAAAGGCTTTGCGGCATTTGACAGGTTTATCGAAAGCCTTTAGATTTTCCTATTCACATCTTCGAAAGCTTCTATAATATCCTTGCCTGGTTCGGGTGTTGCAAGGCTTACAATGATTATGAGCAAAAGGCTTACGAAGAAGCCGGGAACCAATGAGTAAAGACCCGTTGTGCTGCTTAATGTGGCACCCGAAACAAAGGGGATATAATCCCACAGGATGACAACGACGGCACCGGATACTATACCGGCAAACGCCCCCTGTATATTGGTCCTCTTCCAGAAGAGGGACATAAGCACAAGAGGACCGAAGGCGGCACCGAAGCCTGCCCAGGCATCCGAAACAAGAGCCATTATGGATGATTCGGGATCCCATGCAATAACTATGGCAAGAAGGGCTACTACCATTACCGTCACCCTTGACAGCTTAAGTACCGACAGCTCATTAGCATCCTTCTTAAAGATTCCCTTGTAAAGATCCTCCGCAACAGCAGACGATGTGACCAGAAGCTGCGAATCAGCCGTAGACATTATGGCTGCCAGTATCGCACACAGAAGAACTCCGGCTATAAAGGGCGCCCTGATATCCGATATAAACAGCTTCTTGATCATTTCTATAAATACGCTCTCACTCGATACCTGACCTTCGGTACCAAGAATAACCGGAGCAAGATACGCCCTTCCCACGAGACCTATGATGCAGGCAAAAAGCAGTGACAGAAATACCCATGTAATAGCAACAACCTTGGACTTTTTAAGCTCCTTCTCATCCTTTATTGCCATGAAACGAACAAGGATATGAGGCATTCCGAAATAGCCGAGTCCCCATGCAAGTGACGATATTATCGAAACAGCCTTGATAGGCTCACCGTTCTCCTGCATTATGTTCATAAAGGATACCGGATCAACGCCCGTTGACTTAAGAACCGATGCGACATTATCCGCACCAACCAGGAAATATGCAACGATTGGAACCAGCAGAAGGGCAATAAGCATAAGCGTACCCTGTATAAAGTCAGTTGTACATACAGCAAGGAAACCACCCATAAAGGTATATATCAGTATGACCAAAGCTCCTATAACAAGCGCCGTATGATAGTCTATTCCGAAAATGGAATTAAAGAGCTTACCGCCGGAAGCAAGGGCGGAGGCGGTATAAACAAGAAAGAATATAACAATGACAACCGAAGATGCACCTAATAGGATCTTCTTGTCATCCTTATACCTGTTCTGGAAAAATTCCGGAAGTGTAAGTGAGTTGTTGGCACGTATCGTATACTTACGAAGCCTGCCGGAAATAAATATCCAGTTGAGAGTTGTTCCGATAAACAATCCGATACCGATCCATGCCTGACCCGTACCCAACAGATAAATAGAACCCGGAAGTCCCATAAGGAGCCAGCCGGACATATCCGATGCCTGAGCCGACAGGGCAGCCACAAAACCGCCTAAGTTACGGCCCCCAAGAAAATAATCCTCCGCATTGTTGTTCTGCTTCATGCACATGGCGCCTATGACTATCATCACAAGCAGGTACAAAAAGAAGGCAACAAGCACAATACCAAGTGAACTACCCATTTTTCATTCTCCGATCTTCTCATTAAAAATAAACCGGCGGCATTTGTCTCTTCACCGCACTAACACAGTATAATAGTATAATATAGATGGAGAAAATTAGCAATAACTCGAGAACATCATTCCGCTGTAATTGCTGGTGATGTATGGAGATGCGAAATTATTGGCATGGGGATCCTTGTAGGCCACTATCTTCTTGTTGGTATACTGCAGCGGATCCAATGCTATGGAATTGGCTTTATTAAGTATATTGTTTGCGAACTTCTTGACATTATCAAACCTTGTCAGGGAATCATCTTCTTTGGCTGTCTGCTGGATAAGGTTCTTGTCAAGTGTTATCTGTCCGTCATCACCGAAGTTAACACCCAGTGATTCAAGCTCGCTGCCAAAACCCGCAGAAAGTCCGGACATCTCTCGTACCAGGGCATTTGAATGCGGCTGGGAATCAAGATATCTTGAAGCATTCTGCATGAAGGCATTATATCCCATAATAAGATGGGAAATATTATCGGTTAATGACTCAACATCCGTCTTAACCCCTATGGCCACGGTCTCATCACCCTCGGTCACGCTCTTAAGGTTAAGCTCATAAACCTTGCCGTAATCTATGGAGTTGGTCGACGACCTCATCGGCTCGCCATTTATTGTATATTCGGCATCCGCTGGTGCCTTGGCCACGTTGCTTAAGCCGAAGTAATCAACCGCTCCCCTTCTCTTACTTGTCTTGTCATCACTGACCTCAAACAGATATTCAGAGTCAGCTTTAACACCGGTGTCGTCCGATTTAAGTGAAAGTGAGATGTTCCCGTTTTCATCTTCCACTGTTTCGGCGTGTATCCCGATGTTACTCCTTGTGATCAGCCTGGCCAGCTTCTCCTCTATTGTTTTATTGGTATCCCCTTCGTTAATATTGAACTGGAATTCATAGTCAATATCCCGGGAACGTATATCAAATGAATATGTGTCCGGCGGAAGCCCCATCTCATCAGGCGGCATTCCACGACCCGTATTGATCTGGCCCGATGCCAGCTGCCTTACCGAAACCTCTATATTCGGCGGTGATTCCGAATCCTTCGGATTTCCGATATAGGCTGCGCTTACGAGAGCATCATTGCTGCTGGATACCGTTTTTTTGCTCAGCATCTCATCCCCGTTCTCAACCGACAGTGATGAGATCGTATTCTTAAGCTGCCTTGCGCTTTCCTTAAGGCTTACGGCGAACTCCTTAGTCTCCGGGGAGTTATCTATCAGGAAAAGGGGTGCATCTTTATTTAACTTGACAATGGAATTAACGACGTCTTTAAGCTCACTCTTCTTATGGGCATCATACTTGGAATTGCTGCCCCCTTGCGCATACGTCGTCATGTAATGGTTATAGACTGTATTTAATGCGGTTATATCTGCCATAAGTGCCCCTCCTTTCCTCCTTGATTCTGCTCATGCTCCCCTTCCATGAGGACCCGCCGGCTTATCCCCTTTCTTCTACCGGTTCCTTCCGGCTGCCGTGGGCATATGGGTACACTTTCCTATATTTATGGTTTAATTATATACCATCCAATCACGAAATGCAACATATGTGACAAAAAATAACTTAGTTTTTTAATAAAAATTGCCAAAAATACACATATTGTATTTTAATGGTTGACATAAACAAAATATTGTGGTAGCTACTTCCCCACATACCTTCCGGAAGCTCCGCAGGGAAGAACGAGGCCCGACTGCGTTACGGGAAGTCCTATTTCATCTGACATGGCACGGCCTCCGAACCGCTTCACAACTGCCGTATTTATCATATATGAGAGAACTGCCGGCTGCAATCCCGTTGTGTATGAATTAATAAGCAAAAACAGGGGATCATCCGCAAGGATCTGTGAACACAGCTCAATAAAGGGAAATATGGATTCTTCTATCTTCCATATCTCGCCCTT
>DFKQ01000049.1 GCA_002373875.1 Lachnospiraceae bacterium UBA3641
TATAGTAAACGAAATTATTTATTTCGTTTACTATAGATCCGCCGGTTTGAAAGGGTAGTGTCATGGACTACAACAATGGAAATAATAGCAATATGAATATGGGTAATCCGGGTATGCCCTATGGGGGGATACCGAATCAGGGAATGCCGAATCAGGGGATACCGAATCAGGGAATACCAAACCGTGGAGTGCCTAATCAGGGGATACCGAATCAGGGTATGCCGAACCGCGGAATGCCGAATCCGGGAATGCCGAATCAGGGAATGCCAAATCAGGGCATGCCAAATCGTGGAATGGCGAATCCGGGAATGCCAAACCATGGAATGCCGAATCAGGGAATGCCGAATCCGGGAATGCCGAATCAGGGAATGCCAAACCATGGAATGCCGAATCAGGGAATGCCAAACCGGGGAATGCCGAATCCGGGAATGGTGAATCCGAATGTGAGGCCTCCGATATCCGCAAGTCCCGGAAATGTTCATCCGCTTCCCACAAGGGCAGATATTGCAAGCAACAGGCTTGCCAGAGAAATAGAGAAGAGCGTGGGAGGAGACAGGAAGAGTGAAGGACAGGAAGGAGGCTTGGGCTTAAGGCAGGCAGGCAGATCCTTAAGGGCAGGTCGTGCCATTGCGGTGCCTGATGGGTTTATTGAAGGTATAAGCGGGCTGTCGGCTTATATTTTCGGAGGAATACTGATAATATGTCTGATCGTGTCCCTGGTGGCTTACGGCAAGGGGCATAAGGGTGGATCGGTCCGCACCGCTAAGGCTTCGATACCCACTGAGATGATAACATATACCGGAATATTCAGGAATGCCTATGAGGCGGCCGCGGCCGGATCACTGAGCGGAGCCGGGTCCGATTCCGGAGTTTTGTATAATGATGACGGTACAATGGTTCCCGCAGCACCTACGGCTATTGGTGAAGAAACACCGGCAGCTACGGATCCGGATGACTTTGATCCTGCGGCCATATCATCAGGTGATGATGAAACTGCGGTGGGAAGCGGCTCGGAAGGAACTGATTCAGCTTCATCCGGAAGCTATGGACAGGCTGAATCCTACAAGGAGCTGCTGGATCAGCTTGAGAAGGCGATAGCATCGGGTGATTCTTCGTTTGTTGCAAGCAAGATGGCATATGAGGACGAGAGTGGAACCCTTAAGGCTTTTCCCCAGACCGTTGTGGATCATTTCGTGACCTATATGTCATCGAATACGGATAAATTGTCGGCACTTATGACCGATCTTTCAAGTGATAAGTATTCGGGGCAGAATGACGGTGAATTCATTGTCAAGCTTCCCTATATCAAGTTTGTAGTGAACATGGGGTATGATAACACTACGGTATCCATTCCGGGATTTAACGAGCAGGTGGTAAATGCAGGCCAGAGCGCGGATATAGCGCCTTTGTTGCCGTGTATGTACACGCTTACGATAAGCAATCCCGACTGGAATGATGTGGTCACCAGGGATATAGAGGCTAATATAAACGAATCGACAATATCGATAAATATAAAACCTTAAAGAAAGGGGCAAACGGGAAGAATATGGCAGTAAGGCTTGACAAGGATACACTGAAGCTTTCGGTGGTCATACCGGTCTATAATGAGAGGAAAACCCTGGAGGGGATCATCGCATCGGTTAAGGATTGCGGCATTAAGAACCTTGAGATAATCCTGGTTGATGATTATTCAACCGACGGAACAAGGGAGCTGCTGCAGACGGAAGTCGGCAAGTCGGTGGACAAGGTTCTGTACCATAAACACAACATGGGTAAGGGGGCAGCCCTGCGAGATGGCTTTAAGGCTGCAACCGGTGATCTTGTTGTTGTGCAGGATGCCGATAACGAATATGATCCCAAGGATTACAATACGCTTATTGAGCCCTTCGTGTCAGGCAGGGGTGATGCCGATGTAGTATACGGAAGCCGGTATGCAAGAAGCGAGAGATATATGATAAAGAGGTTCTATCACAGTGCGGGTAATAAATTCCTGACCTTTATGTCCAATATCTTTTCCGATCTGGCCCTGACGGATATGGAGACCTGCTATAAGATGTTCAGGCGTGAGATAATACAGTCGATCCCAATTGTAGAGGACAGGTTCGGGTTTGAACCTGAGGTAACGGCCAAGATCGCCAAAAAGAGATGTAAGATATATGAAGTTCCGATCTCCTATTATCCGAGGACTTACAATGAGGGTAAGAAGATCGGTGTCAAGGATGGCTTCAGGGCGATCTACTGTATCTTAAAATATAATCTGTTTGATCCATCTTATAAGGGATAAGAAAATCCGCCGATGGCGGATTTTTTTGGGGGGAAACAATGAACTGGACAAGGTTAATGTGCTCCGAGCGCTTAAGAGAATATCATAAGAAGGGTCCCTCGTCGGATCTTCGAACGGAGTTCGAGAAGGATTACCACAGGATAATAAGCTCCCCTTCCTTCAGGAGGCTTCAGGACAAGACTCAGGTATTTCCCCTTGATAAGAGTGATTTCATAAGGACAAGACTGACCCACTCCCTTGAAGTTTCTTCCTTCGCCAAATCATTGGGGCAGAGCGTAGGCGCAAGGATCATAAAGGAAGGGCTGGCGGATGATTTCACAGACCGGACCAGGGCCGATATATGCGATGTTCTGCAGTGCGCGGGGCTTCTTCATGATATAGGGAACCCTGCCTTCGGGCATTTCGGTGAGAGTGCCATTCAGGACTGGTTCAAAAGGAATCTTGGGAAGCTTAAGTTGCGGGGTGTGCCGCTTACTGCTGTTTTGTCGGATCAGATGCAGAATGATTTTTATCATTTTGAAGGAAATACACAGGCACTTAGGGTGGTTACCAAGCTTCATTTTCTGGTGGATGAGAGGGGTATGAACCTTACAAAGGCCCTGCTTGCCACCATGATCAAGTATCCCGGATCTTCCCTTGAGATAAGCTACGATAAGAATGATCCCGGAAGAGATATCAAGCATAAAAAAATGGGGTATTTTTATGCCGATAAGGATAACTATAAGGAAATAGAGGATTCCTGCGGTCTTAACGGATGCAGGCATCCCCTTACCTTTCTTCTTGAAGCGGCGGATGATATAGCCTACAATACGGCCGATATCGAGGATGCGGTAAAAAAAGGCAACATTTCATTCGACCTTCTGCTTGAAGAGCTTAAGGGATTTCGTGACAGGTATGGGGACGGGGCCGATGAGGCATCGACTGAACTATATGCTTCCATGCTTGAGCGGCTTGAGAAGTTGTACCGCAGGGCTCTTGAGAATCACTACGAACCTGCCGGGAATTATGCGGTATCCAATTGGATAGTAAGCGTGCAGGGACTTCTTATAAATGCCGTCACTGACGCATTCATAGATAATTACGGGGATATCATGTCGGGGAATTGCAGGAGGGATCTTATCTCACTGTCAAGGGGAGACCTTATTGTCAGGGCCCTGTCCGATATCGCCTACAGGTATGTCTTTATATCAAAACCGATCCTTAAGCTTGAGGTTGCGGCTTCAGCTATATTTGACTTTCTTCTTGAGAAATTTACGGATGCGTTTATTTTCTATGATACTTCCTGCTGGGATGATGAGAGGACAGCCATACGTGACAAGCTTACCAGGCTTATGTCCGATAATTACTTAAGGATTTACAGGAAGTATTCCGAAGGATGCGATGAAGCGGAAAAGCTGTATCTGCGTCTTCTGATGGTCACCGACTATGTATGCGGTATGACGGATTCCTTCGCTAAGAGGACTTATCAGGAACTGACGGGTATTATATAAAAATGGCAGAGAAAACACATAAAAAACAATTGAATTACCTTGATATAGCCCGGGGTATAGGCATAATTGTCGTTATTCTTGCACATGTTGACACAGGCGACAATCCCCTGTGTTCCTGGATAGGCTCTTTTTGCATGGCCATTTTCTTTTTTGTTTCCGGAGCTCTTCTTAATTATCTTGACAGATGGAGAAATGAAAATGCCGGACAGATAATCCTTAAGCGTATTAAAGGGGTATTGTATCCGTATTTTACATTCTCAGCCCTGATCATTGCCTACTACACATTTATGCGGGTGGTATTTAAGGACGGGAGCTATTCCAATATACTGGAGATCGTAAAGAGTACATTAAGTCTGTCGGGCTATGACGCTCTCTGGTTTATGCCGGTTCTTTTTTTTGCCGAGGTCATATGTGTCCTGCTGTTAAGATATTTCGGCAGGGGAAAAGATAAGGATAATAAGGCCGGGCTTATAAAGGAATGGATCGGATTTGCCTTTATTACGGCACTGAGTCTTGTATGCTGGCATATCCTTACTGTCGGTATCATAGAGCAGTATGCTGACGGATGGTTCACTTTTGTTAAGTTTACAAGAATACTCATGTCCTGTGTGTTTATTTATGCCGGATATTTCTATTTCGAATATAAGGACAGGATACTTAAGCTTAACCGCAAGGTCATGATCGCGGCCTGTGTGATCTGGATCATTATTGATTTTCCCATCGCCCAGCCCAATCATTTCGTGGATTATGCCTTTGTAAGGATCGTGAGTCTGCCCCTTCAGTATCTTACCGGTATACTTATGTCCGCGGCTATCCTCTATCTGGGAGAGGTATTAAACATTAAATGCAGGCCGCTTGAGTTCTTCGGAAAGAATTCACTTACCATGATGGCAACACATAACCCGCTTCCGGTGCTTGCCACGGTGTATAACCTGTATAAGAAATATGTACCTGAGATCGGACGGTATCCGGATGATGTGATAATACTTGTTATAATCCTTATTGTGGAAGTGCCGATAGTAATGTTTGTTAACAGATTTCTGCCGTTTATTGTAAGATGGCCGAAAAAGGATATCAGGAAAAGTAAAGACATAAAATGAAAATGGCGGACAGATTGATGGATAACAGATTTTTCAGGCCGGGAATCATCCTTGCTTTATCCTGTATACTTATGTATACATCAGTAAGATGGATACTTATGCAGGATGGGGAATACTACTGGCTTTCGGGGAAAGAGGTATCAAGGATAACGTATATCATATCCTGCCTTGGTTTGATCTTTATGACATCTCTTGTGTTTTGGCTTAAGGACAGGATCAGGCTTGAAAATCTTTTCATCATTCTTTATCTGGCTCTTGAAATTATGTATCTGCTTGTTGTCCCGCTTTCGTCGACTCCCGATGAAACAGAACATATGCTGCGCTCATACGGCATCTCTCAGGGTGATTTCGTTCCCGAAACAAATGAGGCCAGTGAGGGGGGGAGCTATGTACCGGATAATATAAACTATATGTGGAACCGGAGCGGAAGCACAATAAAGGATATGCGCGATAACCTTATGATGGAGGCGAGTGGAACGAGGGTTTTTCTTACTTACTCCAACACAGCTCTTTATTCGCCGATCACCTATACACCACAGACGGTCGGAATGTTTATCGGAAGGCTCATATGCCATAAGCCGTATGTTTGGGCTTACATTGGCCGGATATTCAATATACTTACTGTCGGCTTTTTGATATTTACGGCGATAAGGATCAGCCCTGTGGGCAAGCATATCATTTTTGCTCTTTCCATGCTTCCCATCAATATGTATGAGAGTGCATCCTTAAGCGGTGGCGCTCTTGCCTATGCGGTAACTGTCCTTATTATATCTTATACACTGTGGTTAAGGTATGTAAAAAGCGGTACGATGAATAAGCGTGAGAAGCTGTGGCTCTATCTGCTTCTTCTCTTCTCTGCGTCATGCAAGATCGTTTATGTTCCTTTTGTACTTATGGCGTTTATTGTTCCCATAGAGAGGTTCGGTGACAAAAAAAGGTATTTTTTTCATATTGCTTGTGCAACAGTTATGATCCTGCTTGCGTCGGTGGGCTGGGTGTCGATAAGCAGCCGTTATCTCATCGAGTATACAACCGGGGTGGATTCTGCTGCCCAGGCAAGGTTTGTCCTTATGCACCCGTTTAATTATCTGCAGACGATAGTAAACACGTTCATGCAGGTAGGTGAATGGATAATAAAGACTTTTTTTGCAGCTTCGTTGGGATATTTTAATGTCGATGGGAGCATGGTCATGATAATTATATCCATGCTGACCCTTGCATATGTAAGTACGAATGATCGACTGGTCATACACAGAATAGCATCAGGCCCTGATAATTCCGGAAGTAATGATATGCAGAGCTTTATGAAGGAGAAGATCCTGCTTATCTCAGCCGTAATGATATCATGTCTTCTTGTTCTTACAAGTGAGTATGTGCAGTGGACGGCATATAAGAATCCAAGTATTGACGGCCTGCAGGGGAGATATTTTCTGCCGCTTGTTTTTCCTTTTCTTTTGATAATAAAGAGAAAGGTATTTGTCTTTGAACCCGAAACGGAGAATGACTGTATGTGCAGAATGCCTTACTGCATAATGTTCATCTGCTTTGTAAATCTGATGACTGTAGTAACCTTATTTATTCATTATGTTTAATACTCGTGATGACCTTAATCCGAAAAAAATAATTATTCTTATCTTTATCGCTCTTTATCCGCTCAGGTGGATATTTACCGGGATAGACCTGTGGGATGTGGGCTACAGCTGCGGCAATTATGTGAATTTTAATACCATAAGCATCAGCAGGCCCTGGTTCTACTCGACCTTCCTTTCTCTTTTCACGGGGCATATGCTGAGCCTGCTTCCATATGGCAATACGCTTGCCGGCTTGAAATTTTACTGTTCGGCAATTGTTTCGGCAACAGTTATCATATCGGGTCTTTTCTGCATAAGAAGACTTAAGTATCCTCTTCTGCCTGTTTTGATCGGTGAAGCCTGGGCAGTAAGTATATGCTATATTCCCAGCCCAATTTTATATAATCATTTGACATTCCTGTTTTTGATCCTTGCCATAATATTTTTGTTTACGGGGCTTACTGAGGATAAGCTGATATTTCTTCTGCTTGCCGGTGTCATGCTTGGGATCAATGTATTTGTAAGGATATCGAATCTTCCGCAGGTTCTTCTTGTGTTTGCCGTCTGGTATTACTTATTTATGAACGGATCACCTGCCAAAATATATGTGAAAGATACACTTGCCTGTGTCGCGGGCTATGTTGCGGCGCTTTTTTGCGTTTTTGGCCTTATTGGGTTTAAGTACGGATTCAATGAGTATATTTCAGGCATAAAGGCTATGCTCAGTATATCTGATGAGGCAGCAGGCTATTCGGCCGGATCCATGGTAAAAGAGTTGATCCTCGCTTATCTTCACGGAAGCAGCAGGCTTGTTTATATTGCGGTTTTTGCTCTCTTTGCATGTTTTATATATCGTATCTTACCATCAGGCATCAAAAAAGGTAACGACGGACGTATACCGGGATTGACAGGATCGTGTGTGGCTGCCGTGGCATCCGTGGGAATGCTTGCGTTTATGCTCGTAAGGAAGATTCTTGTATTCGATTTTTACCATTATGCAACGGTTTACTACAACTCAGCCTTCTTTCTTGTCCTCGCTGCGATCATATGTCTGATCTGTATGGCGGAAAAGGCGGCAGATATTAAGATGAAGTTAATATCTGTCATGATCATTATGCAGATCGTAGTTCTGTCCATAGGAAGCGGAACGGGAATATCCCCCCTTATGAACAGCGCATTTGTTATAGGGCCGTTTTTATTTACCGGCCTGTATAGATTGTTTGGAAGATATCGTAAGGATTCGAACGAGGAAAACAGGGGTAAGTCGGTTTATAAATGGCTCACAGCTCTTGTCTTTGTTATTGCGGTAGCGGCATTTGTCATACAGGCGCTTGCTTTTGGAGCTCTGTATGAATTCGAGGAGGGGGGAAACGGTGCAGGTGGTAAATATGTCGTAGAGAATAACAGGGTTCTCGGACGGGCGAAAACCTCTGAAGAGAAAGCGAAATGGATGCAGGGTCTTAACGATCACATAAATGAGAAAGGATTTTCGGGGAGGGGTGTTGTTATATATGGTTACGCACCGGCATTGGCGTTTTATCTGGATCTTAAACCTGTGATCACCACCTGGCCGGATCTGGATTCATATAATACTTCACTGATGAAGGAAGATATTTCCGGGCTGAAGGACAGGATCGACAATGGTATATCGGACGCTCCCCTGATAATAATAGATAATGAGGGCGCAGCAGAACAAAAGGACCATGATCCGGGAAAGTGGGAGATCATATTCGGATTTATGGATGAATATGACTACACCTGTGATTATGATGACGGAAGATTTTCGGTTTATGTTTCGGAACTATATTAGGTGAAAAAAACATATTGACAATATCTGAAAGAGGATATATTATAATACTTGTGTTAGCACTCAGGCGAATGGAGTGCTAACAAAACAAGGAAACTTAAAGAGATAATCATAATAGGAGGCGAATAATAATGAAGTTAGTACCTTTAGGCGACAGAGTAGTTCTTAAGCAACTTGAAGCTGAAGAAACAACCAAATCCGGGATCGTATTACCCGGTCAGAGCAAGGAGAAGCCCCAGCAGGCTGAGGTTATTGCCGTGGGACCCGGTGGAGTGGTTGACGGTAAGGAAGTCAAGATGGAAGTTAAGAAGGGTGAGCAGGTTATCTACAGTAAATATGCAGGTACCGATGTCAAGCTCGGTGATGAGGAGTACATCATCGTTAAGCAGAGTGATATTCTTGCTATCGTAAAATAATTATTTAATACCGGATCTTATAGGAGGAAAACAAAATGGCTAAAGACATTAAATACGGAGCAGAGGCCCGCGAGGCCCTCGTTGCAGGCGTTGACAAGCTTGCGAATACAGTTCGTGTAACACTTGGTCCCAAGGGAAGAAACGTAGTACTTGACAAGTCCTACGGTGCACCCCTTATCACCAACGACGGTGTTACCATTGCTAAGGAAATAGAGCTTGAGGATGCATTCGAGAACATGGGTGCACAGCTCGTTAAGGAGGTAGCAACCAAGACCAATGATGCGGCAGGTGACGGTACCACAACAGCCACAGTTCTTGCTCAGGCAATGATCGATGAAGGTATGAAGAACTTAGCAGCAGGTGCTAATCCCATCATCATGCGTAAGGGTATGAAGAAGGCTACACAGGAAGCGGTTGATGCGATTGCCAAGATGTCATCTAAGATCAAGGGTAAGGAGCACATCGCAAGGGTTGCAGCTATTTCAGCCGGTGATGATGAAGTAGGTAACATGGTTGCCGATGCAATGGAGAAGGTAAGCAACGATGGCGTTATCACCATTGAGGAGAGTAAGACCATGCTCACCGAGCTTGACCTTGTGGAAGGTATGCAGTTCGACCGTGGTTATATATCAGCTTACATGGCAACAGATATGGATAAGATGGAAGCTAACCTTGAGAATCCCTACATCCTTATCACTGACAAGAAGATATCAAACATCCAGGATATCCTTCCCCTGCTTGAGCAGATAGTTCAGTCAGGCAGCAAGCTTCTTATAATAGCTGAGGATATCGAGGGTGAAGCCCTTACAACACTTATCGTTAATAAGCTTCGCGGAACCTTCCAGGTAGTAGGTGTTAAGGCACCCGGCTACGGCGACAGAAGGAAGGCAATGCTTGAGGATATAGCGATCCTTACAGGCGGCCAGGTAATATCTGATGATCTTGGTCTTGACCTTAAGGAGACAACACTTGACCAGCTTGGTAAGGCTAAGTCGGTTAAGGTTCAGAAGGAGAACACTATTATTGTTGACGGTGAGGGCAAGAAGAAGGACATTCAGGCCCGCATCAACCAGATCAAGCTTCAGATAGAGCAGACGACATCCGACTTCGACCGTGAGAAGCTTCAGGAGAGGCTTGCCAAGTTATCGGGCGGCGTAGCAGTTATCCGTGTAGGTGCCGCGACAGAGACCGAGATGAAGGAAGCTAAGCTCCGTATGGAGGATGCTCTTGCAGCTACAAGGGCAGCAGTTGAGGAAGGTATCATTGCAGGCGGCGGATCGGCATATATCCACGCTCAGAAGCAGGTGGCCAAGCTGGCAGAGACGCTTACAGGCGATGAGAAGACCGGTGCCAACATTGTTATGAAGGCACTTGAAGCTCCTCTCTTCCACATAGCAGGAAATGCAGGACTTGAAGGCCCTGTTATTATAAACAAGGTTAAGGAATCCAAGGACGGCATGGGCTTCGATGCTCTCTCAGGTGAGTATGTAGATATGGTTAAGGCCGGTATCCTTGATCCCGTTAAGGTTACAAGGTCTGCCCTTCAGAATGCAACAAGCGTTGCATCTACATTCCTTACAACCGAGTCAGTTGTAGCCAACATCAAGGAAGATACCCCGGCAATGCCCGCAGGCGGCATGGGCGGCATGGGGATGTAAGCGTAGCTACGAGCCCGAGCTAAGTAAGAAAATACCCGGTAATGTGTGTTTGCACAGACATTACCGGGTATTTTTCTTACTTATAGTAAACGAAATAAATAAT
>DFKQ01000013.1 GCA_002373875.1 Lachnospiraceae bacterium UBA3641
GCTCTACCAACTGAGCTAATCGCGCATGTCCCGCGACACAATAAGCATTATATTACAGGGTTGTAATATTTGCAATACTTTTTTTAAAAATTTGGTAACTATTCAGAACAGCATATAAATTTTTAAATCCGAATAGTTACAAAAATAATTAGAGGATAATAAAGGATGATATTTGAAACACATGCGCATTATGATGATGATGCCTACAATGATGACAGGGATAGTGTGATAAAGCTCCTGAAGGCAGAGGGAGTAGCCCCGATAGTAAATGTAGGGGCTTCTCTTACGAGTACTGAGGATGCGGTAAAGCTTGCACATAAATATGAACATGTTTATGCTGCCGTGGGAGTGCATCCGAGTGAATGCGATGCTCTTACCGAGGATGATATGGTATGGCTTAGAGGGCTATGTGATGATCCCAAGGTTATCGCGGTCGGAGAGATAGGTCTTGACTATCACTATGATGAACCGGACAGGGAAATCCAGAAAGTGTGGTTTAAAAGACAGCTGCGCCTTGCACAGGAAGTCTCCCTTCCCATAATAGTTCACAGCAGGGATGCTGCCTCAGATACCCTGGAGATATTAAGTATGGATGAGTTCAGGGGAATCAAAGGGATAATCCACTGCTTTTCATATTCTGTTGAACTTGCAAGGGAATACATAAAAATGGGACACCATATAGGTATCGGAGGTGTGGTTACCTTCAAAAACGGGAAAAAGCTTCAAGAGATCGCAAAGACAATACCTCTTGAAAACATAGTAGTGGAAACCGACTGTCCATATCTTGCGCCCGAGCCTTACAGAGGGCGGCGGAATTCATCGGCATATCTGACATATATAATAGACAGGATAGCCTCACTCAGAAGTGCAAAATATGAGGAAATTGAAAAGGCCACTTACGAAAATGCAGCGGCCTTGTTCGGGGTAAGGGCGGATGGATAAGATCGCAAACGCATCAAAAACCATGGAAGTCATAAAGAAACATGACTTCTCATTTCAAAAAAGATATGGTCAGAATTTTCTTATTGACAGTCATATCCTTGAAAAGATCATGGATGCGGCAAAGATAACCGGGGATGATCATGTGATAGAGATAGGCCCGGGTATCGGCTCAATGACCCAGTATCTGTGTGAAAGAGCGGGAAGGGTAACGGCAGTTGAGATAGACAGGGAGCTTATCCCCATACTTGAGGAAACCCTTAGGGGTTACGAAAATGTTCGGATAATAAACGATGACATCCTTAAGGTAGACATGGACAGCCTGTTTACGGCGGATGAAAAGAAAGGCTGTGCCAAGGTAGTGGCAAATCTTCCATATTATATAACCACCCCCATCGTGATGGGTCTCCTTGAAGGACATGCACCTGTTAAGTCCATAACCGTAATGGTTCAGAAGGAGGTAGCGGACAGGATGGTAACGGGCCCCGGCAGTAAGGATTACGGTGCTTTATCTCTGGCGGTCAGGTATTATACCCAGCCCCATATAGTGGCTAATGTCCCGCCTAACTGTTTTATCCCAAGACCTAAGGTAGGCTCTGCCGTAATAAAGCTTGATATTCATGACAAACCGCCTGTCCGGGTGACTGACGAGAGACTTATGTTCAAGCTTATCCGGGCGGCCTTTAACCAGCGGAGAAAAACACTGGCTAACAGTATCGCCAATGCCCCGGACCTTGACTATGCGAAGGAGGCTGTGGTAGCGGCTCTTAAGAAAATGGAGATTAATGAAAACATCCGCGGAGAGGCCCTTGCACTGGAAGATTTCGCACATCTTACGGACCTCCTCGTTCTTTGACAAGTCATTATACCTATGGTAAAATTTACTTCGTATGTTTATATATGGTCAGGGTATCTTTGCTGATAAATGACACTGACAGACTATAGAGGTAGATAACATTGGATAAGTACGAATATCAGGTATGTGCCGATCAGATAAAACATCTTATAGATGAGAGACGTTTCGCTGAGGCTATGAATATAGCGGATACTATTGATTGGCGCAAGGTGAGGAGCGTTTCCATGCTCTGCACCGTCAGTGAAGTTTATAAGATAAATAAGAAGTATGAAGAAGCAAGAGATATTCTGTTACTTGCCTATGACAGGCATCCGGGCGGAAGGACGATAGTATACGCATTGTGTGAGCTTGCGATCAAGTTAAATGATGTCCTTCAGGCCAAGGGTCTTTATGAGGAATTTGTCAGGTTAGCACCTGAAGATACCAGCAAGTATATCTTGTTATATAAATTATATGAAGCTCTCGACGTATCCGTTGAAGAGCGTATTGAAGTGCTTGAGGAGTTCAAGAAGAGGGATTACAGGGAGAGATGGGCTTATGAACTGGCCTATCTTTATCATAAGATAGGGCAGGAGACTCGTTGCGTTCAGGAATGTGACGAGCTTATTTTATGGTTCGGTGACGGTAAGTATGTAAAGAAGGCTATGGACCTTAAGATGCAGCATACAAGGCTGAGTAAGGAGCAGCAGCTTAAGTATGAGGGCCGTCAGGAGCCCCTTAACGACCAGTTCATGAACATGCAGAATACGCCTGTTCAGCAGATATACGATACTGATCCCCAGGCAGGGAACCCCCAGGAGATTCCCATAAACCATCCCATGAACATGCAGTATCAGCCATACGGACAGATGCAGCAGGGACTCTCGGGAATTCAGAATACGCCGGTCAATATGCAGCAGATGATACCGAATGGACAACCCATGCAGAATCAGGGAATGCCCATACAGGATCCAAACGGTATGCAGTTGTCCGCTCAACCGGTCGGAGTGCCTGTTCAGCGGACGGCACAGATGCTTACAACTTCAGAGATCGATTCCATCCGGGTTCAGCCTGTCAATGTCGGGATGTACAATACGATGGATCTTCAGAACGGCCTGTCAGAGAATTTAAAGGAGTTCTTTGCGAAGGAAAAGGCCGAAGCCGTAGATAAGAGTGTAGCATTAAGTGCGGATCCCGAAGCATATGAGAAGCTGTATGAAAACGATACTATGGATGTAGAGCCGGTTGAGAATGAGCCGGTGATATCCACCTACGGGATCGTGCAGGAAGAGAATGAGCGTGATGATGTTCCGGGAAGTGAAGAAGATGTACAGATAACGACTTTTATACCGATAAATGCCGGGATGACGGATAAGGCTGAAGGTGTAAGCGGAGAAATACCTGATGAAGACATAAAAGAGGAAACAGTCAGGGAAGATATTGAAGAAGATTCCGATGAAGAGATAAAAGGGTCGGAAGATGAATCTTCAGAGGAGATAGAACGGAATGAGAACCCTCAGCCTGAGTACGAGCTTGATGAAGAAGATAAAGACAGTGAAGAGCTGAGTGATATATATAAGGACTGGGAGGAAAAGAAGAAGGAAAACGAAGAGAAGCGTATTCTTGAAGCCAAGGAGAAGTCCCTTGTGCAGACAAGTGATATCATGGCCCAGCTTAAGGGTGTCCTTCCCGAGATAGATGATATAGCAAGGCCGACACCGACATTGGAGCCTGCATTAACTCCCTTCTTCACTCCGCCTGTTGAAGTTGCGGCCAGGCCTTCAACGGTATCCATCCCGGTACCTGTAGATGAAATAAAGGAAGAAAGCAGGGAGCTTGATTTCGCCAAGGTTCCCGAAACGGAGGAGCCTGCCGGTGAAGACAGTGATAATGACATTAGCGATATTGACAGGGAAGTTGAAGAAGTAATAGCAAGGCATGATGCACAGATTATTGTCAGAAAAGAGGAAGAGCCGGTAATTTCCGTTATAAAGGAAGAGCCGGAAGCGAAGGAAGAACCGGAAGCGGAAGCAGTTACAGAGGATAAAGAAGCAGATGATGAAGCGGAGGCTTCAAAGGAAGAAACGCAGGTTGAAGAAGAAGCTGAGAAAATAGAAAAGAAGACTGGAGAAGAGGTATCAGAGGAAGAAGAAACGCAGGCCGGGGAAGAAATATCTGAGGAAACAGAAGCGCAGGCCGGAGAAGAGGTATCTGAGAAAGCGGAAACGCAGGCTGAAGAAGAAGCTGAGAAAATAGAAAAACAGGCCGGGGAAGAAGTAACTGAGGAAGTAAAAATGCAGGCCGGGGTTGACACGGACCGGAAGGAAGAGACAGAGGAGGAGATTTCCGATGACTACAGCGAGGCCGAAGCAGAGACAGAAGAGGAAGAACCGGAAGTAAGTGAAGCAGAAGAGCCTGTGGAGGATGAGGGCTTTGACGTTGATAAGATCGAGGTTTCCGGTGGCGTGACAAGGGGTGAATTCGACTATCTGAATTCAAAGTCAAACGGAGAGCTGTACTTTAAGGAAATAATGGACATAGATGACTCCGAGGAGAGTCCCGTAAATGAAGAGGTTCTTACCTATACGGAGGATGAAGAGGCGGCAAGGAAGGCTTCGTTTGAGGTAACATCCGAGCTCCCCAAGTACCCTTATGAAGGACTTGATGATTACGGAGAGGTTGAGGAGATTGAGGTAATAGAGCAGCCGGAAGGTCTTGACGGCGTGCTGAAAACCGATGATATACCCTTTGATGATATCGCAAGGGCTAATTACGAGGCGGGTGTTTCCGATTCGGCGGAAGAAGAGGAAGTTGAGAAAAAAGAACCGGCCAAGAAGAAGCATCCCAAATATATGAAGATCGAAAAAGCGCCTGTGAGCAAAAGGGATTTTGACAAGGAAGAGAAGCTTGTTTTCGGAAGGTTTGAAGGGATCGAGTGGCTGAAGGCCGAGATAGTAAACGCTATAGACAATATCTCAATGGAACCGGCACACGGCAATGTAGTGGTCATGGGAACCGAGAATTCGGGGAGAAGGAACATAGCCGTTGATATAGTAAGGGTGATGCAGCAGCTTGAAAACGGATTTAAGGGTAAGGTAGCCAAGATATCGGGTGAGGCTCTTAATAAGAAGGACATTCCCCTTACAGTCAAAAAGCTTAAAAAGGGCGCCCTCATAATTGAAAACGCTCAGGATCTTACCCCGTCATCGGCCCGTCTGGTTGCGGAAGCCCTGGAGCTTGAAACGGAGCAGGTGCTTGTTGTTATGGAGGGCGACAAGGAAGGCATTGAAGCCTTGTTTGAATCATCCAAAGCCATAATGAACAGGGTATTCAACGCAAGAATAGAGCTTCAGGAATATAACACCGATGATCTTGTTGCATACGGCAAGGGATATGCCAGGGAACAGGAATACGTTATAGATGATATGGGCGTTCTTGCCATGTACCGCCGTATCGGTGATATGCAGACCCTTGAACATACGGTAACACTTGAAGAAGTTCGTGAAATAGTGGATAATGCTATTAAGCACGTTGATAAAAAGAATATGACCCATTTCATGGATGTATTACTTGCTAAACGGTATGATGATGATGACTATATTATTTTAAGAGAGAAGGATTTTATTAATTAATGATCATGAGGAGGGACCCATTTATGGGGGGAGTCCTTATGATGCCTTAGTGGCGAACGTATCAGAAGAATTACGGAGTAATTCTTACTTTAATGATCATGAGGAGGTTATTTTAATGGCCGTAAATCAGGAATTCTCACCATTTATCACGGAAATGGACAGATATCTGTTTGGCTCGGGGACGCATTACGATATTTATAAAAAGCTTGGGGCACATGTTACTGAAAAGGATGGGGAGAAGGGTGTCTATTTTGCGGTTTGGGCACCCAATGCCAAGAGTATATCGGTGATAGGTGACTTTAATAACTGGAATGAAGAAGCCGATAAGATGGAGAAGACCGGAGATGTGGGGATTTTCGAATTGTTTATCCCGGGGATTTCCACAGGGGTTTTGTATAAGTATCTGATCGAATCGGCTAAGGGCGAGAAGCTGTATAAAGCTGATCCGTATGCCAATTATGCAGAGCTTAGGCCCGGTACGGCATCAATTGTCACTGACATCTCGAATTTCAAATGGACTGATAATACATGGCTGAAAAAAAGAAACGACAGTAATGTGCAGGAAATCCCTATGGCAATATACGAATGTCATATCGGATCCTGGATGAGGCATCCCGGACGGGAGGATGAAGGCTTTTATACCTACAGGCAGTTTGCCGACCGCATAGTTGACTATCTGCTTGATATGCACTATACACACATTGAACTTATCGGAATAGCCGAACATCCCTTTGACGGATCCTGGGGTTATCAGGTAACGGGGTATTACGCTCCCACCTCAAGATACGGAACACCGGAGGACTTTATGTATCTGGTAAACAAGCTCCATAAGAATGGTATCGGAGTGATCCTTGACTGGGTTCCCGCGCATTTCCCAAGGGATGCCCACGGATTGGCTGATTTTGACGGAAGCGCGGTATATGAATACGCAGATCCCAGAAAGGGAGAGCATCCGGACTGGGGAACAAAGATATTTGATTACGGCAAGAGCGAGGTAAAGAATTTCCTTATTGCTAACGCTATTTTCTGGATAGAAGAGTTCCATGTGGACGGGTTAAGGGTTGATGCGGTTGCATCAATGCTCTATCTTGATTACGGTAAAAAGGACGGTCAGTGGGTTGCCAATGAATACGGGGGTAACGAGAACCTTGAGGCAATAGAATTCTTTAAACACCTTAATTCCATTATAATGGGCAGATATCCCGGAGTTATGATGATAGCGGAAGAATCAACCGCATGGCCGAGGATCACCGCCAAGCCGGAGGATGGCGGACTGGGCTTTACCTTTAAATGGAACATGGGCTGGATGCATGATTTTTGCGATTATATGAAGCTGGATCCCATATTCAGGAAGGACAACCACCATAAAATGACCTTCGCAATGAGCTACAATGATGCGGAGAATTATATACTTGTGCTTTCGCACGATGAGGTGGTTCATCTTAAATGTTCAATGTTAAATAAGATGCCCGGCTACTATGTTGATAAGTTCGCCAACCTCAGAGTGGGCTATACATTTATGATGGGACATGCCGGCAAGAAGCTTCTGTTTATGGGTCAGGAATTCGCGCAGGACAGTGAATGGAATGAGGCTAAGGAGCTTGACTGGGCCCTGCTTGATGATCCTCTGCATGCCGGAATGCAGGCGTATGTAAGGGAGCTTCTCAAGATATATAACAAGTATCCTGCAATGCATGAGCTTGACAGGGGCTTTAACGGATTTCAGTGGATCAACGCAAATGACACATTCAAGAGTATTTACAGCTTTATAAGACTGGGTAAGAATGTCAGGAAGAACAGACTTGTTTTCGTAATGAACTTCACGCCAATATCAAGGGATGACTACCGTGTGGGAGTTCCGGAGAAGAAGAAATACAAGCTCCTTTTAGACAGTAATGAAAAAAGGTTCGGCGGTAACGGAATGGTAAGGGAGACTTCCTACCAGGCCGAGGATATACCATGGGACGGTCAGCCTTATTCGGTTGCTTATCCCCTGGCACCATACGGAGCCGCGATATTCTTATTTTAATATTTATAGTGAACGAAATTATTTATTTCGTTTACTATAGTAACTATTCAGAACAGCATAATGGAGTTAAATAAAGACATGGAGACAGCATGACCGTCCCCATGTCTTTTCTCGTTTCTCATTAAAGGGTTAAGATTTATCCGCATTCGTTCGATATAATTTACAGTAAAGATCATAAATGTTAAGAAAACATTCGATTGGGGAAAAACATATAAATGAAGATCGATACGAATCATTTAAACCACAATAAGAATGTTGACATGGATAAAATTACATACGGTAACTCCTATCAGAAAAACACGGCAAGGATAGCCGGGATGGGAGGAATATCATTAGACATTTCTGGCACAGTTACGGATAACGCTGCTTACGGAATGGGAGAGCTCAAAAGCGCCGAGGAAGTAATGCAGGATGCAGGGCAGAAGGACATTGCCTTACAGAGAGACTACATGGCAGTAATGTCTAATTCCATGTCAGCGAAGGATTACGAGAAGTTACAGGAAGAGGGAATATCCGCTGTTGATTCGGATGTTGAGACCCATGTGACCAATCTTGATAAGATCAAGGCCAATCTTGCAAGGTCCGGTAAGGTCATCGCCGGTTATAATGACGACCTTACGGATGACCAGATCGATGTAATCTCGGGCGGTAGGATACAGGCATGGCAGCTTAAGGAAGCCTTTAATAAAAATGACCTTCCGGTAACGGAGGAAAATGTTAAGGATGTAGCGGAAGCAGCCAGCCAGGCCGCAAAAATAAACGGATTGACCGAGGATATGAAGAAATACATGGTGGCAAACGGTATCGAGCCTACCATATCAAGCCTCTATAAGGCAGAATACAGCGCAGGTCTCGGAAATGGCCGCCAGTCAAGAGGCTATTACATGGACACGACCGACGGTTATTATGCCAAAAAGGCCGATTCTTTTGATATGGATCAGATCCGGGGCCAGGTGGAAGGCATAATCACCCGCGCAGGCCTTGAGATAAACGATGAGACGATGGCTGAAGCCGAGTGGATAATAAAGGCAGGTCTCCCCATAACGGAAAGAGCAATGGTTACCTTAAACCGTCTTGACAGCCTTACACTTCCGTTAAGTACGGAAGATGTAATAAATATTTCGGCTGTTGCAATAAATGACGGAAGAAGGCCGGTGAATGGTCCGGTTGATAAACAGGAAGCCGATGCGGCAAGGGCGGCAAGGATACAGGATGAAGTTAATTCGATCAATGATTCTGCAATAGACAGGGTTATTTCATCCGGCAGGGATATAAATATAAAGAACCTCTACGAGGAAACGGTAAGACAAGGTACACAGGATATTACCGGAAACATATCGCAACAAGCCCTGTCGGCCAGGAGACAGCTTGAAGAAACCAGGCTCATGATGACAACGGAAGCCAATCTTAAGCTGATAAAACAGGGAATTGCAATTGATACGGAGCCCCTTGAAAAACTGGTGAATGAGCTTAAGGAAGCGGAGAGGGCAATTTATGAGCCCCTTCTGTTAACCGATAACGAAAGGGGCAGCGAAGGCCTTAACGGTATCCTTGACGGCAGGATAGACATGTATAAGGAAACCCTTAGCGTATTTGATACGTTAAGGAGCGTTCCGGCAGAGATATTAGGCAGGATCGATCCTGTATCGGAGGGTTTCACGGCGAGGAACTTAAGTGAGCAGGGAAGTGTCTTAAAGGCTGCGTTTGAAAAAGCCGGAAGATCCTATGAGACCCTGATGACCGCGCCGAGGGCAGACATGGGTGACAGTATACGCAAGGCATTTGCAAATGTTGATGATATACTCACCGATAACGGATTTGAATTAAACGAAGCAAACAGAAAGGCAGTCAGAATCCTGGGATACTCGGGAACGGAGATAAATCCCGAGACCATAAACCGGGTAAGGGATGCGGAGCTTGCGGTAGAGAGAGTCATGGATCTTATGACTCCGGCTGCGACCCTTAAGCTTATAAAGAGCGGAGAGAACCCGCTGGATACAAACATCCATGAGCTCGGAGAACAGCTTAAGAATGCCGATACCGGGAATAATACCGACAGGTATTCAAGGTTCCTGCGCAAGCTTGAAGAAAAAAAGGGGATAAATGACAGGGAGAAGGCGGCATACATAGGTGTTTACAGGCTGCTCAGACAGATAGAAAAGTCAGACGGGAGGCTTATAGGGAATGTTTTATCAAGCGGTAATGAGCTCACCTTAAGGAATCTTCTTACCGCATCAAGGTCAAATCGTGCAAGCGGAATGGACTATTCGGTGGATGACGATTTCGGAGCCCTTACAGACCTTAACAGGAAGGGAAGCTCCATTTCAGAGCAGATAGATAATGGATTCATTGTAAACTACTTAAGCTCGCTGACAGGGGAAGCACTTGATAAGATAAGCCCGGATTCAATGATGTCCGCAGGCCTTGATCTTGATAAAACCCTTGAACGGTTTTCGAATGAGATCAGGGAAAGATATGATAAAGAAGCCGATCTTGATATAAGATACAAAGAAGATACACAGGCAGTAGAAGATGCACGGAAGGTGGATGACAGCGTTATAAGGATGCTGCGTGACTTCGACGAACCGGTAACGGTAAACAATCTTCTTGCCGGAAGCGAGCTCATGACAGGAAGGGGCAGGGCCTTTAAGTCGGTGATGGATGAAGCTGACAAGCGGGGTGACGGAGCAGCTGAGTCATTAAGGAAGGCAGCAGGATCGCTTGCGGAGAACTTCACATCACAGGAAAAGGCGGAAGAAAGCTACGAAGAACTTGTCAGGGAATCACTTAAGGTCATAGAAGATGCGGCTGACCTTGCAGGTGGTGAATTAGATGTCAGGGAACTTAAGCTTATCCATAAACAGATAGGACTTGCAGGTGACCTGTCAAAGAAACAGAATTATGAGGTACCGGTTAACATAGACGGTGAATGGACTTCGATAAACTTAAGGCTTATAAGCTCCGAGGGAGAAGAAGGAAGCGTTGTAGCCACCATGGATACAGGGAAATACGGCAGGGTGGCAGCCAAGTTTATCATGACAGGCAGGGAATGCAGGGGTTATATAACAAGTAACAGCAATGATAAACTCAGTGAACTTAAGGGACTTGAAGATATTTTTAAAAACGCGGTAGAAGCAGACGGAAAGTCACTAAAGGAACTGAGCTTTGTAAGGAATGACAGGCTTGACTTAAATGATTTTGCCAGGGAAGAGGGAGAAGGAAAGGGTGTGGCATCTTCGGATCTGTTCAGTGTGGCAAAGGCGTTTATCGAAACAATAAGCAGATAACAGGAGGAAGAGGGTATGAAGGTTAATTCAAACATCCAGGCAATGATAGCGGGTAATGTATTAAGGAACAATGAAACCAGGCAGTCGGAATCGACAGAGAGGTTAAGCAGCGGTTACAGGCTTAACCGTGCCAAGGACAATCCGGCAGGTATGGCCATATCCAACAGGATGAGAGCTCAGATTGAAAGCCTTAACAAAGCCAACCAGAACGCATCCAATGCGGTCAATGTAATAGAAACGGCAGAGGGAGCACTGTCAGAGATACAGGATATGGTTCAGAGGATAAGCGAACTCTCTGTCAAGGCTGCAAACGGAACCAATACGGATGAAGACCGTGAAGCCATACAATCGGAAGTGGATCAGCTTACGAAAGAGATCGACAGAATAGCAAAGGATACAGAGTATAATGGGCAGAAGCTTCTTAACGGAGAGCAGGGGCTTAAAGGGTATGTAACGAACTTAAACGGAGCCAATAGTAATTCGGGTCTGAGCGTGGTAAGCTACGATCCTGATTTTCCATTGGATAATTTAAGCCTGTCCTTTACCAAATACAGCTGGAGTGATATCAGTAATGTGACGGTAAGTGCAGGCAGTACTTTTGATGTCAAGACTGAGGGTAATATTATTTCAATAACTTCGAGAGAAGGTGCTAAGCTTGTAGTAAAGGCAGAAGACAGCCTGGGTACGGATTATTCATATGATAATAACCGTATCTATGCCGGACTTGATCTGAGCGGTATCGGTGGTATGAAAATACAGGTTGGTGCAGCAGAAGGACAGGAGATCAATATAGTGATCCCACGTGTTTCCTCAGATACACTCGGACTTTCCAGACTGAATGTAAGGTATGAAAAGGGTGCTCAAGAAGCTATGGATCTGACGAAGTCGGCAATTTCATATATATCTTCGGTAAGGTCAAGACTGGGAGCATATGAAAACAGATTCGAGAATACCATATCAAACCTTGATGTTGCGGAGGAGAACCTTACAAAGTCATATTCAACAATCAAGGATACTGATATGGCGGAAGAGATGGTGGATTACACCACCCTTCAGGTACTGGTGCAGGCCGGAACATCAATGCTGTCCCAGGCTAACGAACAGCCCCAGCAGGCCCTTCAGCTGCTGCAGTAAGGAGGATACATGACAAAAGATCAGATACAGGAATATACCTTAAGGATCACTAAGGCAAACAGGAGTCAGCTTATAGTTATAGTATACGAGCTTGCACTTCTATATCTTGATACGGCGATAAAGGCTTTTGACGAAAATGACCACGAAGGCTTCAAGAATAATGCCTCCTATGCCGGAAAATGTGTGGGCGATCTGCTCGAAGCACTTGATTTTAACTACGAACCATCGTATCCTTTAATGAGGATATATGTATATGTAAGTAAGGAGATCTCACTTGCGCCTATAAGGAAGGATAAGGAAGGCCTTGTTGTCGCAAGAAGGCTTCTTGCCAGACTTAAGAAATCATTTGACGATATAGCGGCACAGGATGATTCCCTGCCGCTTATGTCAAATACTCAGGAAGTATACGCAGGTCTTACCTATGGTAAGGGAAGTCTTAACGAGAGCGTCGAAAGTGCTTCCAACAGGGGATTCTGTGTATAGAAAAAGGTATATTTATGCCCGATGATAGTATAGTTTATTCAGACATAAAGGCTGTATCCAGGCTTTTTGATGAAAACAGCGCATCCCAGAATGCCATGTGGATGGGCAGGGATACCTTCAACAACGTTTATAAGTATGTAATGCGTTATTTTGAAAGGTATTTCGTGTCTGCCTGCAAGGTTCTTTTTACTGTTGTCTTTAAGGATGAGAGTATAGATGAGGGGATGCGTATTGTTATTATAGATACCTTTAAGGATATCGTACAGTCCCACCTGCGTCATTCGGATATAATGGTAGCCCCTTCGTCTGTTCAGGTCTTTCTTGTTCTGCCTAAGATCGATGTATCGGAGGTGGTAAAGGTCAAGGACAGGATAATGGATGCCTGGGAAGCCTGCGAGTACAGCAGGTCAGCTGAAATAAAATGTGAGACAGAAAGCATAAATCATGAAAATGATAATGATAATGAAAAGACTGTCGGAGGAATGAATAAGACAGATTCGGTTGTCATTGTGGATGATAATAAGGCGAATTTAAGCATAGCCAGTCTTATCCTTAAAAAAGCAGGGATAAATACATATATCCTTCAATCAGGACAGGCCCTTATTGATTTCCTTCAGGATGAAAGCCCCGATCTTATACTTATGGATGTTGTTATGCCGGGTATGGACGGCTTTACGACTTTTAGAAGAATCAGGGAAATTGGCGGCAAGGCTGCTAAGATACCGGTCATCTTCCTTACTGCCGAGGACAATAAAGAGGTAGAGGTAGAGGGTATCACACTGGGTGCCATTGATTTTATAAGAAAACCCTTTATTCCGGAGGTGCTTACAGCAAGGGTCAGGTTGGCCATAAACCTTATCCGTCTGCAGAACCACCTTGAAGACGAGGTAAATGAACGTATACTTGAAAATGAGCGGATGTCGATCCATATAATCCGGTCGCTGGCGGATGCCATAGAGACCAAGGATTTGTACACAAACGGTCATTCCGAACGGGTAGCCATGTATTCAAAGGAAATAGCAAGAAGATGCGGTTATTCGGACAGATACATAAAAGATATTTACATGATGGGGATACTTCATGACGTTGGTAAGATAGGGGTGCCCAATACCATAATCAATAAGCCGGGTAAGCTGACGGATGAAGAATTTATGATAATAAAGGCCCATCCGGTGAACGGATATAAGATATTGAACAACATAAAGGAGATGCCGGGGCTTGCAAGGGGAGCCCGCTGGCATCACGAAAGATATGACGGCAGGGGGTATCCGGACAGCCTTAAGGGCGAAGATATTCCCGAGGAAGCAAGGATAATCGCGGTTGCTGATGCCTATGATGCCATGACAAGCAACAGAAGCTATAGGAAGCCCATGCCGCAGGAGCTGGTCAGGGAAGAGATAATAAAGGGACGGGGAAGCCAGTTTGATCCTAAATTTGCCGATATCATGATCGAAATGATGGATGAGGATACTGAATATTCCATGAGAGAGAAATAAAGATAAGAATTGTCAATAGTTCACAAAATCACTCTGTTTTCAGGGTGATTTTTTTCGTTAAGTCTTGTCAGCTTTTTACAAAAATACATAAATCAGAAAAAAAAGTATTTACAAAATCATTAAAGATTCATATAATTCAATCACGTTCTAAAGCACAGTCAGGGCATTTCAGATACACATTCTGACATTTGAGCTTTTCGGATTTATAAACCCGGATACATGTAACATGGAGGAAGATTGTGAATAACAGAAGATTGATCGTGTGTGACCGCGACAGGGAATACGCATCTTCTCTTGCCGATTACATCCGCAGGAATGAATGCGGTTATGAGGTGGAAGCATATACAGATCCTAAGGCTTTCGCAGCCGATATCGGTGGAAGGGATATATCACTGTTGCTTATACAGGAAGGCTTCTTAAGTGATGCCGGTGCCCTTTGCGGCGATGAATATCCGTTAAAAGCCGCGGAGGTAAAGAGGTGCTATATCCTTACCGAGGACAGGGCCGGTGCCGGCAATGAAGGTAATGCGATCTATAAATATCAGTCGGCAAGAAACCTGATAAGCATCATAGGAGATGATATTGAATCAAGGCACAGGATAAGTGAGGAGACCAGATGTTATCAGAGTGTAAGGCTTATCGGCGTTTATTCTCCCGTGAACCATACCCTTAAAAGCACCTTCGCAATGACACTCGGACAGATCCTTGCCGAAGAAAAGCCGTCATTATACATAAATCTTGAGGGTTACAGCGGTCTCTGCGATCTGCTGAACATTAAGACCGAAGCATCCCTTCTTGATCTGATGTACGAGTATTCGCTTCACCCTGAGGATATCTTTAATACATTGTTTAAATATACGGTCAGAATGGATGAGCTTAATGTGCTCATTCCGGCCAGGTCACCCTTTGAATTGCAGGAGGTCGATCCCTCCATGTGGGTGTCTTTTTTAAGTGATCTTACATCCTCGGGAAGGTTCGGGTCGATCATACTGGATATTTCCGATGCGGTTAGGGGAGCCCTTGATCTTATGAATGTCTGTTCCGAGATTTATACCCCCTTAAGGAAGGACAGCTTCTCCGTGGCCAAGCTAAAGGACTTTACGGATATGCTGCTTCGATGTCCGGGAGGAGAAGAGCTTGATTCAAGGATAGTCAAGCTCAAGTTCCCCTATTTTGAAGATATAGACGGATCGCTTTCGGATCTTAAACACAGCAGGCTGTCAAGATATATACGAAATGAGATATGCGGTGAGAGGGCGGGATGAACAGGCAAGAGATCATAAGCTTAAAGACCGGGGAAATAAAAAAGGAAGTCCAGAGAGAGCTTGAAGGCAGGCTTGATATTGATGATGATGAGGTCCTAAGGCTCATTGATGATAAGATCCGGCTTAAGAACAGGCAGGTAGCTCTTCTTCTGTCGGATAAGCTCTGTATCCGCAAGGATGTGTTCAATGCCATGAGAAGACTGGATGTTCTGCAGGATCTTATGGACGATCCTGCGGTAACGGAGATCATGGTCAACGGAATGCATTCGATTTTTATTGAAAAAGGGGGAGCTCTTTACGATACCGGCCGTAAATTTGATTCAAAGGAGAGGTTATCGGATATCATCCAGCAGATCGTGGCAGGTGCCAACAGGACCGTAAACGCGGCCTCTCCAATAGTAGATGCGAGGCTTAAGGACGGGTCGAGAGTGAATGTTGTTCTTGAACCTGTCGCTGTAAACGGGCCGATACTTACGATAAGGCGGTTTCCAAAGGTCCCGATAGACGGTGCCTCCCTTGTTGCACTTGGGTCAGTAAGCGCAGAGGTTCTTGCCTTTCTTAAGACCCTTGTTAAGGCCAGGTATAACATACTTATAAGCGGAGGGACCGGCGCGGGTAAAACTACTTTTTTAAATGTACTGAGCGGTTATATTCCTGACAGTGAGCGGATCATCACCATAGAGGACAGTGCCGAGCTGATGATACAGGGAATATCCAACCTGGTATCACTGGAAGCCCGCAATGCCAATGTGGAAGGATGCAATGCAATAACCATAAGGGATCTTATAAAAACCGCTCTGAGAATGCGGCCGGACCGGGTGATAGTCGGTGAGGTCAGGGGAAGCGAGTCGATAGATATGCTTCAGGCCATGAACGTCGGACAGGACGGGTCAATGTCTACCATTCATGCAAACAGTGCGCAGGATGCCCTGTCCCGTCTTGAGACCATGATGATGCTCCATACGGAGATTCCCATATCGGCTTTAAGGCGTCAGATGGCCTCGGGTATTGATATCATCATACACTTATCAAGACTTCGTGACAAGTCAAGGAGACTAATGGAGATAAGGGAGGTAACAGGCTGTGAGAAGGATGAGATCACAACAAACCCGATATATGTTTTTGAAGAAAAGGAAGAAATAAAGGGAAGGATATACGGAGAACTGAAAAGGACAAATGACATGATATATACGGAAAAGCTAAGGAGGGCCGGGATAAAAACAGATGAAATATGACGAATACCGGATGAGTCCGGCGGAAACAGTAAGATACAGCCTGATCTACCTTGTGATGACAGCACTTATCTCATATGTATTTTATGATTCAATATATGCCGTTCTGATATTATTTCCCGCATTTTTCCTGTTTCTCAAAACAATAAAAAAGGGACTTATAAGAAAGAGAAAGGATCTTTTAAAGATCCAGTTCCGGGATATGATCGACTCGATCGCATCGGCACTCCGGGCAGGATATTCGATAGAGAATGCCTTTTATGAATCAAGAAAAGACATGTTAAGGCTTCACGGCAGGGATTCGCTTATCGTAAAGGAACTTGATTATTTCTTTTTAAAGCTTGAAAACGGTATAGCTCTTGAAGCCATATTGAGTGATTTTGCATCAAGAGCCGTAATTGAAGACATATCCGATTTTTCGGAGATATTTGTGCTTGCCAAAAGGAATGGTGGCGATTTTACCGGGATCATAGGGAAAACGGTAAGGATAATGAAGGAGAAGGACGAGACCGAGAGGGAGATATCGGTCATCCTGTCCGGAAGAAAATACGAGCAGAGGATAATGTGCATCATACCAATTGGCATAATCATATATCTTCGGATCACAAGCAGGGAGTTTTTAAGTGTTTTATATCACAATCCTGCAGGTACAGTGATCATGACCGCATGTCTGGCGATCTATATCGCATCTTATATGATATCGGTAAGGCTTATCGATATCAGGGTTTGACGGAAGGGAAGGAAAATGCTGACAGTATACATATTTACAGGCATTTTGGGATTGGCTTTTACCCTTATCTACAAAAGACTGCCGCAAAAGAACAGAATAGAGCTGGTAAGAAGGCTGAGTAACGACAGGATAGCTGCTGAACTGAAAAAGCTGTCACCGTCGGGAGATACGGTTTCGGATCTTGTAAGCTTTTTTGACAGAAGGCTAACCCTATTCGCCCTTGCATTTACCTTAGGGTCTGTGCTTGTGATCGCTTCCGAGATAAAAACCCTTGAGAGCAATGAACTGCTTGAAGGAAATATGATAAAGAGAAATACCTATACGGGCGGGAAGAAGGATGTAAGGCTTAAGGTAGGCAGGGCGGGGGATGAAGAAAGGGAAGAGGTTGATATCACCGTAAGTGACAAGGGTTATACGCATGATGAGCTTATACGGATGGCAGCGGAAGCGGATGAGCTGATCGCCGACAGTATGCCGGCCGATAATATCTCAACGGATGAGATCGTATCGGACATGACCTTTGCAACATCGATCCCCGGCTACCCCTTTAAGATAAGCTGGCGCACAACGGATCCCCTGCTTATAGGCAAGGATGGGAGGATCGATCAGGGAAGATTTGAGAAGCTTAAGGAAAAAAGGAACATATATGAAGGGATCGGGGTTGGGATACACTATGAACTTACCTATGAAGACTTTGTACATGAAACAGATCTTACAGTGCGTGTTTTTCCCGAAAACATGAATAACGAAATGTCCCTTTCCGAATATGTCAGGGAACTGGCCCATGAAAAAGATGTCAATGAACGAAAGGAGGATTACCTTAAGCTCCCCGAAGAGATTGACGGGCAGCTTCTCGTCTATGAGGAAGTAAAGGACAGGAAGTCCGTGATCCTCCTGATCCTTACTCTGGTCACGGCCCTGGGGCTTTATGTCAGGGAGGGAGAAGAACTTAAGAGGAAGGTTAAGGAGAGGGAGAAGGAGCTGATAAGCGATTATCCGCAAATGGTTAACAAGTTTTTGCTGTTTTATTCAGCGGGACTTACGACAAGGGGAATAGTGAAAAAGCTCAGCAGGGAATACAGGATAAGCCTTGAAAAGGGTGGAAAGAGGAGGTTCCTGTATGAGGAAATGCTCATATGCGAAGGGCATATGAATGAAGGTATGGGCGAGATAACGGCCTACGAGATTTTTGCGGCCGGATGCGGTATCCATAAATACAGGCATTTTATAAGCCTTGTTACCCAGGCAATAGGTAAGGGAAGGAGCGACCTGCTCATACAGCTTGAGAGGGAAGCATCGGATGCCTTTCAGGATCGGAAGAACAGGGCAAGGGAGCTGGGGGAGGAGGCCGGGACCAAGCTTTTGTTCCCCATGCTCATGATGCTGCTGACGGTACTTATCATCGTTATGGTACCTGCATTTATTTCGTTCAGATTTTAAGTTAAACAGGAGGATGGATCAATGGTAAAAAGGATTGTTGCGGGATTAGTTGAAAGAACAAGGGCATTTGCCCGGGATGATAAGGGTATAGGGGTTGTGGAGCTTATCCTTATACTGGTCGTGCTGATAGGACTTGTGGTGATCTTCAGGGATCAGCTTACAGCCCTTGTGAACAGCATTTTTGAGAGAATAGTCAATGACTCACAGGCCGTATGAGCATAAGCCCCTGAAGGGGGAGATAACGGTATTCCTGTCCCTGTTATCGGCTCTGTTTCTGGGGCTTGTATGCGGCCTGTCGGAAAGTGTAAGGGTGCAGATGCTCAGGATGAACACTGAAGCGGTGATGGATGCATCCTTAAGGTCCTGCTTTGGAGAGTACGACCGGATGCTGTATAAAAGATACGATCTTCTGTATATAGATTCCAGCTACAGGGGCAGGGAGGAAGCGGATATAGACAGCGTTATAAACCACCTTGGAAGATATATGGAGGAAAATACGGATTACAGCGATACTCCTGCAACCGGTGAGTGGTATGCTCAGACCTTAAGCGATGCAGACCATGTGGCCTGTGTCATTGCGTCCGATGAAGGAGGCAGGCCGCTTAAGAGGCAGGCGGTTGAGTATATTGAAAAATACGGTAAGACCATATATACCGGCGCACTAAATTCAGGAAAAGGTTCCGTCAAGCGTGGAGAAAAGAATGACTTCTATGCCGAGTGGGATGACATTCTTGCCGGGATAGAAAGTTACGGTATCCCGCTTACCAATCCCGGAAAGATAGTAAGAGGCATGGTTTTATCTGATGAGGAATTCCTGAAGGGGACACCTCTTAAGGGAACGGCAGGCAGTGACCGGCCGTCTGCGAGAGGTTTAAAACAGGGAGCCGGAACCGCAAAGCTTAAGAGAAAGAATGAAAATGATGAGCTTTTTATCGAATACATTATGCAAAAGTGCGGCTGTTATACTGAGTATTTTACCGATCAGCAGCTTACGGCAGAGCTTGAATATATCGTGTATGGAGGCATGTCCGATAAGGATAACATGATAAGCGGGGTAAATGAGCTTATGGCTTTAAGGCTTAAGGATAATCTGAGGTGTATCAAGGGGGATGGAGGGAAGATGGCTGCGGCTTACGAAAAGGCGTATGAAGTAGTTATGTATAACTGCCTTATGGTTCCGCCCGAGAGCCTTGTAAGGCTTGTGAGGGATTCGATCGTATATGCCTGGGCTTACGGAGAATCGGCCATGGATGTAACCCGTCTGCTTAATAAGGGAAGATGTAAGATCAAAAAGGGTTCTTCTGATATAGATCTGGCTCTTGAAGATATAGTTAATTTCCGGTCAAGACTGTTTGAGGGTGGGGGAAGCGGTCACACCTATAAGGAGCTTATGGGAATGTTTGTGGCGATGACGGGTGATGATGTAAGAAGGCTTCGTTTAATGGATATCATAGAGGGTAACCTGAGAGGCTTTTATAACAGCGGTTTCCGGATAGACGGATGTTTTGAATATTTAAGGGCATCAGTCGCTCTTACAAGCGGGTTCGGATATGAACATACGATAGAACGAGAGTATCTGTATGAATAGAAGACCGGTTAAGGGAAGCCTTACTATTGAAGCATCATTAATACTTCCCCTATTTCTTTTTGCCATGTTCCTTGCCCTGTCCTTAATAAATCTTATGAGGTTTCATCTGAATCTTCAGGAGGCGGTCCACCAGGAAACAAGGAAGCTTGCAATGACAGCCTACAGGGAATGGAATGCTTCAGCCGGGAGTGTTGGAGGCGAGGTCCTTGCAAGGATCAACGGGCCCTTGCTGAGTAAGGCTCCTGTTAAGGGAGGGGCAGGGGGTATCGACTTTTCGGGCTCTAAGCTGGATAACAGGGAAGTTATTGAGATAAACGCTGCCTATGATGCAGAGCTTCCCTATGATTTCCTTAATATATTTAACCACCGTTTCTGTGCCCGATGCCTCATGCATACCTTTATCGGATATGAAAAGGGGCTTGATGAAAGGATGGTGGAGAAGAAGCCGGAAGAATATGTTTATGTGACCGAGACAGGTACCGTATACCACAGGAACCGGGAATGCACCTACCTTCGCCTGTCAATAAAGGAGGTTGACAGGTCGGCACTTAAGGATTTAAGGAACAGGTCGGGACATAAGTATTATGCGTGCAGCTCCTGTGGCAAAGGGGCCGGTGGCAGGGTTTATATCACATCGGACGGAACCTGTTATCACTCGTCCTTATCATGCCATGGTCTTAAGAGAACGGTTAATTGTATACCCCTGTCGGAAGTGGGAGGAAGGGGGCCCTGTTCAAGATGTGGTTACTGATCATAAGGGGTACCATCGAAGATGGTGGAGTCCTTATGACATAAGGAGGAAATATGAACATAGTAGCTATTCTGCTATTGATTTCATGCACATATACGGATTTGAAAAAAAGGATAGTAAGCAGGCGGGTGCTTGTTATGTTTCTGATCATGGCGGCGGGACTTATGACTTGTGCTTACGCTGCAGGTGACAGATATGAAGCGGTCGGTAACAGCCTTATTTATGATTTGAATCTTGAAAACATCATTTTTTCCGTTATACCGGGGATCATTTTGTTTATGGTAAGTCTTTTTACCGGGGAAGCCATAGGAAGGGGTGATGTATATGTTGTGGGCCTTCTGGGGCTGATGATAGGTTTTGACAGGATATTTGCCGTTCTGTTTTTGTCAATGGTATCATGCGGTGTTTTTGGTATCATATGTATGCTTGCAAAGGGAAAAGAAAAAAAGGATACTCTTCCCTATATCCCTTTTTTACTGGGATCATATTTGATCCTTATCATAATAAATTATGCTTTGAAAGGAGTCTGACGGATGAAAAACGAAGGAGTGCTTAAGGGAAGCCTGACAATAGAGATAACGCTTCTTATGCCCTTTATCCTGGGGGTTTTCATGTTTGTCCTGTTTTCCGGCTTCGTGCTTCATGATAAATGCGTTGTCAATAAGGCATGTATGTCGGCTGCCCTGAGAGGAAGTCAGGAAAGTGATGATAACATAGCTGTGGATAAGGCGGCACTCGCTTTGAGTGAAGTGCTTCCCGGAAAGCTCATAGGCAAATGGTCCTATAATACAAGTATAGATGTGGGTAAGGATGTGATCAGGATTACCTTTGACGGTGATACGGATATCGGGTCCGGTCTCGTAAAACGGGTACTGTCAACCGGAAATACCAGTCACTCATATGAATGCGAAAGCTTCAGGCTTAAGGAAGCAGAGTATATAAGAACAAGCAGAAAGTCAGGTGTTGGGTATTGTTTATAGAACGATATGATAGCGGTATAAGCGGAAATAATTTAATACTTGAAAGTGAGACGATTAATAATGTTGGGTATAAATCAAGAATGCTTATGGAGAATGACATTCCTGATTTCCTGCCCTGTACGATAATTAAGTCAGACGGAAGGGATGAGTATGTTTATGATATCACATCTTTAGTCAGTCTCCATGATCTTTATGAATGTGAGGAGATGGATCATAAATTCCTGTGCTGTCTAATAAACGGAATTGCGGGAGGGCTTGAGAGCGCGGAGGAATATCTTCTTCCGGCGGAGCATTTATTATATGATCCAAGACATATTTATGTTGACAGGGACAGGCGTAAGATACTGTGGTGCTACTATCCGGGATCATATACAACACTTGCCGAGGGAATGAATGAGCTTGCCGAGTATATTCTGACCAAGGCTGACCATAAGGATGATGCGGCGGTATCGCTGGCATACGGTCTCTATAAACAGGTTGTGAATGAGGATTATACCTTAAGAAGGCTGGTCACGCAGAGCAATCCGATGACCGAACCGGTCACGGGGGATGAGACCGGGGAGGATATCATTAAGATCGACGATATGGGAGATTTTATGATTCCAGACGAGGGTGATGCACCGACAATACCTTCTTCGGGCAAGATTATAATTGGGGTGTGTATACTTGTTCTTCTCTTTGTTTCCGCATTTACCTTCACCGCAAGTCTGTATTGCGGTGATTCCATGAGGACGCTCATGGAAATGACCGAAATGAAGCTTTGTCTTACACTGACCGGTGCAATGGCTGTCATGCTTCCGCTGCTCATAATATCAAAGTGGTATAAGCTGTACAGAAAATTCAGGAAATCTCTTGATGAAGCGGAAAATACAACATATTTTGAGCCTGTTCTGAATTGTTACCAATCCTGATAAAATTTGTGATATAATTGTCTTGTTTTAATGAGGAGGGACCATCCATGAAAATAAACATTTATTATGGTGGACGGGGCATAATAGATGATCCGACTCTCTTTGTCCTTGGAAAGATAAGTCAGGTTCTTGATGAACTGAACGTCAGGGTTGAGAAGTTCAATCTCTATGAGCTTAAGAATACGATAACCACTCTTCCGGCTTCCATAAATGATGCTGACGGTATCATCCTTGCAACTACCGTAGAATGGTTCGGGATAGGCGGATATATGCAGCAGTTTCTTGATGCCTGCTGGCTATACGGCAACAAGGAGAAGTTCGAAACAACCTATATGTGTCCTGTGGTAATGTCAACCGCGCCCGGTGAGCGTGAAGCCATGACGAGCCTTACTCTTGCCTGGGAGATGCTTGGGGGTCTTCCGTTGCCCGGTATGTGTGCCTATGTTGAGGATTTTGTATCATTTGAAATGGAGCAGGACTACCTTGCGATAATAGAGAAGAAGGCCGAGAACCTCTACAGGAGCATATCCCAGAAGACCAAATCTCTTCCGACAAGCAACAAGGCGGTTAAGAGGATCAGCGGAGCCGTAAGGAACATACCGCTTACTCCCCAGGAATCCGAGCAGCTGTCCAAATATGCGGCAGATGAAACCTATGTACAGCAGCAGAAGGAGGATATCGAGGAACTGGCCAACCTGTTCAGGGGCAAAATGGAGCATGCGGGTGTTGATGAAAACCTAATGTATATAGGTGATTTCAGGGAGAAGTTCGACCCGTCCGTAAATGTGAATGCTGTGTATAAATTCATGATAAAGGAGAGGAAAAAACCTCTGATCGTGCAGATAAGCAATTCGGATCTTAACTGTTATTATGGGAATCATGAGGATCCGGAGGTTCTGTGTAAGCTTAATGATGATGTCATGAACAGGATCGTATCGGGACAAATGACCTTCCAGAGGGCATTTATGTCCGGGGATATGCAGGTTAAGGGTGATTTCAGGAGATTAAGGATGCTTGATCAGGCATTTACTTTTGTAAAAGAAGATTAGGAGGACACTTAAATGAAGGATGATTGTATTTTCTGTAAGCTTGCAAACGGTGTATTTGAAACAAATAAGATCTATGAAGATGACGATTTTACCGTTATTCTGGATGCGGGTCCCGCAACCAGGGGACATGCCCTGATAATCCCCAAGGAGCACTATGCCAATATTTATGAGCTTCCGGAGGACATTGCGGGAAGGGCCTTTATACTGGCAGGGAAGCTTGCTGCCCATATGACGGATAAGCTTTTGTGCGACGGCTTTAACATCGTTCAGAATAACGGAGAAGCTGCGGGACAGACGGTATTCCACTTCCATATGCACCTTATCCCAAGGTACAAGGGAGATGGTGCGATGATCCAGTGGAAGCCCGGTAAGCCGACTGATGAAGAACAGAAGGAATTGTGTAAGCTACTGGCCATGGATTAAACAAAAGAACAAAGGTTTAAAATGTCTCCATGATCAGGAGAGATCCCTGATCATGGAGATTATTGTATTTATGGAATCCTTTTGACTGCTGTTGGTCATGGCCTCAATGTATTTATCCCGGTTTTCATACAGTTCATCTATCGTCTTAAGGAGCAGGTCGTCTGTAAGCTCCTCCTCTTTAATGAGCATGGAGTAACCCTGCTTCTTAAATGATTCTCCGTTCAGGAGCTGGTCACCCCGGCTGCTCTTCGAAGGAAGAGGTATCAGGAGGTTGGGTTTCCTTAAGGCCAGCAGTTCACATATGGCATTTGCTCCGGCCCGGGATATCACGATATCGCACAGGGCAAACAGATCCTTAAGTTCATCCTTTATATATTCATACTGAACATATCCGGGAGTATTGTTAAGACTGTTGTCAGCCTTGCCCTTGCCGGTCAGGTGGACTATGTTATATTTTTCAAGAAGTTTTGGCAGGTTTCTTCGTATAGCCGAATTAACATTGGCTGCTCCCAGGGAACCTCCGATCACCAGGATGACGGGTTTGCTGTCTTTAAATCCCGTAAAATCACGACCTGCTTCGGCAGAGCCCTCAAGCAGTTCATGCCTTATCGGCGAACCGGACAGAACCGCCTTATCGGCCGGCAAAAGGGATAGGGTCTCCGGAAAGTTGCAGCATATCTTTTTGGCCGATGAGAAACACAGTTTATTTGCAAGTCCCGGGGTCATGTCCGACTCATGTATGATAACAGGTACATGATTTTTCCCGGCAGCTATCACGACCGGGACGGATACGAAACCTCCCTTGGAGAACACAACATCCGGCTTTAAGTCCCTTATCAGCCGGTTGGCTTCAAAAAACCCCTTGATAACCCTGAAGGGGTCAGTGAAGTTTTGCAGGGAAAAATACCTTCTAAGCTTACCGGAAGCAATACCATGATACGGAATACCTATGTCCTCCATGAGGGATTTTTCTATTCCTTCATAGGAGCCCACATAATGAATATCGTAATCAAGCGCCTGCAGGGAAGGTATAAGAGCTATATTGGGAGTAACATGTCCGGCAGTTCCTCCGCCCGTAAGTATTATTCTTTTCATCTGTTTTATGTTTGCCTTTCTTTTTATCTCACATATTTTACCATGAGGTAATTTTAAGGTCAAAGATTAGCCGGAAGAACCGTCCCCGTGGCATAAAAAAGAGGGACGGATCAGTGATCCATCCCTCTGAAAGACAACATTTCCTAGTTAAAGTAGCGGTCAAGCAGGCCCTTTAATGCCTTGCCGTGCCTTGCCTCATCCCTTGCCATCTCATGAACCGTGTCATGGATGGCATCAAGACCATTCTTCTTGGCACAGGCCGCAAGATCGAACTTGCCCTGAGTTGCCCCGAATTCACATTCATATCTCCACTTAAGGTTTTCCTTGGTTGATGCCTTCATATTCGGTTCAAGCTCCGTTCCCAGAAGCTCTGCAAATTTAGCGGCATGCTCGGCCTCTTCGAAAGCAGCCTTTTCCCAATACAGACCGATTTCGGGATAACCCTCACGATAGGCGATCCTTGCCATGCACAGATACATACCTACCTCGGAGCATTCTCCCGTGAAGTTGGACTTCAACTGGTCAAGGATGTATTTTTTGGTTTCGTCATCCAGATTGGGATTGTCTTTAACGGTCTTGTCATAGATTCCGTACTCATGCTCGGCAGCAAGCTTCATTTCGCCCTCAACGGCCTTGAACTTATCGGGACCAACTCCGCATACCGGACATTTTTCGGGGGGATTGTCTCCCTCATGCACATAACCGCATACCTGACATACATATTTCATAAAGAATCTCCTTTCGTTGAAAATTACAATAAACAGATAACAATAAATAATTAATTACATGTATGCCATTATAATAAACAATAAATTGCCGTTAGTTCAAACTAATTTTCTGAATAGTTGTCAATAAGTATAAAAAGTGATATGAATCAGAGGTATTTGTGTTATACTTATTAAATGGGTTATCTGGTGGTATTTATCATACTGATCGTGACGGGAACGATCGCGGGAATAATATATAAACAGCTTATATGGCCGTTAATGAAGGCCGGGGATATCATAAAGCATATGGCTGAAGGTGATCTGGACCATGAATTCGGTGAAGGGTCAGGGGGGATGATCAACGGGATGATCGAAAACCTTGAGACGATCCGGGAGCAGATAAAGGATATCCATGAGGATAAGCGGAAAAGCGAAGAGGAAACAAGGGAAGTCATCAGTAATATATCCCATGATCTGAGAACTCCCATAACCTCCATAAAAGGATATGTTGAAGGAATCATGGATGGCGTGGCGGATACGCCGGAGAAGATGGACAGGTATATTAAGACCATCTACAACAAGGCAAACGACATGGACCGCCTGATCAATGAGCTTACCCTGTATTCACGTCTTGATACAAACAGTGTTCCTTACAATTTCCACATGCTGGGTGTATGTGAATATTTCAATGACGGAGCGCTTGATATAGGATTAGAGCTTGAAGCCAAGGGGATTAAGCTTGAGTATAGGAATTCCGTTTCCGAAGACGTTGTTATAGTAGCGGATCCCGAGCAGCTTAGGAGGGTCATAAACAATATCATAACCAACTCGATAAAATATATGGGACGTGAAGACGGAACCATATCCATCACGATCCTTGACATAGGGGATTCGATCAAGGTTGAGATAGCGGATAACGGAAAAGGAATTGCAAAAAGGGATCTGCCATATATATTTGACCGGTTCTACAGAAGTGATGTTTCACGTAATTCGTCTAAAATGGGGAGTGGTATCGGCCTTTCGATAGTCAGGAAGATAATAGAGGATCATGGCGGATATATCTGGGCTGCCAGTACTGAAGGACAGGGGGTTGCGATCAATTTCACGCTGCATAAATATGAGAATAAGGAGTTAAAATGAACAGGATATTGATAATTGAGGATGAAGAGGCAATAGCGGAGCTTGAGAAGGATTATCTTGAGATGTCGGGATTTGAGACAACGATAGAAACGGACGGCAGCAAGGGCCTTGAGAGGGCCCTGAATGAGGATTACGCACTGGTTATCCTTGACCTTATGCTTCCCGGACTTGACGGGTTTTCGGTGTGTAAGGAATTAAGGGAGAAGAAGAATACACCTATAATAATGGTATCCGCAAAGAAGGATGATATTGATAAGATAAGAGGGCTGGGACTCGGAGCCGATGACTATATGACCAAGCCCTTTTCACCTTCGGAAATGGTTGCAAGGGTCAACGCACACCTTGCAAGATATGAGAGGCTTGTGGGAGCAGGGGCCAGTGCAAATGAGATAATAGAGATACGGGGCCTTAAGATAGATAAAACAGCCAGACGCGTTTATATAGACGGTGAAGAAAAGACCTTTACGACCAAGGAGTTCGACCTTCTGACCTTTTTGGCCCAGAATCCGAACCATGTTTACACGAAGGAGGAGCTGTTCAGAAATATTTGGGACATGGAATCGGTAGGCGGTATTGCCACAGTCACTGTTCATATCAAGAAGATCAGGGAGAAGCTGGAGAAGGATACAGGCAATCCCCAATATATAGAAACCATATGGGGAGTGGGATATCGTTTTAAGATATGATCCTCCGGAGAACTCAATGAAGATTAAGCATAAGGCCATGAAGGATTTAAGACATCGTATTTTTAATATAATAGAAATAGGAAATAAGAATGATATACCCAGTTCGCTGTTTGATAAAACTATAGTAGCGGTCATTCTTGCGAACCTGCTTGTGACTCTTTTGCAGACCTTCGATCAGATGTCTCCCTATATGGGTATTCTTAATGCTGTAGAGCTTATTACCATAATACTGTTCACTATAGAATATATCCTGAGGGTATGGACAGCCGATTACCTGTATCCCGACGAGAAAAATACACTCAGATCAAGATTTAAGTTTATCGTTTCGATATACGGGCTTATAGACCTTTTCACAATAATCCCGTATTTTCTTCCCTTTATCTTCCCGGAAGGAGCAGTAGCCTTCAGAATATTCAGGGTAATAAGGATTTTCAGGCTTTTTAAGATAAATGCCCAGTATGATGCCTTTAATGTTATAGCAAGCGTGCTTAAGGAGAAGAAAAATCAGCTGATATCGTCCATGTGTATGATCCTTATCCTGATGCTGGCATCATCCCTGTGCATGTATTCTCTTGAACATGAGGTACAGCCGGACCAGTTTAAGAATGCCTTTTCGGGAATATGGTGGTCGGTATCGACGCTTCTGACCGTCGGATACGGTGATATCTATCCTGTCACAGTTGCCGGTAAGATAATGGCCATAATCATATCCTTTCTCGGTGTGGGAATGGTCGCGATCCCGACAGGTATCATCTCGGCAGGGTTTGTGGAGCAATATACCGAGCTTAAGGTTATGGGTGGACCCGTTGACGGTAAGGGATTTGAGTACATTACTTCAAGGATTGACGATAAGTGCGGTCTTGCGGGTAAGGAGCTGCGGCAGCTTACCCTGATGCCCGATATGGTCCCGATCATGGTCATAAGAGGTGACCGGAAGCTGGCAGCTAAGGATGAGCTGCGGATCGAGAGGGATGATATTCTGGTAATAGGCGTCAGCACGCTTAATTAGGACTGTGAGGCCCACGGGATCTTTCGTATTTCTCTATGACCTCACATATCCTTTCAACGGTTAGGGAGTCAGAACCCAGATAATCCTTGATCCGCTGAGGTGTAAAGCCGCTGTTGTGAAGATGCCTTATGGAATCGCCGTAGGAAACATCAAAGGCAAAATCAGACAGGGCATTTCTGAAATAAGAATCATCAGTCATGGAAGGTGTCCTTTCACAGATCATTGGTTTAACAGATGCATATAGTATAATAACAGAAAGGAAATGTATCAAGACGGTATTTGAAACAGCGAAGAGGGCTTAGGTTTGGAGAAGATAAAGAAGATAACAAAATACCTGACCAGGGAAGAATTATCGATGCAGCACAGGCTCATCAACATCATACTGTCGATAGGCGCGATGGCACTGGTTGTATGTCTTATTTTTGATTTTTTTCTCGGAACAGGTGCAAGGACCTTCTGGATAATGGGTCTTTTGATAATTTCTTTTTTAGTGTCGCTTTTTGTAGCCAATGTTTTGAAGAAACCGAACCTGGCGGGTATTATTCTTGCGGCTGTGGCCAATTATCTGCTGATGCCGCTTCTGTTTTTCGCGGAAGGGGGTAAGGAGTCGGGAATGCCGCTGTGGCTGACGCTTGCATCCCTGTTTACATTCCTCATAGTTGAGGGCTGGCCCTGCTATGTCTTCTATGTGCTGAATGTGTTAATGGCCGGCTGCCTGCTCTACAGTGATTTCACTCATCCTGAGATGGTACAGAGGATGGCCAGCCGGAGGGCTGAATATGAGGATTATCTGTACGGAATAGCTTTTGTGGTACTTGTTTTTGGTATTATCTTTAAATTCCAGGGACGTTTGTATGAGGGCAAGAAGAAAGAGCTTGAAGAGAAGGAGCAGGAGCTCATAAAGATGAATCTTGATCTCGAGAAGGCAAACGAAGCAAAGAGTGTATTCCTTGCGAGGATGTCTCATGAGATACGTACTCCCATAAACGGGGTCATAGGTATGAATGAAATGATCTTAAGGGAGAGCGGCGAAAGAAATATCCTTAATTATGCATCCAGTATCGAAGTGGCATCAAATACCCTCCTGTCCCTTGTAAACGACATACTTGATTTTTCCAAGATAGAATCAGGACTGATGAAGATAATACCGGATGAATATGATGTGTTTTCTTTTATACGATCATGCTATACTATGCTTGATATGCGTTCGAAGGGCAAGGGGTTAAAGCTTAAGCTTGATTATAATGAAAAGCTTCCCGAGAAGCTTTTCGGTGATGAAATAAGGATCAGACAGATCGCAACAAACCTGCTTACAAACGCAGTCAAATATACGGACAGCGGAACCATAACCTTTGAGATCGATTATATAAAAAAGGAAGAACCAAGGATTGACCTCATACTTCGGGTGACGGATACGGGGCGCGGTATTTCGGAAGAAGGCATTGAAGGGATATTTGAGTCCTTCAGAAGGGCAGATGAGAGACAGAACAGAAATATTGAAGGAACGGGGTTGGGTCTGGCCATTACCAAGCAGCTGGTTGATCTGATGGAAGGATCAATAAGCGTTAAATCACAGCAGGGAAGAGGATCCGAATTTACGGTTGTGATCCCGCAGACACAGGCTTCTTCCAAACCCATGGGGGATTTCTGGGCGAAGTTCTCGACAACAACGGGAACGGGAGAGAATTACGAGGAGAGCTTTACCGCAAAAGAGGCAAGCATTCTGGTTGTTGATGATGTCCCGGTTAACCTGCAGATCATAAAGCTGCTCCTTAAAAAGACGAAGGTGGGAGTGGATATGGCAACAAGTGGGGAAGAATGCCTTGAGAAATACAAAGAGAAGCATTACGACCTGATCTTTATTGATCATATGATGCCCAAGATGGATGGGATAGAGACTTTTGTGGAGCTTCAGAAAACCGACAGATACAAAGAAGAAAAGACTCCGATCATCATACTCACTGCAAACGCCATACAGGGTGCTGACAAGGAGTATATGGCGGTAGGATTTTCCGATTATATGACAAAGCCCGTACAGGTACAGGAGCTTGAAAAGATGCTTATAAAATATCTGCCTGAAGAAAAGGTGACACTAAAGGAGGAAGCCAGATGATAGTATGCCCGAGTTGCGGGGCCAATCTGAAATTTGATCCGAAGAGTCAGAAGATGCTGTGTGATTTTTGCGGATCCTCGTTTGACCCTAAAGAATTCGACGTAAAAGAGGATGTGGAGGAGCAGGTTGTACAGGAGGATAATCCCGAAACTCCTGATTTTGATACCATTGATGTAACGATATATACATGTCCCCAGTGCGGCGGTGAGCTTATGAGCGTGGACGAAAACACGGCGGCTGCTTTCTGTTCGTTCTGCGGAGCCTCGACTATCCTGAGTACAAGGCTGGCCAAGGGGAAAAAGCCTGAATATATCATACCCTTCGCAAAGACCAAGGAAGATTGCAAGAAGGCTTATCTTGGTGTGGTAAAGAAAGCTCTTTTTCTTCCGAAGGAATACAGGAGTGATGGTTGTATAGACAGCTTCCGCGGTATTTATATGCCGTATTGGACATATAATGTAAAGCAGAAGGGACAGACAAAGCTAAGGGGCGAAACCTCACACAGACGGGGTGACTATATCATAACAGACATTTATACCCTGGCTGGAAAGATAGATGCGGAATATGACGGATTGTCTTTTGATGCGTCCGCTTCGTTTGATGATTCAATGTCCGAGGCGCTGGCGCCCTATGATATTAAACAGATGGTACCCTTTGAAGCCTCGTATATGAGCGGATATTATGCCGACCTTGCCGATGTCGATGCCGATACATACAAATATCAGGCAGAAAAATACGCCTTTAATGCCTCCTTAAAAAGGATCAAGAATGAAACCCGGGAGTTCAAAAAGTATACCATAACAACAAGCAAAGAGGCACCCAAAGCATCAAAAATGGCGGATTCCGCTGTTCCTACAAGCGCCGACAACGGGCATTCAGCAATGTTTCCGGTATGGTTCTTATCCTACAGGAACGGTGACAGGGTGGCCTATGCGGCAGTAAACGGACAGACAGGCAAGGTTGTGGCAGATCTTCCCATTGATGTAAAGAAATATCTGCTTTCATCCGGCATTTTTGCACTTGTGATCTTTGCCATACTTAACATGTTTCTGGTACTTACGCCCATCACGGCACTTGTTATGTCGAGTATTCTTACGCTTATTGTCTTTGTTATCAATTATTTTCAAAGGGTTGATATAAGGATGACCGTAACGGGTGAAGGAGATAAGGGAAAGGAATTTCTTAAAGAAAACGGCAAGGGGAAAAAGAAGAAAGCGGAAAAAGTAGAAGAGGCCGAAACAGGCGTTTTTGAGACGGTCACCACCCTGCTTGGTTTGGGATCGGTTGCAATAGCGGTACTGTTAGTGGTTTTCTTTCAGCCCGTAAGCGATATACCCTATTATGTGATGTGTATTGTCGAAGCGGTTTTCTTCGTGCTGAGCTTTAAGCATACCCTTGGCAATTACAATATAATGGCGACCAGAAGGCTTCCCCAGTTTGACAGGAAGGGAGGTGATGACCGTGCATAGTAAGAAAAAGGATCTTATCAAGAGAATTCTGGTATGTATGGCCATCGCGGCACTTATCATATTAATGCCATGTGCCGGCCCGGCTTATGCATCGCAGTCTTCATCATATGTTGTTGAATATGAAGAGGATGACTACATACTTGTGAGAAATGAAGAAACCGGATATGAGATACTGGTGGATGATGAGGCAGGGCTTCTTACTTATGATGAGCAAAAGCAGCTGATCGAGGTAATGAAAGAGTGTACCGATTACGGTTTCATCTTTTTCGTGTCGACCGATGAAGATAATTTTCCAAGTGTCGATGACTTTGCCCAGGATTATTACAGGTCGCGCGTCCCGGATGAAAACGGTGTAATGCTTCTTATAGATATGAATTTCAGAAAGATATGGATATATTCGGAGGGTGAGCTTCCGTATGTTGTGACAGGGTCCAAAGCCAATATAATTGCCGACAATATTTATACTTACGCTACGGATGGCGATTATTATACGACGGCGAGAATAGGATTTGAGCAGATAGGTTCGGTCCTTTCGGGACGGAGAATTGCCCAGCCCATGAAATATATCTCCAATGTATGCCTTGCCATACTGTTATCGTTGATAATCAATTACTTTTTTGCAAGGCTCGTATCGCAGAAGGTTAAGCCCAGCGATGCTCAGATAATGAATTCCATAATAAGCCGTTTTGACTTTTCCGACCCGACGGCAAGACATACAAATACAACAAAGACCTATTCACCCAGAAGCTCTTCTTCGGGTTCGGGAGGCAGCTCCGGTGGCGGCGGTGGCGGAGGAGGCCACTCTTCGGGAGGCCACAGCTTTTGATATTGATCATGAGGAAGGATATGAAAAAAAACTACAGATTTACAATATCCTACGACGGGACCCGCTATCAGGGCTGGGAGCATCAGCCGTCTACAGATATGACAATACAGGGTAAGCTTGAGAAGGTGCTTGCCGGGATGACAGGCGGGGAAACGGAGCTTATAGGTGCCGGAAGGACGGATGCGGGGGTTCACGCAAGGGCCATGACGGCAAATGCCTTCCTGGATACGGAGTTAAGTGTCGATGAAATAAGGGATTACATGAACAGATACCTGCCCGACGATATATGTGTAAGAGAGGTAAAGGAGGCATCGGAGAGGTTTCATTCAAGATATAATGCCGTCGGAAAGACCTACCGCTATACTTGCTTTACGGGTCCCGTTAAGCCGGTGTTTGACAGAAAGTATGTATATTATATAGAAGAAACACCTGATGTGGACGCTATGGTAGAGGCGGCCGAATACCTTAAGGGTGAGCATGACTATAAAAGCTTTTGTTCGAACCCGAGAATGAAGAAGTCCACCGTAAGGAAGGTGGACAGGATAGATATAGTCAGGAAGGGTTCCTATATCACCTTTACCTATCATGGGACAGGCTTCCTTCAGTACATGGTAAGGATACTTACGGGAACCCTGCTTGAGGTTGGCTTCGGCAAAAGGACACCTGAGAGCATGTCAGACCTGCTGCTTGCAAAAGACAGAAAGCAGGCCGGCCAAACCGCACCGGCCAGAGGACTTACTATGATAAAGGTTGACTATTGAAATATGTTTTAAGATAGTCCGAAATGACTCCGGCTGCTATCATATGGGATTTGAGGCCGGGATGTTCCCTTGCTCCCAATGTATCACTGTTAGCGGACGGAAGCTGCAGGAAGCGGATGTTTTTATCATTTGTTTCGAGTTTATATCTTTCGATGGCATCCACAATGACCGGTGTAAGGTCGTAACCTAGCATGCCGTATACCCATAAGATGTGGGGCGAAGGATTATTCTTCCTGATCAGCTTTAAAAAATCAATTGCCGCATTTCCTATGAGCAGGTCATCTTCCTTAATATGGCTTCCATCGGGGTTTAAGCTGAGCTTATAAACGGCACCGTTATCGGGATCGGTAAACGGAGGCTGATTGAAGCCGGAGTTATCATTGGTACCGAGATTTATTATAATGGCATCAGGAATCCAGGATGAAAAATCATAGGGTCGGGATGCGCCGTATTTATCATTTTCGCCGCCTGAATTAAGACCGCATATCGTCTCGTAATGCCTTGGGACATTATGCCTTCTGTCATTATCCCAGCCTGAGAAGATACCCCACCCTCCCTGGGAGATAATACGGGATTCGGCATTTAATTCTTTGCAAATCAGGTTCGCGTATGTCCCGGAATAGCTCATGCAGTAAGCGGCCCAGTCCTCATCGCTCCTTGCTCCGTAGGTGCCCTCACCGCTTGTTATGGAATCTCCGATAAATTCAAGCCTGTGATCGTATGAGGGAGGAGTCATAAAGGATCCGTTACCTCTAAGCCCTCTTATCACGACTGCAGTCTTTAAATCTTCGCTCATTGCCTGCAATTCCCTGTAGAACTTGACTCTTGTGATACGGGAAGGATCAATGCCGCGAAACAGGCAGATTTCGCGCCGCCCCCTGTCCAACATGAACCGGCTTATAAGTTCACCGTTCAGCTCTATGGCAACCCATGGTTCATAGTCGGTATAATCCGCTTCAATGTCGGCCCACAGTTCGGAACCGGTAACATTAACTTCGATCCCGCTTCCGTTTGACAGCATGGGAACTACATTAAGACTTGTATCCATCCGTCCGTGCAAAAGGATGTTATCTATTTCCTTGACCGGGTAATAAGTGAGTTTTGTGTTCATGGCAACCTCCGTGCTGTTTTGTATTCATCCAATACATAAATAAAATATGCTGTTCTGAATAGTTACCATTTTATAAAATAATCATCCTGCAAGCAAGCTTGAAGCCCTGAATTTTATAATGAACATCAAAAAATTTGACTTTCACTGTAATATTTCTGTGCTGTATCGAACAGTTACAAATAAAAGCAACTTGCAAGGCATAAGCTATCTATGTATAATGAAATTTGTGGGGATTTTGGCAGGAAGAGATAATTCAGGATGACAAAAGCATACCATTGTGGGTGAAAAGAAGAATCTGAAGAGAGGTGTTAAGATGGAAAGACTTATCGGTACTGTATCCAGGGGGATCAGGGGACCTATAATCCGTCAGGGAGATGATCTTGTTGACATAGCAGTCAGCTCGATAATGGATGCTGTTTCCGGCGAGAATATCGAGATAAGGGACAGGGATATAATAGCTCTGACCGAATCGATAGTAGCCAGGGCTCAGGGTAATTACGCAACTGTTGCCGATATTGCCGATGATGTCAGGAGTAAGACCGGAGGCGGAACCGTGGGAGTAATATTCCCCATTCTTTCCCGTAACAGGTTTGCGATCTGCTTAAAGGGAATAGCAATGGGATGCCGTAAGGTAGTTCTTATGCTTTCCTATCCTTCGGATGAGGTGGGAAATGCACTTCTTACCTATGACCAGCTTGACGACAAGGGAATAAATCCCTACAGCGATGTACTTACGCTTGCCAGGTACAGGGAGCTGTTCGGAGACAACAAGCATGAATTCACGGGAGTCGATTACGTTGATTACTACTCAAATATCGTTATGGAGGCCGGTGCGGATATAGAGATAATATTTGCCAATCAGGCCCAGGCTGTTCTTGACTACACGGACTGCGTTATTACCTGTGATATACATTCGCGCATGAGGACCAAGAGACTGCTCAGGGAGGCCGGTGCCAAGACGGTATTGGGGCTTGACGATATACTGAATGCTCCTGTCGGTGATTCGGGATATAACGAGAAATACGGTTTGCTTGGATCAAATAAATCAACCGAGGACAAGGTTAAGCTGTTCCCGAGGGACTGCCAGTCGCTTGTGGAGGATATCCAGAAGGAGATGTTAAAGCTTACCGGTAAGCATGTTGAGGTCATGGTATACGGAGACGGAGCCTTCAAGGATCCCAAGGGCAAGATATGGGAGCTGGCCGATCCCGTTGTATCACCTGCATACACCGACGGACTGGTGGGAACTCCCAATGAGCTTAAGCTGAAATATCTTGCAGATAATGATTTTAAGCACTTAAGCGGTCAGGAGCTTAAGGAAGCGATAAGCAAGTCCATAAAGGAGAAGAGTAAGAACCTTGTGGGTAACATGGCTTCCCAGGGAACGACACCCAGACAGCTGACGGATCTTATCGGATCCCTGTGTGACCTGACATCGGGTTCGGGCGATAAGGGAACCCCCTTCATTCTTATACAGGGGTACTTTGATTCGTTTATTGATTGATCATAAGGGGAACCATCGAAGATGGTGGATTCCTTATGATGCCTTAGCGGCGAGCGTATTCAAAAGAAGTACGGAGTACTTCTTACATTATATTGGTCATAAGGAGAGTAAGTCATGATCTTATTTGTTGGCATTGTATTTATTGTTATCGTTACAGCGGTTGTTGTAGCGGCAGTTACTTCCGTTATCTCGGCTGTTGCGGCAGAGGAAGATATAGAGGATTGAACAGGTTTCCGGTTTATGATGTTTTAAAACAATAAATGGTTTTATAGAAAGGAGAGTTTAGGATGAAAAAGTACATAGCGGAATTAATAGGTACATGTGTTCTTGTGTTTATGGGATGCGGTACCGCAATGTTGGTAGGATGTGACAGTAGTTACGGAAGCGGATATATTCTTACCGCACTTGCATTTGGTCTTGTTATTGTGGGAATGGCATATTGTGTAGGTAATATCTCGGGATGTCATATAAATCCTGCGGTATCTTTGGGGGTATTTATGTCAGGCGGCATGAGCGCATCTGAATTCGGCTGCTATGTTGTTGCCCAGTGTCTGGGTTCTGTTGTGGGAACTGCCCTTCTTGCCGCAATCTTTTCACTCGGCGGAGTTACAGATATGACGGGAGGTTTCGGCTCTAACGGACTGGCCGGGGTAAACGGTAACGCTTTTGCCGGATTGATCGTTGAAATAATCCTTACATTCATTTTTGTACTCACCATATTGGGAGTAACCTCCAAGAAGGCGAATCATGGTTCTTTCGGAGGACTTATCATAGGCTTGACCCTTACACTTGTTCATATTCTGGGTATAGGTCTTACGGGCACCAGCGTCAATCCCGCAAGGAGCCTTGGCCCCGCTATTTTTGCAGGTAAGGATGCTCTGTCCTGCTTATGGGTATTTATAGTAGGACCTCTTGCAGGTGCAGCTCTTGCAGCCTTTGTCTATAAATTCCTCGAGAAAGAAGATAGGGCTTAAAAACTTAAAGCTATGACAGAAGAAAGCAGAGGGACTCAGTTCCTCTGCTTTTTTTCAAAGGATATTACAGGAGGTCGGGAATAAAATGAAAACATGTAAAACAAGGAAAACAGTGATGGCACTTTTTCTGATGGGTAATAATGGGAATTTCGGAGCTTCTCAATGGTCCGGTAAGCGCCTATGCAACTACCGGGGACCTGCTCATTGATGAAGATGAGACTGTTTCCGAGGAAACAAAATACATTGAAGAAGAGATCCTGTCGGATGATCGTGTGACCCCTGAGAATGATCATGAGGAAATATACTATGAAGCCATTGAGCCTGACGATGCAGAAGAGATCACAGCAGACGGAGCTTCGGGAATCCAAATGGCTGAGGGTGTCAGCGAGGAGATGTGCAGTTCCGACTACTGGAATGATAAGACCATTGAATCAAAGCTGGGTTCCGGTGAAGAACTTATCTCAACGGGCGAGATAACTGCTCTGAATAAGGCTATGCTTGAAGCAGAAGATACCAATATGAATGATCTCGAGGGACTTGCGGAGGGCTATGATGCTGATAGATTAAGGCATAATCTTGTGTCAGCCACAACTACCGCAAAGTCGAGGATATTTGCAGACAATATAGAGGTCGTACCGGCATCATACTATAAACAGGTAGCCGATGCGATAGAAAAGACGGCCTATACCGGAAATAGAAATAATCAATATGCAGTTGCCGTTAAGAGGACGACCATCAATACTATTCCGGTAAATGCATACATAGGTTATTCAGCCGACGATCCGGATGATGAAAAAGTCAACTCGGCATTGCTTGTAGGCGAACCCTTTGTGATACGACAGAAGGCTACCGTGTTCGGAGATGATTTTTACTGGGGTTATTCCGATAACTGTACCGGCTGGGTTGCAGCAGAGGACCTTGCTGTATGCAGTGATAAGGATGAATGGCTGGAAGCCTGGAAGGTGGATCCTTCTTCTGATGATTTTATCGTTGTCACACAGAATCAGATAAGGCTGGAGCCCTCGGTTTCGAAGCCTGAGCTATCGGAAGTAAAGCTTACCTTTGCTACAATACTTAAGACGGTACCTGAGGATAAAATACCCAAATCCCTGGGAGAGAGAGGTCCGTGGAATAATTATGTGGTATATCTTCCCATAAGAGACGGGGATGGAAAGTATGTAAGAGCAATAGCTCTTATATCGCAGCATTATGAAGTGAGCAAGGGTTTTCTTAAGATGACCCAGGCTGAAATATTGAGGGTGGCATTCAATAATCTCGGAGACCGGTACGGATGGGGAGGAATGCTTGATTCAATGGATTGCTCGTACTATACCAAGAATGTATACAGGTGTTTCGGCCTTCAGATTCCGAGAAATACCACCTGGCAGCAGGCTATACCCGGAAGGAAGATCGATCTTTCCAACATGAGTGATGATGAGAAGGTTGGAGCTATGACAAGGATGCCGGCCGGAACACTGTTCTATATGCCCGGACATACCATGATATATACTGGAACCACGGTAATGGATGGCAGGAAGATGGCTTATGTTATTTCCGACACCGGGTCTTTATCGGATAGTACCGGGGAACTTAGTGTGCGGAATATGTATTCGGTTATACTGAATCCCCTTTCGGTCCGAAGGAGAAATGAAAGCACCTGGCTCAGTAATATAACAGCTGCGGTTCTTCCAATATCCCAGGGAAGTTTCGATTTTGTAAAAAATAATATGGAAACAGTTACACCGATCGAACCGGTCAGCATGAACAGAGTCCCTGTTGCCGAAGGCCAGGCCTATGCATCAGGCAAGGATACCCTTCCTCTTGAGACCTTCCTCGGAAATACACAAAATATATTTATAAGCTTCTGCAATGTTGAGGGGTCTGAAGTGGAGAAACTTACAGCTACGGTGATCAAGGGAAGCCGTATCACTACCAAGGCTCCTGTCAAAGCGGTAAGTTATGATAAGGGAGTGGCTGAATGGAAGCGGAGCAAATCCACAGGCCTTGCAACGATAACCCTTAAAAAATCGGGAACAGTTACTTTTGAAATGGCAGACGGCAAGACCTTTGACGTGCTTTTTACGGTGGAAAGTCCGAAGGCCGAAACAAAAGCAGTCAACAGCCTTCTTAAGAAAGCAAAGGAGGGCTCTTCCGGGATGACTGAGCTTAGTCTGCAGGATCTGTTCGGTACTCAGATAGATAACGGAAGTCTGAGTATTACATATATTAAGAAAAAGGATAAGGCCTCTGTTTTCAGGAATGTACTTCTGATCGATCCTAAGACCAAAAACACCGTAAAGGTAAGATACACATATCTTAATAAAAAATATACAATGACTCTTACCGTAAAATAAGATATATTTTTGGAGTTTTGTGGTTGTTTATAAGACTGAAAAGAGTTATTATGATTTCAGTTAGTTTAATAACTGAATTAATTATTTGCCGATGATCAAAGAAAGGAACAATATGACCAGAGAAGAAGCTAAGAAAAAGGCATCCGAGCTTGTGAGCAAGATGACTCTTGAGGAGAAGATGAGCCAGTTACGTTTTGATGCACCTGCCATCGACAGGCTGAATGTACCGGCCTATAACTGGTGGAATGAAGCCCTGCACGGTGTGGCAAGGGCAGGTCAGGCTACGGTATTTCCCCAAGCTATTGCCATGGCTGCTGCTTTTGATGAGGATATGACCGAAAAGGTGGGAACCATTGTCTCAACAGAAGCCAGGGCCAAGTATAATGCAGTATCAGAGGAAGGGGACAGGGATATTTATAAGGGACTTACCATGTGGTCACCCAATGTAAACATCTTCCGTGATCCCAGATGGGGCCGCGGACATGAGACTCTGGGTGAGGACCCTTATCTTACATCGAAGCTGGGAGCTGCTTATGTAAGGGGCCTTCAGGGCGATGGTGATACACTTCGGACCGCTGCCTGTGCCAAGCATTTTGCAGTCCATTCGGGGCCTGAAGCAATAAGGCATGAGTTCGATGCCAGGGCAAGTAAGAAGGATATGCATGAGACCTATCTGCCGGCCTTCGAGGAATGTGTTAAGGAAGCTAAGGTGGAAGCGGTGATGGGAGCTTATAACCGTACCAACGGTGAACCCTGCTGTGCACACACGGAGCTTATGGAGGAAATCCTGCGCGGCGAATGGGGATTTGAAGGACATTACGTTTCCGACTGCTGGGCCATAAGGGATTTTCATGAGCACCATATGGTGACAAAGACCATAGAAGAGTCCGCCGCACTGGCACTTAAGAAGGGCTGTGATGTCAATTGCGGCAATACATATATTCATATGATGAAGGCCTATGAGGACGGGCTTGTTACCGAGGAGGATATAACAAGGTCTGCGGTAAGGCTCTTCACTACAAGATTTATGCTGGGACTTTTCGATGGAAGTGAGTACGATTCCATTTCCTATGATAAGGTTGAATGTAAGGAGCACAGGGACTTCTCTGTGGAAGTGTCCAGGAAGGCGATGGTGCTTCTTAAGAATGAAGGGTTGCTGCCGCTTGATAAATCGGGAATCAAGACGATAGGTGTTATAGGTCCGGATGCGGATTCCAGAGTTGCCCTTATAGGTAATTACCACGGAACATCATCAAGATATAAGACCCTTCTTGAAGGGATTCAGGATGAAGTGGGCGATGATGTGAACGTAATGTATTCTGTCGGGTCACACCTGTATCTTGACAGGGTTGAACCCTTAGCCGTAGAAAATGACAGGCTGGCGGAAGCTAAGACGGTAGCGAAGCATTCGGATGTGATCGTCCTTGTGATGGGGCTTGACGAGACCCTTGAAGGCGAAGAAGGAGATACCGGTAATTCCTATGCTTCGGGTGATAAGACATCGCTTAACTTCCCGGAATCGCAGATGATCATGGCCAAGGCAGTTATTGCGACGGGCAAGCCGATAGTGCTTGCTGTAATGACAGGATCGGCAATGGATCTGTCATTTGCGACAGATGCTGAAAATGTTAAGGCAATAATGCAGGTATGGTATCCGGGAGCCCTTGGCGGTAAGGCCTTTGCCGATCTTATCTTCGGTAAGGCATCACCTTCCGGCAAGCTTCCGATAACTCTTTACAATTCAATAGATGAGCTGCCTGATTTTACCGATTATTCCATGAAGGGACGGACCTACAGATATATGGAGCATGAGGCCATGTACCCGTTCGGTTTCGGGCTCACATACGGTAAGGTAACGGTTAAGTCGGACGATATAGATGTTTCTGCCATTAAGGCTGCGGGAAATGATAATGCTTTACTTGAGAAGGCGGAAGCTAAGGTAACGGTTTGTCTTAAGAACGAAGGGGCTGTTGATATAGAGGAGGTTGTCCAGATATATATTAAGGACAATGATTCGTCTCTTGCGGTAAGGAATCACAGCCTGTGTGCATTTAAGAGGGCAGCCCTTAAGGCAGGCGAAGAGGTGAAGCTTATTCTTCCTGTATCCGGCAAGGCATTTATGGAATACAATGAAGAAGGAAAAAGAATATTGGATTCGAAAAACTTCACTCTTTATGCGGGAGTCAGCCAGCCGGACGAACGCAGCGTGAAGCTGTGCGGTGTTACTCCGGTCAAGATAGAAGTTAAGCTGTGAGTCAGTGATACATATCCATATTCGGATGACTTGATAATTCCTTTTTTATAAGATTTTCCGGTATTTCGCAAAGGTACCGTTGTTATTAAAAAACAGTTCAGTCATACAAATAATTATGGTATTATGATTAAGAAAAAAGGAAGAACGGTTAATGCCGTTCTGATATAATGCAAGGAGGAAAAGGTATGCTGTATATTGGTGTTGATCTTGGAACAAGCGCTGTTAAGATGCTTCTGATGGACGGAAGCGGGAAGATCGAGAAGATAGTATCAAGGGAGTATCCCTTAAGCTTTCCGCATCCCGGATGGTCGGAGCAGAAGCCCGAGGACT
>DFKQ01000012.1 GCA_002373875.1 Lachnospiraceae bacterium UBA3641
CTGGAGCAATTATCAGAATTGGATGAAGTCAGCAGTCGGGCGATGATGGGAGAATACATCCTTTATTATCGCGGAAAGGTATTTGGCGGGATATACGATGACAGGCTATTGGTAAAGCCGGTTCCGGTGGCGGTGAAGCTGATGCCGGATGCATCAATGGAGCTTCCTTATGATGGGGTGCTGCGTGCCAGTGGCACGCGTTTAGCTACATATTCAATGTTGATTAAGTCGCGAAAAAGGTGCTCACCTAAAGATCGATGAAAAAACAGATGATGATTACCGGCCTTTCGTTCTTTTGAAAGAAACTTATCTCAAGTATCTGAAAGAGAACGGAATAAAAAAGAGCAAGAAAGATCAGGAGATTGAGCTTTTGAAGATCGAATACAAAGCGGATGTGAAATCAAGAGAACGGGAGATCACGGAATTCTGCAAGAATATATAGGTACAATATGATGTGATCCGGAACATTGGTTCCTTCGGGGGTTCAGGTTTTTTTGCCATATTATTATCTGTCTTTTCGACAGAAAGAATAAAGAGATATACACTTGAAAATCAATGAACCGTATTCTATAATATTTTATAGTTAGCGCAATCTAACCATGGTGTCCTACTGCATGAACACACAAATATGATTGTAAAATATGGTTAGCGCAAGCTAACGATCAAAACCTAAGGAGGAGATCGTCATTATGAAACTTAAAGGAATAGGATTATTTGCATTGGGTACTCTGTTTGGACTTGAAGGGATCAAGCTGTTATCCTCCAAGGATGCAAAAAAGGTATATTCGCATTGCACGGCCGGGGTATTGAGGATAAAGGATTCTGTCCTTGATCAGGTTACAACCCTTCAGGAGAACTGTAACGATATCTATGAAGAAGCTAAAGATATCAATGAGGAGAGAACACAGAAGGAAGAAGATACGGAAGAATGAAGTATACGATAAAACATGAATTAAAAAACAGGATCCGTATACATCTTCCCATGAAACGTTTAAGCTTCAAGCAAGCGGATACCTTCGAATATTATCTTAAGACCCATGACGGGGTGGACGAAGTGCGCGTGTATGAACGGACCGCCGATGCGGTGGTGTTTTATACCTGTGGCAGGGACCGTATCCTTAGAATAATAAAAGCGTTCTCGTTTGATGATATAGAGGTGCCGGACCGTGTTTTTGAAAGCTCCGGACGGGAACTTTCGGCAAAGTATTATGACAGGATTGTAACGACCGTGATCCTGCATTACGTCAAGCGTATTATCCTGCCGCTTTCGATAAGGAGGGTATTTGATACCGTAAAAACGGTAGGATTCATTCTTCGCGGCCTTAAGACACTGAAGAACAGGCGCCTGCAGGTTGAGATGCTGGATGCCGCAGCCATTACCGCAGCTGTATTGACAGGGGATTACAATACGGCTTCGAATGTAATGTTCCTTCTTAAGATCGGTGATACTCTTGAGGAGTGGACACATAAACGTTCAGTGGATGACCTTGCAAGAAGGATGTCGCTTAATATTGACAAGGTATGGCTTCTTACAAATGACGGAGAAGTACAGACCGATTCATCAGGTATTGAATGCGGAGACAGGGTCGTTGTAAGAATGGGGAATATGATCCCCTTTGACGGAGAGGTGATCATGGGAGAAGCCATGGTCAACCAGGCATCCATGACGGGAGAATCCGTGGCAGTACGAAAAGAGACGGGCATGAGTGTGTTTGCGGGAACTGTGGTTGAAGAAGGCGACCTGACCATTCGCGTGACCCAGACTGAAGGATGCGGACGGTTTGATAAGATCGTGAAAATGATCGAGGAATCCGAAAAGCTTAAATCATCGCTTGAGAGTAAGGCGGAAAGACTTGCCGATAAGCTGGTTCCATATACACTTCTGGCAGCCGGACTGACCTGGGCTATAAGCCGTAATGTCACCAAGGCTGTATCCGTACTAATGGTTGATTATTCATGTGCGCTTAAAATGTCAATGCCCATATCGGTATTGTCTGCGATAAAAGAGGCATCGGAATACAACATAACCGTCAAGGGAGGAAAATTCCTTGAAGCCGTAGCCGATGCGGATACGATAGTATTTGACAAGACAGGAACCATTACAAAGGCGAAGCCGACGGTTGTCAGGGTTGTTTCTTTTTGCGATGAATCGGAAGATGAACTGTTAAGACAGGCTGCCTGCCTGGAGGAACACTTCCCGCATTCGGTGGCAAGGGCTGTTGTTGACTGCGCTCTTGACAAGGGACTTTCACATGATGAACTCCATACAAATGTTGAGTATATAGTAGCGCATGGTATCGCTTCGCAGATTGACGGAGAAAGAGCTGTTATCGGAAGCTATCATTTTGTATTCGAGGATGAAGGCGTAACCATAACAGATGATAAAAAAGACGGGTTTTATTCCCTGCCTGATGAGTACTCACATCTTTACTTTGCAAAAAACGGAGAACTGTCAGCATGTATCCTTATTGAGGATCCCATGCGAAAAGAAACGGGAGATGTTGTAAGACGTCTTGGCGAGTTGGGATTTGAGCATATAGTGATGATGACCGGCGACAGTGAGAGGACGGCTGCCAGGATAGCTTCACAGGCCGGAATTACGGAATACTATGCAGAAGTACTTCCGGAGGATAAGGCGGGGTATGTGGAAAGGGCCAAGGCAGAAGGACATCGTGTGATCATGGTTGGTGACGGGATTAATGATTCTCCGGCTCTTTCAGCTTCGGATGCCGGTATAGCAATAAGCGACGGAGCAGAAATAGCAAGACAGATAGCGGATATCACGATAGGCTCCGACAACCTTGAAAGTATTGTCGTATTAAGGGAGATCAGCACTCTTTTAATGAAGAGGATAAGGTTTAACTACAGGACTATAGTGGGCTTTAACACAGCGCTTATAGGACTGGGTATAGCCGGGGTCATGCCCCCTGCAACATCCGCCATGCTGCATAACGGATCCACGGTGACACTGGGGCTTAAGAGTATGACAAGGCTGAAAGGATAAGGGGAATGACAGACAAAGAATATAAGGAATTATCGGTTAAGGAATTCGCCAGGGCCGCCAGGGTCTATGAGACGGATAAGGGCGGAGTATATAAGATGTGTAAAAAGGATTATCCTGATGTTCTCAGCGAGCTTGAGAAGGAGCCGTTTACAGACCTTCTGGATTGCGGATGCGGACCGGCACCTATGCTCACCCTGCTGCATGAGAAATATCCTGATAAGCATTACACAGGGATAGACCTAACCCCGGAGATGATAGAAGTAGCAAAGGCCAAGAATATGAAGGATGTCGAACTGGTTGTGGGCGACTGTGAAAACCTGCCTTTTGAAGATGAGACCTACGATGCCGTCATATGCTGCCAGAGCTTTCACCATTATCCCAATGTGCAGAACTTTTTTAACAGCGTATACCGCGTCCTTCGTCCGGGAGGAAGGCTGATACTGCGTGATATGACGGCAAAAACTGCCCCTGTAAGGTGGTTCTTTAACCATATAGAAATGCCTGTGATAAACCTGTTTGGCCACGGAGATGTGCATGTATACGGCGTGGATGAAGTGAGCAGGCTGTGTGACCGTGCCGGCCTTAAACTGGAGATCGGCGAAAAGAGGGGATTCTTCAGGCTGCATTGTGTTGCCAGAAAGCCTGTTTAGCGGTATTGACATTATGATCAAATGGTGTTATTATTCTGGTTAGCATATGCTAACCGGATGAATGTATAAATCAATGATGCATGATGCTTTATTAAAACCTGAATTTTTTTTGACCTATGGTTAGCCGCGGCTAACCGAGGGATTCCCGGGAACTAAGGAAGGATGAATAGGTTTCGTGTCAGATAAACTCATTATAGATAATTGTTCTCCGACACTCGCGGGAATAAAAACCGGAAACCTGTTTTCGGTAAAGTTATCGGATGAAAAAGATATCAACAGGGATTTACGTGAGCTTAACAGAGCGCTCAGAAAAAAGGGACTACGTGTGATACCGCTTAAGAAGACCGATGGATATGCGCTCATATACCTGTACCGTCCAGGCCATTTGAAAAGAGATCTGACAGATCCTATAGCAATGAGAATATTAAAAAACAGGGGGTACGATACCGGAAATCCTGAAATATGTATAGTTCAGCTGGTTGAACACTTACGTGATGAGAAAAAATTTCCTCATGAAATAGGGCTTTTTCTCGGATATCCTCCGTCAGATGTTGAATGCTTTATGAAGCATCCGTTCAGGGGCGTTAAATGCTGCGGATGCTGGAAAGCATATTCCGAACCGGAAAAGGCAAGATCTGTGTTCGGAAGGTATAAAAAATGCACAGAAGAGTATCGGGAAATGTACAAAAAAGGTAAATCCCTGGCGCAGCTGACTGTAATAACAGGCTTAAGTGCCGGGTAATATAGTAACTGTAAAACAGATTCAAAATATAAGGAGGAGATATATTATGAGTAAAGTAGCAGTAGTTTACTGGAGCGGAACAGGCAATACCGCTGCAATGGCAGGCGCCGTGGAAGAAGGTGCAAAAAAGAGAGGGGCCGAAGTAAGTGTGTTCGGACCTGATAAATTTACAGCCGACATGGTATCGGAATACGACGGGATCGCATTCGGATGTCCGGCTATGGGAGCGGAAGTGCTCGAGGAGTCGGTCTTTGATCCTATGTTTACCGACATAGAAGGCTCTCTGTCGGGCAAGAACATTGCCCTGTTTGGATCCTACGGATGGGGTGACGGTCAGTGGATGAGAGACTGGGAGGACAGATGCAGGACTGCGGGAGCTAAGCTTGCCTGTGACAGTGTAATGGCTAACAACGCACCGGGTGAGGATGCACTGGAAGAGTGCAGGGATCTTGGAGCGGCACTGACTTAAGATGATCATCCCGGTTTGAGAAGGGATTGAAGCTATGAAACCGGATTACAGAAATTGGATGCCCAGAAGCATGGTAGTGGGAAACGCCATGGATGGGGCTTTCCGGATCGGCCGTTCTGATAGGGAGGATAAGAATGGTTGACGGATTTATCGGAGGGTATCTGAACTTCCTGTGTGTACTGTTATTTCTTGCATTTATAATACCGGAATGTGCGCTTATAGCTCTGGTCGGGGTATTTGTCTCCTTTTTATTTCTTTTGATGATATCGAAGCACAGCAGTGACAACACCAGGGTGTTGAATTCGGAGAACGAACGGCTTACAAGGGCAACACTTGAATATACCAGAGGATTGCCCGTGGTCAAATCCTTTGGGATGGTAGGAACCCTGACGGGTTCCCTTGATGTCTCAAAGCCGACGGGCTCCCACGAGCAAAGCTCCTGGGCAGAGATGGCAGGGGCTTCTGTAAGGGATTTCACACAAGCCTGTGCAAGTGCCAAAAAAATAGCATTAAAGATAGAGTGCGGTTTCATTCCATATAACTGCCTTCATATCTTCGCACTTAAGGCGGCAAGCGTTTGGATGATCATTGCGGTCATGTGTGCAGGGCTTGCGGGCAGGCTGGATCTTTCCATGGTGCTTATCGTATCCTTTTTGTCAATGTCGATCTTTAATTCCGTAGAACCCATAGCCGACAGCGCCCATGTTCTGTCCGTAATCAACAACGCATTTGATAAGATGGATATGTTTTCGGATATCAATCTTCTGGATGCGGAAGGGACGGATATAGAACCCAGGAACTATGATATTGATTTTTCCAATGTGGATTTTTCGTATTCCGATGCTTCGTCAACAGAAAACAGGAAAGTCCTTAAAGATATTTCCTTTACGATCCCTGAAGGGTCCACCACAGCGATCGTAGGTCCTTCGGGAAGCGGCAAGACCACGATCTGTAACCTGATCGCAAGATTCTATGATGTGACACAAGGCAGGATCGCACTTGGCGGAACCGATGTGAGAGAGTACAGCCTGGACAGCCTGCTTAAGAATATATCCATGGTATTTCAGAACGTATATCTGTTTAACGATACCATCCGTGCAAACATCTGCTTCGGCAGGGATAACGTAACGGAAGAAGAAATGATCGAAGCGGCAAAGAAGGCCCGATGCCATGACTTTATCATGGAGCTGCCGGATGGATACGATACTGTGATCGGTGAAGGCGGCGGAACACTTTCGGGAGGACAGAAGCAGAGGATCTCAATAGCCAGGGCGATACTTAAGGATTCTCAGATCATTATCCTGGATGAATCGACGGCAAGCATCGATCCGGAGAACGAGCATCTTATACAGGGTGCGATAACAGAGCTTTCAAGAGGCAAGACAGTGATAATAATCGCACACAGGCTTGCAACGATAGAAGCAGCGGATCAGATACTTGTGGTTGATGACAGAAGGATAGTTGAAAAGGGAAGACACAGCGAACTGGTAGAACTTGGCGGCAGGTATGCAGGGTTTGTGAAGATCAGACAGCAGGCCGAAAACTGACAGATCGCGAATGTTTTGCCAAATGCACTTGACATAGCAGGCGCATGAGGCTTTTGTACAGCGCACGGAAAGAATTTTTAAATCACGGATTTTTAAAGGCAGACCTTAAGATATGATCAATTTAATTTAAGTCAAAGGATTGCAGGGAAGCCGAAGCATGGTATCATAGAACGAGAGAACTATAACAAGCCTAATTCAGAAACCGCATTGACAGGCATATAGATTTTTATAGGGAATTATTCGACGGATAGAGAGGGATAATGTATGATATGAACATGCAAGCAGAAAATGAAAAATATATTCCGGTGGTGGTTGCAGGGTTGCGCACGGTGGAGGAGGAAGAAGAGTTCGAACGGGCAATGAAGGAGCTTGAGAGCCTGTGTGCGGCGTGCGATCTTTTCGTGGCGGGATCAATAACCCAGTCGCTTCCGCATCCCGATAATGCTACCTGGCTGGGATCGGGTAAGGCTGAAGAGCTTCTCTGTCTGGTCAGAGGGGTTGAAGCGGAGCATGTCGTCTGTCTTGGAAATCTTACGCCCGCACAGATGAAAAACCTTCAGCGTATCATTGAAGTTCCGGTGTGGGATCGTACTAACCTGATCCTTGAGATTTTCTCCGAAAGAGCAAGGACTAGAGAAGCAAGACTTCAGGTTGAGTCGGCTTATCTGCAGTATATGCTTCCGCGCCTGAGCGGTATGTGGAAGCATCTGGGACGTCAGAGCGGCGGCTCGGGCAGCAGGGCCAATAAGGGTATTGGAGAGAAGCAGATAGAGCTGGATCGCCGGCAGATATCGCATCGCATAAACGAGCTTCGCAAGGAACTGAAGCAGATAGAGAAGACGCGTGAAGTCCAGCGAAAGGGACGAAGCAGGGACGGTTATCCGCATGTGGCACTGGTAGGGTATACGAATGCAGGTAAGTCGTCACTTATGAACCGGCTTCTGGATATGTGTGATAAGACATCGCACAGCACAGAGAACAAGAAGGTTTTTGAGAAGGATATGCTTTTTGCAACACTTGATACATCAGTACGCAAGATAAGCATTCCGGGAAGGAAGCCATTTCTGCTGTCAGATACCGTTGGCTTTATTGAGAGTATTCCTCACGATCTTATCAAGGCATTCAGGTCTACACTTGCGGAAGTGAAATATGCGGATGTCATACTTATTGTAATGGATTCTTCGGATCCCCATCATGCGATGCATAAAAGGGTTACCGAGGATACGCTCCGTGATCTTGATGTATCCGGAATACCGAGGATTTTTGTTTACAACAAGGTTGATCTAAGGGATAAGGGCTTGACCTCCCTGAATCATCCGGGCGGTGATCATTACTACATATCAGCCAACACGGGTTACGGAATAAATGATCTGCTTGATGCATTGCAGACGCTTTTTCAGTCAGGAAGCCGCATGATTGAAGTGCGCATACCCTATGCCGACGGAAATATATTAGATCGTATTCACAGGGAAGGCGAAGTTTTGGAGGAAAGCTTCGAAGAGGACGGAACCTATATAAGGGCCATGTGTCCGGCTGATCTTGCAGGCTGTGTTATGGGTATCGTGGGTCAGGACTGACATTCCGTACACCGGAATCGTTAAAATAGGCAAAGAATGCTTTTGATGATGCATCCGGTAAGGTTGATGCGGATGTGGTTGAAAAGGACGGAAGCTACGTCCTTGATACAAACATTTATAAAGTAATGGGAAGCCTTGAGGGAGAAATGATATTGACGGCTCCCGGGCAAGGCCTTTGAGCCCCGGCAGGATTTCATAAATCCTGCCGGGACACCTATCACCTTCAATTATGATCCGGTGGGTGAACATCGGGGCACAAAAGTGATTCCGGGGCCTTTCGCATCGGGTGAAACGGCAGGGAAAAAGTTATTCCGGATAACGGATAACGGAGGCTCAGAAGCTTTTGATCCAGTTGATCAGTGAGTCATGATAGACATTATTTTCCACATCTTTTCTCATTTGATCGCTAACTGGTCCGTTCTTCTCCATCCGGGCAAGGACGGCTTCCTGAAGCCCCCTGATGATCCCGTCCTCGTAAGATGAGGAGGTATTTTCGGAGGGTGTGATCACAGGCTCCGGATTAACTGAGGCTTTCGAAGGTGTCGTTATTTTCGGTGCCTTTTCCGCTTTTGGGAGTTCAATGTCGCAGCCGCCGGAAGGTACCCATATCTCCCCTGAATTGCCTTGGAGGGTTACATTTATCTGTCCGTTCTGTGAACTAACCGTTTCACCGGACAGAAGAGCGGTGAAGGAAGCATATCCTTCGGCCGGCAGGGACATGGAATAAGCATTATCATCATTGTTAACGGCCACAAGGCAGTATCCTTCAGCTGACCTCCTGAGGAAGGCATACTGGCGGTTTGTGAGGACCAGTTCCTTGTATTCACCGTAGGAGAGTGCTTTGGTATGCTGCCTTATCTGTCCCAGACGGGAGATGAGGTTTGTGACCGGGTTATCCGTAATGGCATTTTTATAGTCGTCAAGGTTCAGGGCAGGGCGCAGGGATGCATCGGAGAACCTTTCCTTGCGGCCTTCGATGGCGAACTCCGATCCGTAATATATCGAAGGTATTCCGGGCAGGGTATACAGAAGGATATGTACCGGTATCATATGGGCCTTATTGGCAAGCTTGGTGTAGATCCTCTCAACATCATGGTTATCAACGAAATTGTAAAGCTTAAGCCCTTCGGGACGGCTGCCGCCCATTTCATACAGACGTTTTACCGTATGGGCGATCTCGAAGTAGTTATGATCGTTATGTCCCGAATAAAGGGCCTTATGGAGATGGTAATTGGTAACCGAGTGGAGGGTTCCCTCATTGACCCATCTGGTATAATCGCCATGAATGACCTCACCCATCAACCAGAAATCGGGTTTTACCTCGCCTGCTGTTGCCCTAAGTGCCTTCATAAAGTCAAAATCAAGCACATCCGCCGCATCAAGCCGTATACCATCAACATCGAATTCACTTACCCAGAAGCGGATCACATCACAGATATAGTCACGCACCTCGGGATTGCGCTGGTTAAGCTTTACAAGGAGATTGTAGCCGCCCCAGTTTTCGTAGGAAAAGCCGTCGTTATATTCGTTATTTCCGTAGAAGTTGACGTTGCAGTACCAGTCTCTGTATCTCGAACCCTCCCTGTGTTCTCTTAAGTCCCTGAAGGCAAAGAAATTACGGCCTGTATGATTGAACACACCGTCAAAAATGACCTTGATTCCCGTCTTGTGACATTCATTAACAAAATCAGTAAGATCCTTATTATCTCCGAGACGGCTGTCAAGCTTCCGGTAGTCGGTGGTCTCATAGCCGTGTCCTTCGGATTCGAAGAGGGGACCGATATATACAGCATTGCAGCCGATATTCTTAATATGGTCTATCCAGGGTAAAAGCTCAGGAAGCCGGTGGGTTATGCCGTCGTATTTATTCTCCGTCGGAGCCCCCAAAAGCCCCAGAGGATAAATGTGATAAAAAATCGATTCGTCATACCATGCCATGTTTCAACACTCCTTATTTTATATTATTTTATACTCATATATCTTATACTTTTCAGTGACTCTTAGCAAGTGAAACGCCCGATCGTGAAGTTGGACGGGTTGAAAAAAAACTATTGACATATTATATTTTGCGCAATATAATATCGCCAAAGATATAACACAAACAACCGATATGAACAAACAGGAGGATACAGTTATGGGATTCTATGATCAGAGCGTAACGGCAGCAACAGGTGAAGAAATATCCATGAAGGAATATGAGGGGAAGGTGGTACTTGTTGTCAATACCGCAACGGGATGCGGATTCACCCCCCATTATAAGGATATCGAGGAAATGTATGAGAAGTATCATGACAGGGGATTTGAAGTTGTCGATGTTCCCTGCAACCAGTTTGCCGGACAGACTCCGGGAACCGATGATGAGATCCATGAGTTCTGCACCCTTAAGTATCATACACAGTTCCCGCAGATGAAGAAGTCGGATGTAAACGGTGATACTGCGATCGGACTCTTTAAGTATCTTAAGGAGCAGAAGGGCTTTGAAGGCTTCGGTAAAGGGCCCAAGGCTCTTGCAATGGGGGCTATGCTCTCAAAGATTGATAAGGATTATAAGAATAATCCCGAGATCAAGTGGAATTTTACCAAGTTCGTTATAGACAGAACCGGTAATGTGGTGGCAAGGTTTGAACCCACAGCTAAGATGGAAGAAGTTGATAAATGTGTAGAGAGCCTTTTATAGGGTGCTATCTGAAATGATTATACAGGGAATTGTTCCTGTATGATATAACATCATCCCGTCCGTTGGTGAAGGCGGTGACCTCCTCGAAGGTTATTTCATTCTTGCGGCGCACGACAAGATCGTATTCGGTGGTCCCGTCTTCATTGACAGACATTTCGGTTTCGATAACAGTTGCGTTCCACGCCTTTATCTGGGACATAAGATCCTTATGGAATGTTGCGGTATCCCTGACCTTGAAATGGAGATTGGTACCGGAATAAGAGTCAAGCGTACTGAACAAACGCTGGATCGCAAATTGCATTGCAAGAAGCAAAAACAGTGAGAAGAAACCGATGATATACATGCCGGCGCCGAATGTAAGTCCAAGGCCCGCAGTGAACCACAGACCGGCGGCCGTGGTGAGCCCGCGGACATTATTGCCGGTCTTGAAGATAACCCCGGCACACAGAAAGGATATACCGCTGACAGCCTGAGCTGCTATACGGGCTGCATCCGCACCGCGGGTCCCGTTCAGGAATCCGCCGTCAGGGTCGGTAAGGTCAACGAAGCCGTATTTGGATACGATCATCAGCACCGCAGTTGTGCAGCATACGATAACGTGGGTCCTGACACCTGCTTCCTTGAAGCGGTGGCTTCGTTCAAGCCCTATGACAGCGCCTGCGATGGCTGATATTATAACCCGCATGCAGAAATCCAGGTTCTGCAGCAGGTCAAACTGGCTGTGAAAATAGTTGGATAATGTCATTCTTTTCTCCTTCGCTGAGGAACCGTGTTGAGGACACCAGCAGTGCTTCTTTTCTTTAATTTTATGATTCAGGGGTCAAAACTATACTTTTATATGATTAACGGATTGTTCCGTGCTTCGCACTCCCACAATCCTACCCACCATTCGCAATTTCGTGGTGCTAAGCCCCACTTCTTGCTCATGTTGGGGCGGGTCATAAATCCTTGTCCCCACCATCAAGCAAGCTTGTGGTGGGGACAGGCTTTTGCCCCTTTAATCATTTTATAGAATTTGTCGTTTATATGCAAGCTTGAGGCCGGAAATTTAAATCCGAATTTCTGAAAACGGACTTGACGTATTCCGGAAAAACATGTAATCTTACATAGGTATCATAAGATATGAGATACGGAAGGAAGCATCATGGACAGAGCTTTTTTAACAACAACAGTCTTTTTCTTTTTTACCTTTACTTCGGACCGATGTAAGGGTGTTTTGTGATGCTTAGATCACGAGCTGACTTACAGGCGGTCCGGAAATGATCCGGGCCGCTTTTTTTGTGCAGAGCACTTAACGGTGTTAATAGTCTGTTTATTTTACGGAGGTGGAAAATGCTTAAAAGGATCGCATACAGTGGGGTGGAAGGAGCATTTGCGCATATTGTGGCCGGAAGGCTTTTTCCGGATGAACTCTATGTTGCCTGCGAAAGCTTTAAAGAGGCCTATGAATCGGTTGCGGAAGGGGAGTGCGACATAGCCGTTCTTCCGGTTGAGAATTCCTATGCCGGGAAGGTCATGGAGGTTGCAGACCTTCTTGAAAGAGGAGAGCTTGCAGTGACGGGAACCTATTCCTTCCCCATAGTTCAGAATCTGCTTGGGTTAAGAGGCAGCAGGCCTGAGGATATAAGGACGGTGATCTCGCATCCCAAAGCTCTGGAACAGTGCGACAACTACATAAAACGGCAGGGATATAAGATAATAGAATCATCCAACACAGCTGTTGCGGCTAAAGAAGTAATGGACAGGCAGGATATGTCACTGGCAGCCATTGCGAGTCTTGAGACGGCTGCAAGATACGGCCTGAAGGTCCTTGAAGAAAAGATAAATGAAAAAGAAGACAATACAACGACATTTGTGGTCGTGTCTAAAGCAAAGGAGGAGAAATAAGATGGGAATGATGTATGAAAGACAACTGGCGATCCCGGCGGAGCTTAAGGAGATGTACCCCATTACAGCCAAAATGAACGAAAAGATCCAGGAAAGGAGAGCGGAGCTCATATCCATTTTTGAAGGGAGAAAGGATAAGCTTATACTTATAATCGGTCCATGCTCGGCGGATAACGAGGATTCCGTAATGGATTATATCGGCCGGCTGGTTCCGGTGCAGGAAAAAGTTAAGGATAAGATATTCATAGTCCCGAGGATTTATACAAATAAACCAAGGACTACAGGCGAAGGATATAAGGGCATGCTCCATCAGCCCGATCCCACTGAAAAGCCCAATCTCTTTAAGGGGATAGAGGCTACCAGGCATCTGCATATGAGGGCAGTGATGGAAACGGGTTTTGCATGTGCTGATGAAATGCTGTATACGGAGAACTACGGATATCTTGATGACCTGCTTATCTATGTGGCAGTGGGGGCAAGATCCGTTGAAGACCAGCAGCACAGGCTGACATCCAGCGGTATAAGCGTTCCGGTGGGAATGAAGAATCCGACTTCCGGTGATTACAGGGTAATGCTGAATGCGATCAGTGCCGCCCAGAACGGTCATACCTTTATCTACCGCGGATGGCAGGTACACTCGGATGGTAACCGTCACGCCCATGCCATACTGAGGGGATATACGGACCAGCACGGATCCATGAAGCCCAATTATCATTATGAGGATCTTGTAAGATTGTGCGACTCTTATGATGAGCTGGAGCTGTTAAATCCGGCATTTATTGTTGATACCAACCACTGTAACTCCAACAAAAATCCCTTTGAGCAGCGGAGGATAGTTAAGGAAGTCCTTCATTCGGCAAGACATGACGATCGTATCGCCGGGATGCTTAAGGGCTTTATGATAGAAAGCTATATCGAAGACGGCGCGCAGGAGCCCGGAGACGGCTGCTATGGTAAATCAATAACCGATCCCTGTCTGGGTTGGGAGGCCAGCGAAAGGCTGATATATGAGATCGCGGAGCTTCTGTGAAGGGAATGATTTTGCATGATCCGATATAATGCGGCTGTTGTCATGACGGGATAAGAATGATATATTTGAAGAGATGTTTTATAAAGGAGATATATCATGATGAATAACAGAAAACCATATGAACTGTGGCTGCTTATAACATATTTTGCCATGCTTGCAGTCTGCGTATTCCTGAATTTCTTTTCAAAAGGACAGGCAGGCTCCATTGCCAATCTGATCGTAAATCTTGTAATGTTTGCCGTCGTGGCGGTTATACTGCTCGACAGCTACATTGGAAGCTTCCTGCCGGTTGCGGGTATCATAAAGGAACTGAGACGTGTTATCGAAAAAATGGAAGATGACGCCAAGCATACTCACCATTTTTTGTGGGACAGATATAAGGATGACAAGGAAGAGATCTTCAGGACGCCGGTTCTGAGGGAGCAGTTTAAGGATTATAAATATGAGCAGGACAGAATACTCGGCAGTGATAAGGCATATTACAAATGCGATATTGAGGATTATATAAATTATGATCTGGTCGATGCGGTCATCCACAGGAACCGTATGAATCAGGTGGCGGGCGTCATGACCGGTCTCGGCATCCTGGGTACCTTTATCGGCCTTTCATTGGGCCTGCAGTCCTTCAATACAGGTTCAACCGCCGAGATCACCAGCAGTATAGAGCCTCTTATGGAGGGAATCAAGGTTGCCTTCCATACATCAATATACGGGATGGTCTTTTCCCTCGTATTCAACTTCGTGTATAAAAGGATCCTGGATGATGCGGAAGGGTCGGTTCGGGAGTTCCTGAGTGCCTTCAGAAAGTATGTGCTCCCGGACACGACGGCTGACGGGATCAATCGTCTTATAGAGCTGGAAAAACAGCAGACCGAAACCATTAAGGGCATGTCTGATGCGGTGAAGTACCTTATGTCGGAAGGTCTCAGTGAGGTGGTCGATCCCCAGTTTGACAGGTTGAATGATACCATTACCGGGTTTGCCAACATGGCGACCAAGAATCAGATGGATCAGCTGTCCATGGTGGTAAATGCATTTATATCGCAGATGAATGCTTCCATGGGGGATATGTTTACAAGATTATCGGAGACCGTTAACAACACTCTTGCCATACAGGGTGAGAATGAGAAGCAGATGGCACAGATCCTTGAGAAAAACATTCATACGTCGGACAATATAAAGCTTATTTCCGAGAGAACCGGAGATATGGCCGAGGCTCTTAAGCTGTATGCGGATAAACTTCAGGAGCTTCAGGGGAGGATGTCTCAGACGGCGGATATGCTTAAACAGCAGAGAGAGGACGATAGTAAGGTGCTTGGCGGTATAACAACATACATCGAAGAACTGGAGGATTACCGCAGGTCACTCAATTCATCCGTACAGATGGCGGATTCCAGTATAAAGGCCCAGACAAAGATGGTAAGAGAGCTTAAGGAAATGACAGGTACTCTGCCCGATGATGTCAGGGAAACATTTGATATAATCAACAGCAATCTGCAGATGGTCGAGAATCATTTCAGGGAAAACATCGATCAGATACAGCAGGTTTTATCGCAGATGAGCGGGCAGATCCAGTATTCCTACAACGGAATAGAGCAGGGCTTTGTGAGGACTGCTAAATCGATAGAGGAGCTGGCCGGTTTCATGCAGCGGCTGGAGGAATACTATACGGGTGGTAGACAGATATGAAACGCTTAAGACACATGGATGAGGAAACCACATACTGGCTCTCTTATTCGGATATGATGGCGGGACTGCTCTTAACCTTTGTCCTCATCATCTCCTTTACCATGCTTCATGCCAAGATGCAGTATGACGAGAAAGAGACCGAGCTTATGATAAGGTCGGACGAGCTTGAAGATGAGCGTGCAACCGTTAATGAGCAGAAGACCAGGCTCGATGAACAGGCCAAGATGCTCAACGCCCAGGAGGAGGCATTGGCTGAACAGGGGCAGAAGATAGCAATTCAGGAGAAGACCCTGAGGGAGCAGCATGAACTGCTTAATAAGCTTGAAGCCCTTATGAGCGAGCAGCAGCAGAAGCTTGACAATATTATCGGTGTCAGAACGGAGCTTATTGAAGAGCTTAAGGAGGAATTCGGTAATTCCGATCTGTCGGTTGCGGTCGATGAGAAGACGGGTGCAATCACCTTTGATGCCAATATTCTTTTCGACTACAATAAATCAACCCTGACAGGGCCCGGCAAGGAATTTTTGTCTGAATTCCTGCCCCGCTATGTGGATGTGCTGCTAAGTCCCAAATATAAGGATTATATATCGGAGATCCTTATAGAAGGACACACCGATACTGAGGGTAATTATCTTTTCAACATGGAACTGTCACAGAAAAGAGCCTTATCGGTTGCCGAATACTGTCTGGGAGATAACAGCGGTATACTGACGGATGATGAGCTTTCGGAGCTGCGTTCGGTGGTATCGGCGACAGGCCGTTCATACAGCAATCCCGTTTATGATGAAAATGGGGAAGTTGATATGGAAGCATCCAGACGTGTTGAGTTTCTCTTCAGGCTCAAGGATGAAGAAATGATCCGTGAGATGATCGAGATATTAAGCAACGAGTGATAAATAAAACAGGAAATGGTGGAATGATGGATATTGAAGCAATAGAAAAGATAGTTATTGAAGCAGGGAAGATAATGACGGATGCCGTAAGGCCCAAGGTCATGGAGAAGGGGGGCCATGCTAATTTCTGTACCGAAACGGATGAGAAGATACAGGATTTCCTGACTCGAAGGCTTAAAGAGGTTTTACCCGATGCTTCCGTCCTTGGTGAAGAGGATGGGAAGGATGTCTTTACCGAAAAAATGAGCAGGGGTTACTGCTTTGTAATAGACCCTATTGACGGAACTTCCAACTTTATTTATGCCTACAGGCCTTCTGTAGTATCTGTGGGTCTTCTTAAGGACGGGAAGCCGTATATGGCTGTTATATACAATCCTTACGACGATATGCTCCTGTCAGCAACAGCGGGATCGGGAGCTTACTTAAACGGCGAGAGGATAGAGTCATCCGATGAACCGCTTAAGGATTCTCTTGCGGTATTCGGTACTGCTCCGTATTATACGGAGTATCTGGATGAAACATTTGAAACAGCCAGGAATCTTTTGCCCCTGTGTGTTGATGTAAGACGATCGGGAACTGCGGCATGGGATATGTGCTGTGTAGCCATGGGACGCTGCGGCCTGTACTTTGAAATGAAGATACAGCTGTGGGATTATGCTGCCGCCGCCCTTATTGCAGGTGAGGCCGGATGTGTCGTTACTGATACAAAGGGTGATCCGCTGTCATATAAGGGCCCGTCCTCTGTCCTGTGCAGGGCAAGAGGTGTTAAGGAGATCCCCGAATGTTTTACTCATGATACTGATGATCTTGCAAGTGCCAGAAAGGAGATCGAAGAGATTGACAGACGAATGGCAGAGCTCTTTACGAAGCGGATGAAATGCGTTAAGAGCATAGCCGGCTATAAATACCGTAATGGAATTCAGATATTGGATACAGGACGCGAAAAAGCCCTTATAGGGAAAAACGAAGAGTATATTAAGGATGAAGAACTGAAAGAACATTACAGGCAGTTTTTTGGAGGGATCCTTAATATATCCAAACAATACCAGAAGGAACTCATTGAAAAAGAGGAAGCTCACCCCTGATCGGAGTGGGCTTCCTCTTTATTATTCTTACGCTTCTTAACACATTCGGTTAAGAGATACTCTATCTGGCCGTTGACCGAACGGAAATCGTCTTCTGCCCATGCGGCTATTTCGGCGTACAATTTCTCGGACAGCCGTAGAGGAACCTGTTTTTTTTCGGCCATTAATAGAGACTTCCGGAATTAACTACCGGTTGAGCATCGTGGTTGCCGCACAGTACCACCAACAGATTGGATACCATTGCAGCCTTTCTTTCCTCGTCAAGATTTACGATATCCTTCTCGTTAAGACGCTCAAGTGCCATTTCGACCATGCCTACGGCACCGTCAACTATCATCTTGCGGGCATCAATGATCGCGGATGCCTGTTGCCTCTGGAGCATTACGGATGCGATCTCGGGAGCATATGCAAGATAAGTGATCCTTGCTTCGATTATCTCAAGCCCTGCATCAGTGACCTTGTTCTGTATCTCATCCTTTATCCTGTTGGCAACAACCTCGGCAGAGCCCCTTAAGCTTCCTTCGTCAGCATGTCCGTCACCTGTTGTGTCAACATCGGTTGCTACATCATAGGGATAGATCCTTACGATATTCCGAAGTGCCGAGTCGCACTGCAGGGACAGATATTCCTTGTAATTGTCAACATTAAATACAGCCTTGGCTGTGTCGGTTACCTTCCATATTACGGCAATGCCGATCTCCACCGGGTTGCCAAGACAGTCGTTGATCTTCTGACGTCCGTTGTTTAGGGTCATTGCTTTTAAGGATATCTTCTTGTTGTAATTATTTACATTGGCACCTGAGTTGACATTGAGGTTGACTGTTTCCGGCTTGGCAGGTGATTCCCCACTCTGGGCAAGTCTGGTTCCGGCAGCCGGATTAACAGCACTGCAGAAGGGGTTAACGAAATAGAAGCCGGGTTCCTTAATGGTTCCCTTATAGTTACCGAAGAGGGTAAGTACAAGAGCCTCCTGAGGCTTCAAGACCTTAAGGCCAAGAAGGGGGAACCATCCGAAAATAAAGATCAGTATCCCGAGAAAGATGAAGAAACCTCCGATACCGCTGTACCGGGATATCATCCCTCCGAACATGCAGAGAAATACGGCAAAAACATATCCGGCCAGCACGCCGATCAGTACAAATAATCCTATTTTCTTTTCTGTGTAGATTTTTTCAGTCATTTTTGACCTCCTTTATTTTGATATCAATATGATATCATTTTGCCAGTAAAAGTCAATGGGAAATTTCGTAAGTGTGTGTTATGTGCTATAATTATCCGGAAGTTAAACAGAGCATATATTATTCATTTGGCTGAGGGTGATCATATGGCTAAGGCTTTAATGATACAGGGGACAATGAGCAGTGCAGGCAAGAGTTTTATAGTAACCGGCCTATGCAGGCTGCTTAAACAGATGGGATACAGGACAGCACCGTTTAAATCCCAGAATATGGCCCTTAATTCGTACATAACAAGAGACGGACTGGAAATGGGCCGGGCTCAGGCAGTGCAGGCGGAGGCAGCAGGGCTGGAACCGTCGGTGCTTATGAACCCCATTCTTCTCAAACCAACCTCCGATGTGGGTTCGCAGGTGATCCTGATGGGGGAACCGGTGGGAAATATGAAGGCTATGGACTATTACAAAAAGAAGAAGGATTATATTCCCCTGATAATGGATGCATATTGGAAGCTCGCCCGGGAAAATGATTACGTGATAATCGAGGGCGCCGGAAGCCCCGTCGAGATAAACCTGAGGGATAATGATATTGTAAACATGGGGCTGGCTGAGCTGACGGATGCTTCGGTGCTTCTGGTGGGTGACATAGACAGGGGCGGAGTATTTGCCCAGTTGCTTGGAACCATGGAGCTTTTGGAAAAAAAGGAGAGAGACCGTGTCCTCGGTCTTATCATAAATAAATTCAGAGGAGATGAAGCCATTCTTCGCCCGGGCCTTAAGATGATAGAAGAGCGTTGTTTGAAGCCGGTGCTGGGTGTGGTGCCCTATGCGGATATAAGGATTGAAGATGAGGATTCACTGGCTGAAGATCTTCTTATGGGAATATCAAAAAGAGTAGATATAAGAACGATCGATATAGCGGTGATAAGGCTTAGGCGGATAGGTAATTTTACCGATCTGGATGCGTTCGGGACAGATACCGATGTGAGTATACGTTATGTTGAGACCCCGGGTGATCTGGGTGTTCCTGATATGGTTATCATACCGGGAACCAAGAACACTCTGGATGAGGCCCGATTTCTGGAAGAGTCAGGCTTGGCCCGGGCAATAAGGGAACTGGCAGATAAGGGGGTCATTATCTTCGGGATATGCGGAGGCTATCAGCTTATGGGCATGACCATAGACGATAAGGCCGGGGTCGAGGGCGGAGGATTCAGGGAAGGCCTTAGGCTGCTTCCGGTGGATACTGTATTCCATGACAGCAAGATCACAAGGCAGGTAAGGGGAAATGTGGCATCACTTGGAGAACCTTTCGACGGCCTGTCAGGCCTCGGAGTATCCGGTTACGAGCTCCACATGGGAACTACCGGGTTAAGGAAGGATGCCGTTCCCTTCATTGCAAATGTGTGTGATGTGAATGCGACAGAGGGCTCTGCCGGCCGGCCTGATGGCTGCATAAAGGGAACATGTATCGGGACATATATCCATGGTATCTTTGATGATACAGTATTCAGGGATGGCCTGATAAGGATACTGTATAAAAGGAAGGACCTTAAAACAAGGTCTGTTTCTTCAGTCTCATATAAGGATCATAAGGAGAACAGATATAATGCTCTGGCTGATCTTGTTGGAAGAAGTCTGGATATGGACCGGATACTTGATAAACTTGACAAAGGGAACATTTAGTCTTGAATTAAGGGTCCCCATTTGTTAAACTAACAGAGGACATTTTAACACATTTATGGTGGAATCCGAAAGGGGGTGGTTTTTATGAAGAAAAAGGTCAAACAGACATCAGATGTTCCCCATCGATCGTTCATAGAAACCACAATTATCAGGAATTATCCTGTTACAATAGGAGGATACCATCATGTCTATGGAAGAGATCAAGGAGCTCATTGACTCGAGGCAGTATACCAGGCTGCGTCAGGAGCTTGCAGAGCTGCAGGAGGCCGATATCGCGGCCGTACTTGAGGAATTACCCAGGGATGAACTTATAAGGGTTTTCAGGATTCTGCCCAAAACAATGGCGGCAGATGTTTTTGCGTACCTGTCTATCGAGACCGAACAGATGATAATCACGGCCTTAACAGACCGGGAGGCTGCCAACATCATAAACAACCTGATGGCCGATGATGCTACCGACCTGATGGAGGAGATGCCGGCCGGAGTGGTTAAGAAGTTGCTTGCCAATGCATCGGCCGAAACAAGAAGGGATATTAACCACCTTTTGAGATACCCTGAGGATTCCGCAGGTTCAATAATGACGGTGGAGTTCGTTGACCTGAAGGTTCATCTGACGGTTGCCCAGGCAATAGAGCGGATAAGAAGGACCGGTATCGATAAGGAGACGATCAATATCTGTTACGTTCTTGATGCGGAGAGGCACCTTATAGGAACGGTCTCCTTAAGATATCTGCTCCTTCGCAAGGCCGATGAAGTCATCGGGGACTTCATGAATGACAATATCATCTCCGTGAACACCATGACCGACCAGGAGGAGGTCGCCAAGATGTTCTCGAAGTATGACTTTACCGCCATGCCTGTAGTAGACAACGAGAACAGGCTTGTCGGTATCATCACCATCGATGACGTTGTGGACATCATGCAGGAAGAGGCAACGGAGGATATCGAGAAGATGGCGGCTATTATCCCTACGGATAAGCCCTACATGAAGACCGGTGTATTCGAAACATGGAAGAAGAGGATACCCTGGCTCCTGCTTCTCATGATATCGGCAACCGTTACCGGTAAGATAATCACTCACTATGAGGATGCTCTTGGAACCTACATTGTGCTGACAGCCTTCATCCCGATGCTGATGGATACAGGCGGTAATGCGGGAGGACAGGCCTCAGTCACGATCATCCGCGGCCTTTCCCTTAACGAGATAGAATTCAAGGATATGATCAAGGTCATATGGAAGGAGATAAGGGTGGCGGCCCTGTGCGGCATCACCCTTGCAGTCGCTAATTTTGTAAAGATCATGCTTATAGACAGGGTGCCGGTGGCTGTCGCTCTGGTTGTGTGCCTGACTCTTCTCCTGGCCGTTTTATTTGCCAAGGTAGTAGGCTGCACCCTTCCCATGTTCGCGCAGAAGATAGGCTTTGACCCGGCGGTAATGGCTTCGCCGTTTATCACAACGATAGTCGATGCCCTGTCGCTTGCGATCTATTTCACTATCGCAACCAATCTGCTCCATATATGAATCGTTACTGAATATGATGACTTTCCGAATGCAAACAAGGAAATGCATTCGGAAATCCCGCCTTCTGCGGGACACGCCTCTGCTTTTGGCAGAGCCTGGTCGAATACGAATCCCGAATTTCTGATGAAATTCTGGATTCTATAAAATTATGGAAGCAGGAACATAAAATGAATACAAAAACGATCATCATAGAAAAGACTGATAAGCAAAGGATAGGAACGCTGCTTATCATTTTGGCAGGATGCTTCTGGGGAAGCATGGGGATATTTGTGAGAAAACTCGGTGCAGAAGGTTTTGATCCCATCCAGATCGTTTCGATAAGGGTAACTCTGGCGGCAGTATTCTTTTGTATTATCCTTTTAGTTAAGGATCGATCGGGATTTGGGATATCACTAAAGAATATCCCTCTTTTTCTTGGCCTCGGATTCGGCAGTATCCTGTTTTTTACCGTGTGCTATTTTACGGCGATCAATATGATGTCCCTTTCCGCTGCTGCGATCCTGCTTTATACTTCTCCTGTATGGATCATGCTCATGTCGATCCTGTTTTTTCACGAGAAGATGACACGGATGAAGTTGTTGGCCCTTGTCCTTGCCTTTGCGGGCTGTGTCCTGGTATCCGGAATATCGGGAGAGAAGATGACACTGACAGGTCTGCTCGTCGGTCTGGGTTCGGGGATAGGATACGGGCTATACAGTATTCTGGGAACGATAGCGCTGCGGAGGTATTCGGCTTATACGGTTACGGCATTTACCTTTTTGTTTGCGGCCATAGGATCCCTTATCATCTGCCATCCCAAGGATATGATGATGAAGTTCGCCGGGACGCAGGACCTTTGGAAGCTGATCCTTTTCTGCCTTTTGACAGCGTTGATCACGGCAGTGATCCCATTCCTTGCATATACTTTAGGACTTGATTCGGTCGAGGCAAGCAGGGCAGGGATACTGGCTACGATAGAACCTATGGTGGCAACACTGTTCGGGGTTTTTGTATTTTCGGAGCCTTTGACAGTGCTCTCCGGCATGGGGATACTTCTGATCCTTTCGGCTGTTGTCCTTCTTAATCTGTTCAACGGCGAAAAGCGAAACAAGGAAGATGAGGTAAGATGATACAGATCAAGTGTACCAACTGTATACATTGTGAGACTGCATATTATCAGGAAGACAGGATATGTGTGCCGCAGAGATTTTCGACATCGGATCCGAGAAATACGAAGGATAACATAGCCTGCAGGTTTTACGAAGAAGCTCCGAGGACACGGGAGAGATCCTTCCTTGGCGGAATAATAATACAGGAAGTGTGGGATGAGGAAGATGGTCATTATGTTGAGGACCGTCCCTTGATTATTTAGATGAATTATGATGAATTGCGACGAACATGATCATTATGGTGAAATGCGAAAAATGGAAAGGATCATTAAAACAGTATGAGTCATAAAGGCAATAATCCATTTACTTTGACTTTTGGTAAATATCCGGAACGATATATATCACGATATGAGAACACCGATATGATCTGCAGTGCTTTCAGTTCATCATCACCTCTTTCGCAGATATACATGATAGAAGGGATAAGAGGGAGCGGGAAGACAGTACTGATGACTGCGGTTACAAAGCAGCTTTGCTCATCGGGAGACTGGATAGTGGTTGACCTTAATTCAACAAGAAATCTTCTGGATGATCTTGCGCATAGGTTGTATGACACATGTAACAATATCCCTAAGCTGCTTGACAAGGGCTTTAATGTTTCTTTAATGGGTGTCAGTGTAGGGATGGGAGGTGTAACCGATTATAGAGACAATGTGAGTGTTATTTCCGACCTGCTTGGTACGGCAGGCAGGAAAGGCAGAAGGGTTCTTATAACAATAGACGAAGTTATGCATAATCAGGATATGAGGGAGTTTGCGGCACAGTTTCAGATATGGCTCAGGCAGGATCAGCCGGTATACCTATTGATGACCGGTCTGTATGATAATATATATTCCATTCAGAATGATCCGGCTCTTACTTTTCTTTTGCGTTCCCCTAAGATCCGCTTGGAATCGCTTAGCTTAAATCAAATAATCCGTCAATATAAGGAGATATTTGATATTGATGAGAATACGGCGCTTCGGCTTGCTGAGCTTACGAAGGGCTACGCCTTCGGCTTTCAGGCTCTGGGAATGCTTTGCTGGGAATATGGTGTGGACAATTGTGAAATTGTTCTTGAGAAATATGACGAGATATTGGAAGACTTTGCTTACAGGAAAATATGGGATTCGCTTACTCAGAATGAAAGACGCATTATAAGGTGCATGGGTGAGGACGATGTGAAGGTAGAGAAAATACGGCAGGCTCTTGATATGTCGGCAGGAACGTTTTCAAAGTATCGTGAAAAGATGCTGAAGAGCGGGTTGATAACCTCGACCGGGCACGGATATGTGTCGCTGACATTGCCAAGATTCCATGAAGTAATAAGATTATACCATGTTTGATTCGGTAAGTCTGTCTGTTTCCAGGATAAGGATTCAGTCAAGTATATCTTTCCTGTGAAGCTGTCAAGGAGAACCACCGGTCTATACCGGTAAGGAGATCACCCTTGATCCGGCGACTATAACGGTAAAGGCAGGTAAAACAGTCCTGAAGCCTTATGATGAAGTAACCGGTGAAGGTGATTATATAATAACGGGATACTCAGATAACATAAGGAAGGGCAAGGCTAAGGTCACCTTCAGAGGCGTCGGTAATTACGGCGGGACCAGGACGGTAACCTTCAACATCAGAGCAAAGGGAATAAAGTGGTGGTGGAGATAGATATACTGACCGGCAGCGGGATAAACCTGCTGCCGGTGCTTGTATTTATTTATAAGTAAAAGTATAATCTTATACATGGTAAATGTGGACAGGTAAGGGTCATTTGCTGTTGGCCCGGATAAGATCAAATATATGTATAAATGAGGGATATAATGTTATCGATATACTACGGAGATATGCCTGAAGCGATATATAATCCGGCACGATTTTTCAAAAATTCGTATAAGGATGACTGGATCACGGATGAATTATCAAAACAGATGATCAAGGATGTTGATAAGTCGGAAGTGATCGGAGCCAGAGTGATAGACAGTCCGGTTCTGGGAGGTATTTCACCCAGAGAATTATCCGGAGGAGTTAAAACACTTATAGATATCTACAAATGCCCGGATAAGGTTTTTAATGCGTCCGCATGCGGAGATAACTGCGCAAAATGGTTGATCGTGCTTGGCAATCGAATGGATATAACCATAAATCTGAGGCACATTATGGATTTCGGTGAGGAAAGCTTTACCATAAAGATCCTGAATACCGGGCAGACGGTAAATAGTATGGATGAAATGATACCGGTAGCAGGCATGTTTGTAAGATAGGATAGAATAAACTATGAATGGGATACATAAGATAACCGTATCTAACTCATCGGTCAAATATGAATTTGATATCAAAAGAAACATCACGATAATCAAGGGTGACAGTGCCACAGGAAAGACAACACTGGTTGAGATGATAGGAGAGTATTATGAATCCGGCGAATCCAGCGGCATCAATCTTGTATGCGATAAGTCTTGCAGGGTACTTGCCGGACGTGACTGGAGCACGCTGCTGTTAACAATAAAGGATTCCATTGTATTCATAGATGAAGACAATGATTTTATGATAAGTGATGACTTCGCACGAATGGTGCGAGACTCGGATAATTATTATGTTATTGTTACGCGTGAGGGGCTTCCTAACCTGCCATACAGTGTTGATGAGATCTATGGCATAAGATCATCCGGTAAGTATGCCGGATTATTTCAGGCATATCACGAGTTCTACCATATCTATGGTGACCATACGCCTGATGAACGGGTAATTCCACATACCGTAATGGTTGAGGATTCCAATTCGGGATATGATTTTTTTAAGGGATTATCCGATGGTAAGGACTATGAAGTAATAAGTGCCGGGGGAAAATCAAAGATATTTACCGAGATACTTGAGAACAAGAGAGATGGCAGTATAGTGGTGATTGCAGACGGAGCTGCTTTTGGAGCTGAAATAGACAGAATTAGCAAGCTTGTCGGTCGGAGGAGAGATATCGTATTGTTTTTGCCGGAATCTTTTGAGTGGTTGATTTTGTATTCGGGTGTTTTAAAGAATCGGGAGTTGGAAAAGATAATGAAACGTCCCAATGATCATATAGAGAGCAGGGATTATTTTAGTTGGGAGAGATATTTTACGCATCTTCTCATGGAAATGACTAAGGATTCATATTTGAAATATTCAAAGAATCGATTGAATCCGGTGTATCTTCATGACGGGATATCTCAAAGGATCAGGGAGAATATCAGAAATATTGAATTATGATCATAACAATGACTCGTTATTATAAGGTAACGGATCTGACGCAGATCCTAAAGCCTGGGAAGCTTATTCATAAGTCGACACCCAATGTACATACCGGCGGTGCCGTGGTAAATACCGGACTGGCCGTGAAAAATCGGGGGCCGATCGTATTATAGTAAGGATCTGAAATAAGGGAGCAATGTATGAAAAAGATCGGGATCGGTTATGAAAATTATAAAAGAGTCATCGATGATAAATGTTATTATGTGGATAAGACCATGCTCATACATGATATTGTCGCTAAGGGAGGCATGGTGACGCTTTTCACAAGGCCCCGCAGGTTCGGTAAGACCCTTGCCCTGTCCATGATCCGTACCTTCTTCGAGCTTGAATACGACCGCAACGGAAATGTTGTTGATAACCGCCGGTATTTTGAGGGCATGAAGATAATGGATGCAGGGGATGAGATCCTTAATATGCTGGGGCAGTATCCCATTATAAACATGTCGCTTAAGTCGGCTAAGCAGGGTGATTTCTATAATGCCTTTACCATGCTGCGCAAGGAGATAATAGGGGAATACAGAAGACATGATTATCTGCTTGAATCGGATGTGATAGAAGAAGATGAGAAGCAGAGCTTCCGTGAGATCACAGGCGGTGAACTTGAATGGGAGAAGAGAAGCCGAGCATATACAGATGAAAAGGAGTATGATAAGGCATTCAGGAGGGAGGTCGGGAAATATGCCGTTACCCTTAAGACCCTGTCAGAGCTCCTTGAAAAACATCATGGGAAGAAAGTCATAATCCTTATCGATGAATATGATGTTCCTCTTGAGAATGCCTGGTTCAGGGGCTTCTATGATGAGATGATCGATTTTATCCGTTCATTGTTTGAATCGGCTCTTAAGACAAATGATGCGCTTGAGAGAGCCGTGGTGACGGGGTGTCTTAGGATAAGCAGGGAAAGTATTTTTACAGGACTTAATAATCTTAAGATGGTATCCATTAGAAGCAGGGATTTCGGAGAATATTTTGGTTTCACACAGGAAGAGACTGAGGAAATGCTCCGGGTTTATGATCTTGAGTGTAACACAGAAACGGTAAAGAACTGGTATGACGGGTATCTATTCGGGGAGGCCGAGGTATATAACCCGTGGAGCGTGACAATTTATGTCAGCGAGCATGTGGGAGCTCCGGAAAGATTCGCCGAACCTTACTGGGCCAATACATCATCCAATTCGATAATAAAGGAGCTTATCGAAAATGCGGATGAGGGCATGAGAGAAGAACTCGATACCCTTATAAGCGGTGGTACCATCGAGAAGCGGATACACGAGGATATTACATATGCAGATATCCGTGAGAGCGAAGATAACCTGTGGAACTTCCTGTATTTTACGGGATATATGAAGAAGGTATCGGAACGGCAGGAAAACGATGATATATACCTTACCATGTGTGTCCCCAATGCTGAGATAAACAGTATCTACAGGAATCAGATAAGCTTGTGGTTTGACAGGGTTGTAAAGAACACAGGACTCAGCGGGCTTCATGAAGCGATACTGAATAAGGATACGGAGAAGATATCCGATTTTGTCAGCGAGCTGCTTGCCAGGAGCATCAGCGTATTTGATAGTTCGGAATCCTTCTACCACGGGTACTTTTTATCGCTCCTTAACGGAGTTCCGCACTATTATGCACAGTCAAACAGGGAAGCGGGTGACGGCCGCCCTGACATCATCCTCTATCCCAACCGACCGAAGGATCCCGCTTATATCTTCGAACTTAAGGTGAGAAAGAAGTTCAATGAAATGGATGACGGCCTGCAGGAAGCCTTCGCCCAGATAAGGGATAAGAAGTATGAGGAAGGGATCCTTGATGAAGGCTACGCCGGAGTCGTATCCTACGGCCTTTGTTTCTGCAAGAAGAGCTGTATAGCAGGACTTAAGGCATGACCGGAGTCATGTGGGAGTTATCAAGTGAGTCATGGAACCTGTCCCCGTGACTCTATATAGAGGAGTTATTAAATATGAAAAAGAAAGCCATAGTTGCGGGGCATATCTGTATAGATATCACTCCTGTTTTTCCGCAGAATACGAGAAAGGTAACGGATCTGACGTAGATCTTAAAGCCCGGGAAGCTTATCCATATGGCGGCACCCAATGTACATACCGGCGGTGCCGTGGCAAATACCGGGCTGGCAATGAAGAATCTGGGGGCCGATGTCCGTCTTATGGGTAAGGTCGGTAATGATGCCTTCGGAGGAATGGTCAGGGAAATATTGCAGAAATATAATGCAGGAGATAACCTTATAATTGAGGAAGGAGAGATAACGAGCTACTCGGTGGTAGTGGCGCCTCCGGGGGTCGATCGTATTTTTCTGCACTGTCCCGGGGCCAATGATACCTTTGACGGAAGCGAGATACCGGACAGTGCCTTGGATGACGCGGCATTGTTTCATTTTGGTTACCCCACTATCATGAAACAGATGTATGAGAATAAGGGTGTAAAGCTCATCTCCCTGCTTAGCAGAATGAAGAGTCATGATATAGCCACAAGCCTTGATATGGCAGCGATAGATCCTGACAGCGATGCCGGTGCGGCGGATTGGGAAGAGATACTTGCAGGGGCCCTGCCGTTTGTGGATTTCTTCGTTCCAAGCTTTGAAGAGCTGTGCTTCATGCTTGACAGGTCTAAATACGAAAGCCTGCTTGACAAGGCCGGAAGCGGGGACATGACCAAGGTTCTTTCCATAGAGGATGATATAGAACCGCTTGCCCAAAGATGCCTTGATATGGGAGCAGGATCCGTATTGTTGAAATGCGGGGCTATGGGTCTATATTTCAGGGCATCTGCAAATATGGCAGGGACAGGAAGCCGGCTGTCACTTATTGAGGAACAATGGAATGGCTTTTGCAGGTTTGAGAAAAGCTATAAGATTGATAAGGTTCTGTCGGGGACAGGAGCCGGAGATGCGAGCATTGCGGCATTCCTGACAAGCATCCTTAATGGTGCTTTGCCCGGTGAGGCTTTGGAAAATGCAGCTGCTGCCGGAGCGCTCTGCTGCATGTCATACGACGCGGTGAGCGGAGTGCCGGGGTTGTCTGAAATAAGAAAGAAAATAGAAACGGGCTGGGAAAAAGCCTGGTAAGGAGGAAACAGAATGCTTGTCAACTTGAACGATGTTCTATTGCAGGCAAGGAAGGAACATTACGGAGTAGGATTGTTTAACGCGGTCAATCTGGAAATGACTAATGCTATAATGGATGCGGCCGAAGCTCTTAAATCACCCGTTATCATGGGAACGGCAGAGATACTGCTTGGAGCCGCGGATCTTAAGGAAGTGGCAGCCATGGTAAGGGCAAGGGCAGAGAGATCTGCGGTTCCAGTTGTGCTGCATTATGATCACGGTCTTACCTTTGAAAAGTGTATGGAGGCTATGCAGGCGGGCTTTACATCCGTAATGTATGACTGCTCCACGGCAGGCTATGAAGAAAATGCAGAGAGGGTTGCCGAGATCGTTAAGATCGCGCATTCCATCGGAGTGACCGTGGAAGGTGAACTCGGTCATGTGGGTGATAATGACGGGGCCGGTAAGCTTGAAAACCCTGCTGATTATTATACGGATCCGATAATAGCCGCCGACTTTGTACGCCGTACCAAAGTGGATGCTCTTGCGATCGCTGTGGGAAATGCTCACGGGGATTATAAATTCCCGCCCAAGCTTGATTTTGACCGGATATCCGAGATAGCGGACGCAGTGGATGTCCCCCTTGTCCTGCATGGAGGAAGCGGACTTACGGACAATGATTTCAAAGAGGCGATCAGGCGGGGCATTGCAAAGGTCAATATATTTACCGACATTAGTAAAGCCCAGGTGCAGGGGATGCAGGAGGGAATAAATGCCGGCATAAATAACGCATTTGACCTGACGGAATATGAAGTCAGGGCTGTCCGCCGGGTAGTTGAGGAAAAAATGCGCCTCTTCGAAAGCGTTGACAGGATTTAGCAGGAGAAAAAGATATGATGGATGATTTTGCAATAGAAGCCCGGTTGGATGAATTTGCCGGGGAAACAGTAATGAAAAAGAGGATCGGCTTCGGATATCCCATAAATCAGGAGAGCAGGCTGGTTTCATTCTACAAATGGCTCTGGGGAAGTGGAGTAAATCTGGCGATGACAGATAACGCCGGCGACCCTTTTGACATGGAGACCGAGCATCTTATACTGAATACGCTTGAATATGAGCGTGAGGTCATTGAATTTTTCGGACCTCTATACGGCTTTGAGGTCGATAAGCTGTGGGGGATCGTGACCTTCAGCGGAACCGATGGGAATAACCATGGGCTTTATTTTGGATCCAAATATCTTGAGAAGAAGACAGGTAAGAAGCCTGTAGTGTATGTATCCGAGGCGGCTCATTATTCGAGCATGCGGCTGACTGATCTGCAGAATCTGGATATGAGGCTTATTCCTGCCGATGTGCACGGACGCATGATCCCGGAAGAGCTTAATAAGGTATTGGCAGATGACCGTCCGGCCCTAATGGTGTTCGCTCTGGGTACCACATTCAAGGGCGGAATTGATGATATGGATGCAATAAACGCAGTGCTTGCCGGCCATCCGTCAATCGAGGTATACCGGCATGTGGATGCTGCGCTTTTTGGCGGGTATATTCCTCATACCAGGTATCGCGACATGCTGAACCGCAAGGTTCATCCCTTTGACTCGATCGCAGTCAGCGGGCATAAATTCTTCGGGATGGATGAACCTGCCGGATTTTTCATTACTACAAGGGAGATAAAGGAGAACCAGAACCCGTTTGCCGTTCCTTATCTTAACGGTTCGATGCCCATGATCAACTGCTTGCGTTCCGCCATGTCTCCGCTTAAGCTGTGGTGGATTATAAAACATACAAGTGAGGAGGATTTTGTAAGGCAATCGACGGGGATGCTTGAACGGGCACAGTGGCTTAAAGAGGAATTAACCCAAATGGGCTGGCCGGCATGGCTTGAATCGGCATCGAACACCGTATATTTCAAGCGGCCGTCCAAGGAAATAGTGACTAAGTACGCTCTGGCTCCCGATCATGATGACAGGCTCGGCGGCGACCTGTCTCATATAGTTATTATGCAGCATGTAACCAAGGAAAGGCTTCAGGGCTTTCTTGATGATATCAAAGATCATATGTGACGGTATTTTTGCCGTTCTGCTTGGAATGATACATACATTCATCCGCATGACGCACGGTCTCCATTGAGACCGTGCCGGATGATAAGCCTATGCTGACCGTTACCTTGCGGGGGAAGTCCCAGGTCTGCCATTCGATATCGCGTCTTATGTTTTCGGCTATCCTGATCACGGCATTTGTGTCAAGGTTTTGGATGATCATCACGAATTCCTCACCGCCATACCGGAAGGATCGGATTTTTTTCCCCTTCATGGTGTTTAGAAGGCTTCCTATACGTTTTTAATGTATCGCCCTTGAATCTTTACGTAGTTAATTGCATCCGGACATGTTATAATGTTCTCTGTGTTTGCAACAGTTTTGAGTCTGCCCGAAACGGTTATCCGTATCCGTAACAGTATAACGGCATGGAAGAGAAGAAGGAATGTTTAAGAAGCTTGGAAGTCATCTGAAGGAATATAAGATATTTGCCATTATCACCCCCATATGTATGATCCTTGAGGTCGTAGCCGAGACCATAACGCCGCGTCTCATGGGCCAGCTTGTGGACAACGGTGTCGAGAAGGGTGATATATCATACATAATCAGGGTGGGCCTGATGATGCTTGCCATGGCAGTTTTCGGACTGGCGGCAGGTCTTGCGGGAGGCTTTACCGCGGCGAAGGCTTCGACAGGATTTGCCAAGAACCTGCGTAAGGCCATGTATGATAACATACAGACATTTTCTTTTTCGAATATCGACAGGTTTTCAACAGCGGGACTTATCACCCGTCTCACCACGGATGTGACCAATGTCCAGAATGCATTTCAGATGATAATAAGGATGAGCTTTCGCGCACCTTTTTCGCTTATCTTTGCCATGACGGCGGCCTTTCTGGTATCCGCAAGGATAGCCAGGGTTTATCTTATCGCTGTCATTATTCTTGCTGTTATAATCATCGCGATCATGCTTTCCGCCATGAAGAGCTTCAGGCAGGTATTTAAGAAGTACGATGAGCTTAACTCAACCGTGCAGGAGAACGTGAATGCGATCCGCGTTGTCAAGGCATATGTCCGTGAGGACTATGAAAAGTCACGCATGTACAAGGCATGTGAGAATATCTACAGGCTTTTTGTCAATGCAGAGAGCAAGGTGGTGATCAATGCCCCCGTTATGATGACGGCTATCTATACCTGTATCCTTGTCATAAGCTGGGTGGGTGCTCATATGATAGTAAGCGATGAGCTGACAACCGGTGAGCTTATGACCCTGCTCACCTATTGTATGAACATTCTAATGAACCTTATGATGCTGTCAATGATCTTTGTTATGGTATCCATAAGCATGGCAAGCGGTGAGCGTATCGTTGAAGTTCTTGACGAGACTGCGGATATAGTTAATCCCGGGTCTCCTGTCATGGAAGTGAAGGATGGGAGCATCGAATTCTCGGATGTTGATTTTTCGTATTATAAGGAGAGTGAGGCACCGGTACTTAAGGATATCAGCTTAAGGATAGCATCCGGTGAGACCATAGGGATAATCGGCGGAACCGGTTCCGGTAAGACTACCCTCGTTAACCTTATATGCCGCCTGTATGACGTTACACAGGGCAAGGTGATGGTCGGTGGAAGGGATGTCAGGGAATACGATCTTGAGACCCTCCGTAACGAGGTGGCCGTAGTGCTGCAGAAGAACGTGCTGTTTTCGGGAACGATTTATGAGAACCTTATGTGGGGAATGAACCATGGGAGCCACGGGGACGGTTCTGCCGGAACATCACAGCTTACCGAGGAGATGAAGGAAGAGTGCAGGCGTGCCTGCCGTCTGGCCTGTGCGGATGAGTTCATAGAGAAGATGCCGGATAAATACGATACTTATATTGAGCAGGGCGGCAGCAATGTATCGGGCGGACAGAAGCAGAGGCTGTGTATCGCAAGGGCCCTGCTCAAGAAGCCTAAGGTGCTGATACTTGATGATTCGACAAGCGCGGTTGATACGGCAACCGATGCCAGGATCCGCAGGGCCTTCTATGAGGAGATCCCGGATACTACCAAGATAATAATAGCCCAGCGTGTATCCTCTGTTAAGGATGCCGACAGGATAATAGTTATGGATGACGGACGGATAGACGGTATCGGAACTCATGAGGAGCTTCTCAGGGGTAATGAGATATATCGTGATGTTTATGAGAGCCAGACAGGGGAGAGGGACTTCGACAGGATCGCACCGGATGAAGGAATGAATGCGGTTCATGCCGATGCCGAATATGCTTCACAGGAACCCGATGAAGTAATGACAGGCGGAAGCGAGGTGGAAGCGTAATGGCAGAACCTAAGGTAAGAGAAGTAAAGATGGGACGAGGTGCCAGGGGCATGGGTCCAAGACCCAAGCTTGAGAATCCGGGGAAGATATTAAAGAGACTCTTTGCAATAAGCTTCGGACATTATAAGCTGCATGTTTTTCTGGTGTGCCTGTGCATAATAACGTCCGTGTTGTGTACGGTTCGCGGAACCCTGTTTATGAAGGAACTGGTGGATGTGTATATCCTCCCCATGATCGGGCAGAAGGAGCCTGATTTTATCCCGCTTCGCAATGCGATAACGAAGATGGTTGTCATATATGCCGCCGGAATACTTACAACCTTTACCTATAACAAGTTGATGATCTATGTCTCTCAGGGTTCCTTAAGAAGGATCAGGACTTCCCTGTTCGAGAAGATGGAGAATCTTCCCATAAGGTATTTCGATACACACAGCCACGGGGACATCATGTCTGTATATACGAATGATGTGGACACAATGCGTCAGGTAATAAGCCAGACCATCCCGCAGCTGCTCAATTCGGTCATAACGGTTGTAAGCATACTTGCAAGCATGATAGCCTTAAGCCTGCCCCTTACCTTCGTTACCCTGTCCATGGTGGCGGTCATGCTGATCGCATCCAAGGCAGTTGTAAAGAGGAGCTCCGAATTTTTTGTCAAGCAGCAGGGAGAGCTTGGATCCCTTAACGGATATATCGAGGAAATGATCGAAGGCCAGAAGGTCATTAAGGTCTTCTGCCATGAGAACGAAGCGGTCAGGGGATTTGACAGGTTAAACGAGAACCTGTGTGTAAGTGCGAACAATGCGAACAAGTACGTAAATATCATGGGGCCGATAAATGCCCAGCTCGGTAATGTCAGCTATGTGCTTGTTGCGGTGGTCGGAGCGTTACTGGCTATAGGAAACGTAGGAGGCTTTACCCTTGGATCGCTTGCAAGCTTCCTGACCTTTAACCGTAACCTCAATATGCCCATAAACCAGATAAGCCAGCAGTTCAATACCGTGGTAATGGCCCTTGCCGGTGCCGACAGGGTATTTAAGCTGATGGATGAGAAGCCTGAGGTGGACGAGGGTTACGTAATGCTCGTCAATGCGAAGAAGGATGCTGACGGCAATATCACAGAGTCCGATGATAGAACGGGACTGTGGGCATGGAAGCATTACCATAAGGCGGACGATACCACGACTTATGTTGAACTTAAGGGCGATGTGGTCTTTAATGATGTTGATTTCGGATACACGGATGATAAGATAGTCCTTCACAATATAGATATCTTCGCTACTCCGGGGCAGAAGATAGCCTTTGTCGGTTCGACGGGTGCCGGCAAGACAACGATCACCAACCTTATCAACCGTTTTTATGATATACAGGACGGTAAGATAAGGTATGACGGTATAAATATAAACAAGATAAAGAAGGCTGACCTCAGAAGGTCTCTTGGCATTGTTCTGCAGGATACCCATCTCTTTACCGGGACCATCAAGGAGAACATCCGCTACGGAAGGCTTGATGCGACCGATGAAGAAGTGATCGCGGCAGCCAAGCTTGCCAATGCGCATGCCTTTATAAGGCATCTCCCTCAGGGTTATGATACGGTCATAACAGGGGATGGAGGATCCTTAAGCCAGGGACAGCGCCAGCTCCTTGCGATAGCCCGCGCCGCCATAGCCGATCCGCCGGTCCTTATCCTCGATGAGGCCACAAGCTCTATAGATACACGTACCGAGAAGCTCATACAGCATGGTATGGACAAGCTGATGAAGGGACGTACTACCTTTGTGATAGCCCACCGCCTGTCGACCATAAAGAACAGTGACTGCATCATGGTCCTTGAGCAGGGCCGCATCATAGAACGCGGCACACATGACGAACTTCTTAAGCAGAAGGGTAAGTACTATCAGCTGTATACAGGGAACCAGATAGCATCGTAGTTATATAATATGTCCTTCGCCGGTGTACAGGACAATATGCAGTATGTGAGCGAAACGGCATACATTTTGGACGAGAAGAGTAGTGCTCCCCGACCGGATGGAGTGGAGAGCGGTGAAACGAAACATGGATGTTGAGTTGAACCCGGTACTACGATGGTTCGGACGAAATCGTATGGCGTGCAGCGTGGTAGTAATAATATAGTTACACAATATATAACCAAGGAGATGTGAATATGGAAGCATACAAAGAAGAATTCATCAGGTTCATGGTAGACTCTCAGGTCCTTAAGTTCGGAGAGTTCACGCTTAAGAGCGGC
>DFKQ01000019.1 GCA_002373875.1 Lachnospiraceae bacterium UBA3641
TTCAAATCAGCTGTGAATAGTAACTGTTCCGTGCTTCGCACTTATGTCATAAGGAATCCACCACTTTGCGGTACCCCTTATGACGAATACCCACCATTCGCAATTTCGTGGTGCTAAGCCCCACTTCTTGCTCATGTTGGGGCGGGTCATAAATCCTTGTCCCCACCATCAAGCAAGCTTGTGGTGGGGACAGGCTTTTGCCCCTTTAATCATATCATTGTATTTATCAATCTTACTCCCTGGGTACGCGGGAGTATAATTCCGTAAGTCCCCTTATGCTGTACTTAAGCTCATCCGATAAGTAGTTGGGCCGCAGCCTCCACTCCCAGTTGCCCTCCGAGGTACCGGGTGTATTGATCCTTGCTTCACGCCCGAAGCATAAGTAATCCTGCAGGGGGATGATGCACAGATCGGCAACCGATCTGTATGCCTCTCTTATTATATCCCAGGTAAGGGCCCCGAAATCGGTATTCATCGAATTGATATACCTCCTGCAGAAATCCCTCTCCCCGTCATTTATCTCTTCAACCCAGGCACGTGTCGGCGTATTGTCATGGGTTCCCGTATATACAACACAGTTGTTCACATGCCTGTGGTTCACGTAGTAGCTGTCCCATGAAGTAAAGCCGTACTGAAGCACCTTCATCCCCGGAAAGCCTGATTCCGCAAGCAGCTTCTCATTCTCAGGCGTATTGTTCCCCAGGTCCTCGGCTATTATCCTAAGCTCTCCCAGCTGACTCTTAAGGGCATTAAAGAGGTCCATCCCCGGGCCCTTGTTGAGCTTCCCGTGCTCAGCCGTCTCATCACCGTAGGGCACCGCATAATACTCACAGAAGCCATGGAAATGATCAATCCTTATAACATCATAGAACTCGTAATTCCTCTTTATCCTCTTAACCCACCAGTCATAGCCTGACCCGGCAAGCTTCTTCCAGTCATATATGGGATTGCCCCACAGCTGGCCCGTCCTTGAAAAGGCATCCGGTGCGCAGCCCGCAACCACCTTGGGATTTAAGTCCTTATCCATAAGGAATACCTCAGGATGCGCCCAGCAGTCGGCACTGTCCAGGGATACGTAGAAGGGCAGATCGCCTATTATCTTGACGTTCTTATCGTTGGCATATTTCTTAAGCTTCCTCCACTGCTTGTCGAACTCATACTGCTTGAAATATACAAAGTCAATCTCATCCTTAAGTCTCTTACCGGCAGCATTAAGGGCTGTCGCCGTTCTCTTCTTAAGATCATCCTTCCACTCATACCATGGCGCCCCGCCAAGGTCCTTCTTGATGGCGGTAAAGAGGGCATAATCCTTAAGCCAATCCTCCTCCCGCTTTATAAATGCCTTATATTCCTTATCTTCCTTCCCGGCCTCCTTAAAACGCTCATAGGCTTTCTTAAGTAAAGTATCCCTGTTCTCATACATGGTCCCGTAATCCACACGGGTCTCGTCATTGCCGAAATCCGTATTACAGCACTCATCCCACGTAAGCAGACCTTCCTCTATAAGATCTTCGAGTGAAATGAAATAGGGATTGCCTGCGAATGCCGAGAAGGGCTGGTAGGGTGAATTGCCATAGCCTGTCGGCCCTACCGGGAGTATCTGCCAGTAACCCTGTGCCGCTCCATACAGAAAATCAACAAAATCATACGCTTCCTTTGAAAAGGTTCCGATCCCGAACCTTGAAGGTATTGAAAAGATCGGGAATAAAATACCGCTTTCTCTCATTATATCCTCCCCTTGATTTATTATTCCAACAAAAACTTATGTCATTTTTGCTGCCCTGAATAGTTACCAATTTATCATATTTTAAAGGTTTTATCAAATCCGTCCCCTTTTGTGATATAATACCTTATCAGACAATTTTACGACAGGATACCAACTATGGCAAAAAGAAAACTTGTAAGCACCAGAACCTTAAGATCGGGAATGAAAATAGATCAGGCGATCGTTGATTCTCAGGGGCGCGAGCTCATTGTAAGAGGATCTGTTCTTGATGATTTTCAAATAGAATACCTGCGGGAACACGGTGTGGGGGGTATATTTATAAGCACCGGCGAACCTGACAAGGAGGAATTGTCCGAGCTTGAAAAAAACCTCCCCGCATATACCCGTGAGCTCATCGAAAAATCACGAGTTGAAGATAAATCCAAGGTCCGGCTGAACCAGGAAGTGTGCAAACGTGTGGGCGAGGGTATCCAGTTCCTCTTCCATAACACCGAATCGGAGGGCTTCCTTGAGACTACCAACAATATCTCGGAAGAACTTGTTAAGGCGATCACCGGAAATAATGCCGTAGCTATCGATATCAATCTTATAAAGGTCAGCGATGAATACACCTTTAAGCACAGCGTCGATGTTGCCACCATGGCCATGGTCATCGGGCAGAATTACGGTCTTAGTAAGGAGGAGCTCCGCGAATTGGGAGTGGCCGGTCTTCTTCATGATCTTGGGAAATCACAGATCCCCCTTGAAGTACTTAACAAGCCCGGTAAACTTGACGACATGGAATTCGAACTGATGAAACAGCACTCACTTTTCGGTTTCAAGATACTTAAGGAGAAAAACCAGTTCAACGAAGCGATCCTCAAGGGCGTCCTTCAGCACCATGAAAAGATAAGCGGTAAAGGATATCCTCTCGGAACGGCTGACGCCGGAATACATAAATACGCTAAAATAATCGCGGTAGCTGATGTTTATGATGCACTGGTTACGGAAAGGCCATATAAAAAAGCCTTTCAGAAGAGAGAGGCCGTTGAGATGATCCTTGCCATGACCCAGGATCTTGATATGCAGGCGCTTTTGAGCTTCTTAAACTGTGTGATCCTATTCCCCGTCGACAGCATAGTTACTCTCTCGTCAGGTGAACCGGCCAAAGTAGTGAAGAACAACAGTGATAACTGTTTACGACCCACGGTTGTAGGGCTTAAGACGGGTAAGCTGTATGATCTGTGCAATGATTTAAACTGCGCCAACCTGATAATACTGTGATGGATGCCATAGAAATATCATAAACCAAAATCATTCCCTTAATGACATACCATCATCTCACATATCTTATCTACAGTTTCAAGTTCCAGATCAGGATATATCGGAAGGGTCAGCACCTGTTTGCTGATCCTTGATGCAACCGGAGTATCCTCAGGATCAAACATTCCCTTATAGCATCTCATGGCATTGGTCGCAGGATAGAAATACCTTCTTGTCATGATCCCCTTCTCACTCAGTATTCTAAACACTTCATCCCGGTCAATGCCGAATTCCACGGGATCTATGACTATCGGATAATAGGAATAATTCGATCCAACGCCGGCCCTCACATGATTCAGTTTAATTCCCTTCACTCCGTCTAAATGTTCGTTATATCGTTCATATACGGCCTTCCGTCTCGCGATGTCATCATCAATATGTCTTAAATTACACAGACCCATTGCCGCACAGAATTCGTTCATCTTCGCATTACCGCCTATACAGCCGGCATCTTCGGGATCATCGAACCCGAAATCCTTGACCGCATACAGCAATTCAGTGATCGAATCATCCTTAAAGCATACGCAGCCACCTTCTATCGTATTGAATACCTTAGTGGCATGGAAGGAAAAACAAGATGCATCCCCGAAGCTTCCAACGCCCTTCCCCTTATAGGTTTCCCCGAATGTATGCGCTGCATCATAAATGACCTTAAGCCCATGTTTCCCGGCAAAGTCATCCACCGCCTCAATATTGCATATATTACCATATACATGCACAGGCATTATCGCACATGTATCCACGGTTAATGCCTTCTCAAGCTTATCGGTATCAATTGTATAATCATCGGGATTCACATCGCAGAATACGGGATGTAAGCCGCTGCGCACTATTGCATGAGTTGTGGACACAAAAGTAAAGGGTGTTGTGATAACATCCCCTTTAAGCCCCATTGCCTGTATCGTCATCTCAAGTGCCATATGACCATTCACGAGCAACTCAATATTAGGTACCTTCAGATATTCCTTAAGCTCCTTCTTCAGTTGTTCATGCTTAGGACCCATGTTTGTCAGCCAATGCGATTCCCATATCGGCCTTATTTCTTCAATATACTCGTCGATATCCGGCATTGACGAACGGGTTACCAGTATTCTGTCAGGCATCTTATCCTTTACGATACTAATCTGTTAAGCAGGATACGGGAGTCGAACCCGCCTCCTCAGCTTGGGAAGCTGATATACTACCGATGTACTAATCCTGCACCATACCATTGTTTCGATCTCGAAACCACATCAAATACTATGACAGTATAGCACAATATAAACATAATCTCAATAGATTCATTTATTCTTTATACCATTCTTTATACCCTTCTGAAAGGCTATTTATTAATCTCCTCCAATTCATCGAATTTAGCCTGCATAGTCGGGTTGCCGCGGATAAGCTTCTTTACACTTACCTCTTCCACTTTATTGTTAGCTATGCGAAGCTGGTTGTCCGATCCCTGAAGCTCCTTCTTAACCTTCTCAAGATGCTGTATGGTCTTGTCAATCTCCGCAATAGCCTTATCAAAATGGCTGTGGGCCAGATCGTAATTCCGCGTAAAATCATTTTTAAATTTAAGCAGATTGTCCTCAAAATTCGTGATATCGATATCCTGATTGCGGACGACCGCAAGCTCCTGCTTATAGACAAGGGCATTAAGAGCAGCATTTCTCAGCAGCGTGATTATGGGTATGAAGCACTGGGGACGTACCACATACATCTTTTCATACCTATACGATACATCCACTATCCCAGCGTTGTACAGCTCACTGTCCGATTCAAGCATGGATACCAGAACCGCATATTCACAGTTCTTTTCTTTACGATCCTTATCAAGCTCTTTAAAGAAATCTTCATTCTTATGCTTTGTAGAGGTTTCATCCATCTCATTCTTCATCTCGAACATTATGGATATTATCTCAACACCGTTTTCATCGTTTTCCCGATAGATATAATCACCTTTACTTCCTGTCTTTATATCATTATCCTTTTCGAAATACGCGTTTTTAAATGCCGTGGGCCGCAGTTCATTGAACCGGATCTCGCAGTGCTGTTCCAGCGTTTCTCCCACCATCTTTGTGGACATTTTCGTCTTAAGGTCCTTATAGTAAGCTATCTGCTCATCCTTCTGTTCGAGAAGAATCCTGCTCTTATCCTTTTCCTTCGTGAGCTCGTTTTCGATATCACGCTTCTCATCCTCGACCCTTTTTACCGCTTCCATTATGGCCAGCTTTTTCTTATCCTCATTGGCATCAAGTTGTGCCGTAAGAGTATTAACTCTTTCTTCTGCCTTATTCAACCGGTCGTTAAGCTTCTTTACTTCCTTTTCATGATCTTCTCTGCTATGAAGCCTGATTTCGTTTTCAAGCGCAGTCATTTCGAGCTCATGCTTTTCCCGCAGGTAATCCTCAAGCTCGCTGACCCTTGACTTTACTTCCTTCTCGAATTCACGATCTCTTATCTGTTGTATTATAGAGCTTAATTCAGTATCATCAACTGTAAAAGCCTGTCCGCAATGTGGGCATTTAAGTTCAGCCATTACGCCTTCACCTCATTCACACATGAACCCTTTTTCAAAAACTCATTTATATTGTTTATGGTTGTATTTGCTATATTTGTCAATGCTTCTTCCGTAAGGAAGGCCTGATGAGAAGTAACTATCACATTGGGCATTGATATAAGCCTTGCCAGAGTATCATCCTCAAATATATGACCCGACCTGTCTTCGAAGAATACCGAGGCCTCCTCTTCATACACATCCAGACAGGCGGCCCCTATATGCCTTTTCCTGATCCCTTCAAGCAGGGCCTCGGCGTCGATGAGTGCTCCTCTTGATGTATTAACAAGAACAACTCCCTTTTTCATATTTTTTATTGATGCTGCATCCACCATATGATACGTCTCCTCTGTAAGAGGACAGTGGAAGGATATAATATCCGATTTCTTCCATATCTCTTTCAGATCAACATAATCATAGTCGGCATCCTTGGCGGGAAACTTGTCATAAGCTATAACATTCATTCCAAATCCCCTGCAGATATCAATGAAAACACGCCCTATCTTACCTGTACCGACGACACCGACCGTCTTACCGTGAAGATCAAACCCCATAAGGCCGTTTAAGGAAAAATTGAAATCCTTGGTCCTTATGTATGATTTGTGGATTCTCCTTATAGAAGTAAGAAGAAGGGCTGCCGCATGCTCAGCTACTGCGTAAGGCGAATAGGCAGGCACCCTGACGACACCTATTTTCCCGGCTGCGTGTGCCACATCCACATTGTTAAAGCCTGCACAGCGAAGAGCAATAAGCTTAACTCCCTTCTTGGCAAGAGAGTTTATTACCTTCTCATTGACCGTATCATTTACAAACACGCACACGACATCATATCCCTTGGCCAGCTTAACCGTATCCTCATCCAGCTTGGTCTCAAAGTACTTGATCTTAAGATCACCTGATCTGTTCGCCTTGTCAAAGGATGCTATATCATAATCCTTGGCATCAAAAAAAGCTACTTTAATCTTGTTACTCATAATTTACCTCCTTTGATCGGTTATTTATTCATCATACAATTCACAACTTTTGATATTCGTCCTTTTATGTTTTAATCCGATACATCCACATCCGGTGCGACCTGAACATTGTATTCCGGATATGAGTCTTTAATCTCATTGTAAATGATACTGATTCCTTCCTTCGGTGTGATATCGAAGCTCATTACAACGTCAAAAGTCATATCCCTGGCTTCGACATCCACATAAAAGCCATGAAGCTGAACTGCCCATTCATGAGTCATGACGCGTTCACGGACATCCCTCTCAATATCGGCAGCTTCATCATTACCGGTATTATAGGAATACAATCCCACACCTACCAGTATGACACCGGTTTCCCGATAGACCTTTTTTTCCAGTTTCCTGGTCAGCTTATCGATCTCTCTTGCCGTCATTGTGTCCGGCAATTCAAGATGTACCGAAGCCAGATCCTTATCGGGTCCGTAATTGTATATTATAAGGTCATAGGCGCCCCTTACATCCGGATCTTCACACAGCAGTTCCTTGATCCTGGCCGTTTTTTCCTTATCCGCTCTTACTCCCAGGATCTCATTCAATGTTTCTATCATCATCTCAATACCCGCCTTGATGATAAAACCTGCTATTATAACACCAACGTAGGCTTCAAGCGATAATCCGCTCATCAAAAAAATGATCGCCGAAACCAGCACCGAAGCAGACAGGATGGCATCAAACATCGCATCTGAACCGGATGCTGTAAGTGAACCGGAATTGACTTGTTTCCCTTTTGCCTTTACATATCTTCCGAGAACGATCTTAGCAACAACCGCTACCGCGATTATAACAAGTGAAAGAATACCGTAATCCGGTGTTTCAGGGTGAATGATCTTCTTAACGGATTCCACGGCCGAAGTTATACCTGCATAGAGAACAATGCCCGAAACGATCATTGCGCTCAGATATTCTATCCTTCCGTAGCCGAGCGGATGCTTCTTATCGGGAAGCCTGCCTGCAAGCTTTGTTCCCACGATAGTGATAATAGATGACAGGGCATCTGACAGATTGTTAACGGCATCCAGGGTAACCGCAATGGAATGGGACATGATCCCGATCGCCGCCTTAAATGCAGCCAGCAATACATTGGCCAGTATCCCGATGATACTGGTACGGATTATAACCATATCACGCTTTTCTTCTGAGATTACAGCCTCCTTATTCTCCATAACTATTCTCCTTTTCAGATCCGGATATTTCCGGTCCGGTATTTCAAAGTATTATAAATATATCAGAATTTGCGGCAAACTTAAAGCACCGGATATATTTTTGATCCTGATCTGTTACCGTAGGCGAATATTTTAAAATCACCGAAAAAGTGTTAATATAAAATAGTATCGTAACTTTGTACAGACAACAGGGTAGCAAAGGAGATTCTCATGGAATACAGAACACTGGGTAAAACAGGACTTAAGGTAAGTGAAATAGGATTTGGCGGCGAATGGCTGGAGAGACATGATGAAGCGGAATCCGTCGAACTTCTTAAATACGCTCATGAAAAGGAGATAAATATTGTTGACTGCTGGATGCCCGATCCCAAATCAAGGGATATAATCGGCAGGGCCATGGAAGGATGCCGCGATTCATGGTATGTACAGGGACATATCGGTTCCACTTATCAGAACGGCCAGTATGTAAGGACAAGAGATATGAAGTTCGTCCGTCCTGCCTTTGAAGACCTCCTTGAGAGGTTTCACTCTGATTATATCGACCTTGGAATGATCCATTATATCGATTCCATGGAAGACTGGAACAACGCTATGAATGGCGATTTTATCAAATATGTCCATGAACTCCATGATAAGGGTACGATAAGGCACATCGGTCTGTCCACACACAATCCCGTGATCGGCAAGCTGGCAGTTCAGACAGGCTTTATTGAAATGATCCTTTTCAGCATCAATCCCGCATTTGACATGAGACCCGCAACGGAAGATCTTGACTCCATGTTCGGAGGTTATGACAAAGATGAGTTATCGGGAATAGACCCTGACAGGGCTGAATTCTACCAGATGTGTGAGCGTGAAAATGTCGGTCTCACAGTAATGAAGGGCTTCTTCGGCGGCGCCCTCCTTGATAAGGAGCGGTCGCCCTTTGGTGTGGCATTTACCCCGGTTCAGCTCATTCACTATTCCCTTACACGACCCGGGGTATCATCCATCCTGTGCGGATATGATACAAAGGAACAGGTAGATGAAGCGGTCTCATACGAGACCGCCTCAGATGATGAGAAGGATTATGCCTCCGTAATCGCAGGCGCTCCCTTACATTCCTATACCGGACAGTGTACCTACTGCGGTCACTGCAAGCCCTGTCCCGTTGATATCGATATTGCCATGGTCAATAAGTTCTATGATCTTGCGACCGCTCAGAACAGTGTTCCCGAAAGTGTACGGGAGCATTATAAGTCACTGAAGCACACCGCATCCGAATGTATAGGTTGTAAGGGCTGCGAGAGCAGATGTCCTTTTGATGTTAAGATCGCAGACCGCATGAAGAAGACAGCAGCCTTGTTTTCCTTCTGAATACCGGCGGCTTACTACATTCCTGCTTCATGGCCGGTATAACGATTCTTAAATACCCGGACCGTATTCTCGCCTGCCTAAGTCCAGCTATTTCACGAACGTTATACCAGTCACGAAGCAGGGAACTCGATCTTAGGAAGATATCTTGTTTTAATATCCGATACCTTGTACGGAATCTTCTCACCGTCAAGTACCTCAAGGAACCTCTGCAGAGGTTCCCTGTTTTTATCCACAACCTGGAAGCATATATTGAACCTGTCCTTTAACGCATTAACTTCGAGCATCAGATCACCGTCGGTTATGTTGTACATACTCCGTATATGCTTCTCCATACCTCCAAGATCCATCTGTCCCACATAGCTTACAGTATAGACATCTCGCGGATCATTTCTGTAGGTGCTGTTCACGGAAGCGTATTTCTTCTTTTCCTTAAGCGTTGGCTGCTCATCTATTCCATTATGCGCCTTGACAGCCCTGCGGAAGCGCTCAATGCTTAACTCCGGCTGATTCTGCCTGATCACGGCACCTCTCGCACGCTGATTGAGCTTAGATATCGGTTCATCCTTCATATCCCACTCATATCGTATGTGGATAAAGCGCACAAAATCACGGTATGAGCCCGATGCACCTAAGTCATCCCTGTAATCGGCTGCCAGCCTGCCGGAAATGAAGGTACCCTCCTTCTCCTTAAGGAATCTTGTCATGGCCTTATACATCATTGCAATAAGGATGGTATTGGGACTGCCGTCTATTTTCACTGCATAATCCATGAATTCCCTGGACGGGATCTCAATCTCATAATAATAATTGTTCGATGCAAAGGGATTGAACATGAATTTCAAGGTCCTGCCGAGAGCGAGATTGCTGTTGCCGCCTTCATACCGGTATATCGGTTCATCTGCCGGAAGCGATGCCGCATCGGGATAATACATCTCAGCCTCAGTGACCGGCGTTCCCGGAAGCTTTATATCCCGTGGTGCTTCCAGGTCACCGTACTTCCTGCACAAATACAGATAAAGGGTGGTCTTGATCCAGAACATCACCCCGAACCCGCCGCAAACAGAATGGGCACAGTTAAACCAAATCGTATCATCCCTGTAGGATAAATAAAACAGATGTTTATTCACTTCACCACTGCCAAGCACACGTCTTCTGCCTTCCTCGGGTAAGACGGGAAGAGGTCTGTCATTCGGAATAAGGGAGTAATTCCCACCCTCATCAATTCCGATCTGTACGCTGTAATACGGATACCGGCTAAATGCCTCACGTGCTGTCTCCGTAAGCATCGGTATGTCTATCGCCTCATCGAGGCGAACCTTGATCCTCATGGTGAATGATACCTTATTCATGTACTCATACAATAAATAGATATCGGGATTATGTGTCATAGTGTGATCCTCCTTCATAAATGTTATAGTGAACGAATTTAATTCGTTCACTTTGCGCCGATTGCGAGGCATCGCAGATGCCCTTCCCATCGCAATCGTGTGCATCAATTTATTATAGTAAACGAAATTATTTATTTCGTTTACTATAGATTTATTATAGCATCACACTAAAAACGAGGGCAAGAATCAAGGGCGAGTCACGGGGACAGGTTCCGTGACTCAAAATGACCAGGGTAAATATGCAGCAATTACCGCAAATACCACAGCCGGAAGCATATTAGCCACACGGATCGTCCTGCTCCAAATAAGGTTTATACCGACGCAGAATATCAACACGGAACCGATCAACGACAGATAGGCTATTGCCATATCTGTCATTATCGGAGAAATCAGCCTTGCGAACAATGTTATGATCCCTTCAAAGGCGAAAACAGGTATTGCGGAGAAAACGCACCCTTTGCCAAGTGACGAAGTCATTACGGCGATGATGATCAGATCCAGTACCGATTTTACGGCAAGTATTGAATTATCACCCGTTATTCCGTCCCGGATAGCACCTACGATGGCCATAGCTCCGATGCATACCGTAAGCGAGGCACTGACAAAAGCGTTTACGAACTCCTTATCTTTGCTGTTTCCGGTCTTTTTCTTCAGCCACTCCCCGAACCTCTCAAATCCCTTTTCGACCCCGATAAGCTCTCCGGTCATAGTGCCGACTGCAAGACATAATACTACCAACATCGACTTACCGCTTACGATATTATCGCCGTCAATATGCAACATACCCTGCATTGCTCCTGCTATGGCAATAAACATCACGCTGATGCCGCACGCCTTATTTATGGCCGTCTGTTGTTCCTTCGTAAACAGTTTGCCGGTAAAACGGCCGATCATCCCTCCCAAGATAATAGCCACCGTGTTGATTACAGTTCCTGATCCTACCATGATATTTGATCCTTAAATATATTTGAAAACAATGCAGAATCATTATAATGATTTTACATTATTTCCTCAATGGCTTATGATGACATTGGCGTATAATGAGCGGTTTGAAATGAAATCCTTATCAAAAACTGGACATATTCCGCGACAACAAGTATGATGTTACCATGTATATTGATGAGATTCCCGCAAATTCAAAAATCACTATCGAGTTTAATTACGTTACTAAGGCAACCAAGCTTGAAACCACTGTTAAGAAGGCAGGTACGACAGGCAAGGCAGGTAAATGTATCATTGCCGAAGTTGCAAGAGTTGATAACAAGATAGTCAATATCAACAACTTCCGCGGTAAGATATCTGTGAGATTTCTGGGACCGGGTGCCAAAAGATTTGAGGTATGGAAACAGGTTCAGGTCAAGTACGACCGGATCAATAAGGAATATGTTATCTCCACACCCAAGGCAAGTGAGAAGCATGAACGCAGGTCATCGCCGCGCATTCCCATCGGCCTTGGTGCAACAGTTCAGATCGAAGGTGACGGAAGAAGGCATAACTGTACGATCCGCGACATCTCCAAAACCGGTATTGGTCTACGCATGGAACCTCTGGATTTTAACCCGATAGGCTTGCGTTTTGACATAACCTTTACGGATAAGGCAGAATTCGTAACCTTTACCGTAAAGAGCAGATGCGTAAGGGAGGTAAATACCGATAACAGCGTAAAGATATACGGATGTACCATTAAGATAACCCAAGACCTGCTCGCTTACATTCAGAAGAAAAAAGTTAAATATAGCAGTACCCTTAAAAATGCGCAACCCTCTGATCAGTAATTTAACAGACGGGACTCGAACTGAGTTTGATGCCCTCAAACCCGCTCAGAAAGGAGGTTTGCGGACAATTGCTCTGACGCCATTTAGTATAATCAAATGGTTCTCGATTCATCAAGGCTACAAACCTTTCCGCATCAACATATCCCAGATTCTTTATTAAAATTTCCATTCCTTCCCACTTAAGGGCTGTATCAGTTCTATGGTCAATCATTTGTTTCATCCTCCTGTTCTGAAATGAAAGCAACCGGATCTAAAATTCTAATACCATCAACCTCATAATTTAGAAGCTTTCGATCTGTTGTAATGAAATATTCACAATCGGCATTCACAGCACATGAGATATGTAGTGCGTCATATGTCTTTATTCCCTTTCCCTTGAGTTCTTCATCATATCTTATTATCTCTTCATTTTGTCGGATCATACCCAATATGGCTTTTTAAAATCTTACAGTCCTCCTTATATAGCTTTATTGCATCATCGCTTAGTTCTCCTTCAGCGGTCATATCATATCCCAAAGAATGCACACGATCTATTGCTTCGCTACACCTTTCTTCAATTTCAAGATTTTTTTCTATCCAGTAATGAGGATCTCCTTTCAGTTGTTTCCTAAGATACTGGTTCAATTTTGTATGTATAGCATTATTATGATATGTATGAGTAACCTCTATACCTCTACCATTAGCATACTTAAGATCCGGCATGCTTTTACTAGAATTATCATCACAGTAATCTTCGGCTATCTGTATCCCTATGGATTTAAGGATTTTTATCGCTTCACTTTCCCCCTGCTTTCTTTTTATCTGCATTCTTATCCTTTATTTATCACAAATCACTCTTCCAAACTTTTACATATTATAAGCTCTCAACATACTGATGCATCCTATTTGCGTATGCCTCTACACGCTTATCCATATCGGTATTAGTTGAGAGTGATTCTATGTTATCATCATTATCCGTCCACAACTCACACTGAGTCATTACAGTCTGAACGGCATCATCCATTCCTTCCGGGGGATACTTATGCTTCTTAAGCAACTTCTTGATCATCATCCGCATACTCGCCCTAGCGGACTCCCTCTTCTGCCAGTCTATTGTCCTGTTATTCCTAAGAGCCTCGGCCAGTTCTTTTGTAATGGCGATCAGCTCCTCGTTTTCATAGAAATCCTTAATCGCCTGTGGTTTTGTCAATGCGTCATAGAATGCAAGCTCATCAGCAGTAAGTCCGAGTTCCTCACCTTCCTTCTGAGCTGCCTGTATCTGTTTCGCAAGATTCAGCAATTCTTCAATGACCTGTTCATTTGTCAGCATTCCGTTCAGATACCGGTTCATTGCCAATTGTATTATCTCACTGAACTTTTGGGACTTGACCACATTTGTCCTTTTATATATAAGAACCTGTTCTGCGATGAGTTTTCTCAGTAGCTCTACGGCAAGATTCTTTTCTTTCATCTTCCCGATCTCCTCAAGGAACTTAGGATCAAACAACGAAAAGTCACCATTAACATCTGAGAACAGGTTTATCACGCCGGTACTCTTTATACTCTGTTCAAGTAGTGCATTTATTCTCTCATTCATCTCCGGGAGGGATATCTTCTTTCCTTCTCCCTGATTAATGAGTCTGCCAACGAGAACTCGGACAGATTCAAAGAACGCTGCCTCAACACGCAAGCTCTCCTCTGCCAGTGACGAGCACAACGATAAGGCCTGCCTCATAAGTAAGGATTCTTTCAGGAAACTGTCACGCTCCGTTTCCTTATCTACCGCCACAATAAAGTTTACTGCTCCGCTGATAGTCTTTGACCTCTCAAGATCGGTTCCAGACATGAATTTTGAGTAATCATATCCATGGAACAGATCACGACATACAGATAGTTTCTCAAGGAACTTAGGATATGCAACTTTAGCAACATCTGTATCACCATAATTCTTTTTATCTCGGGATGTGTAATCATTCATCGCCTGCTTAAGCGCAGAGGCAATACCGACATAATCCACGACAAGGCCACCCTCCTTATCTCCGAACACCCTGTTAACACGAGCGATCGCTTGCATAAGGTTATAACCCTGCATTGGTTTATATACGTACATTGTTGCCAGTGAGGGAACATCAAACCCGGTGAGCCACATATCAACTACAATGGCAATCTTTAAAGGATCCTCATTATCTTTAAACCTCTTGGCCAGTTCCTCTTTATGACGCTTATTACCGATAACAGAGCGCCACTCCTCCGGGTCCTTATTGCTTTCAGTCATTACAACTGCAACCTTGTCTGTCCAAGACGGTCTTATCTGTAATATCCTGTTGTAGATCTTCATTGCAATATTACGGTTATAAGCAACTATCATAGCCTTACCGGTAAGAAGATTTGCTCTGTAATTCTCATAATGATCAAGGATATCATTAACAAGAGAATCTACGGTTTGCTCATTTCCAAGGATGGCTTCCATCTGGCCGAGTTCACGCTTACTCTTGGCAACGACCTCGGGATCGGCATTATTGGCCATTATGTCATATTCCTCATCTATAAGCTTAAGCGTATCTTGGTCGAGGTTAAGCTTGATAACACGGCTTTCATAATATACAGGTCTTGTTGCACCGTCCTCTACAGCCTGTGTCATATCATAAACATCTATATAGTCACCGAACACTTCTCTGGTACTTCTGTCCTTAAGAGAAATCGGTGTGCCCGTAAATCCTATATAAGTAGCATTCGGTAGGGTGTCCCTTATAATCCGGGCAGTACCCACTTTGATCTTACCGGTTTCCGGGTCAACCTTTTCTTTCAGACCATACTGACCGCGGTGAGCCTCGTCCGCCATTACAACAATGTTCCTGCGTTCTGATAACGGCTCATTAGACTCCTCAAACTTCTGCATGGTTGTAAAGATTATGCCGTTCGCCTGCCTGCCGTCCAATAATGTCTTCAGATGTTCCCTGCTTTCAGCATGAAGCGGTTCCTGTCGCAGAAAGTCTTTACATTTTGCGAACTGTCCGAATAACTGATCGTCCAGATCATTACGATCCGTTAGCACGACTATTGTGGGGCTATCCAAGGCTTCCTGTAATCTGTGAGCATAAAAAACCATAGATAAGGATTTACCAGACCCCTGGGTATGCCAAAAAACTCCGCCCTTTCCATCGGTCTCCGTAGCACGCTTTGTCGATGCAATCGCCTTGTTTACCGCGAAGTATTGATGATATCCTGCAAGTATCTTATTTTGTTTAAGTCCCTCATTTGAAAAGCATATGAAGTTCTTTATAATATCGAGCAGCCTTTCTTTTTCGAAAATTCCTTCAAAAAACGTATCAAACTGTGCGTACTGGGTGTTTTCATAATTACCATCCTTCGTCTTCCATTCCATGTAACGATCTTCACCGGATGTTATAGTTCCGGCCTTGGAAGTAAGATGGTCACTCATAACGCAAATACAGTTATATATGAACATTGATGGTATTTCATGCATGTAATTCCGTATCTGAGTATATGCCTCAGAAGCGTCCGTCTCCTCGCGTGACGGGGACTTTAATTCAATAAGTACAACAGGTAATCCGTTGAGGAACAACAGTACATCCGGTCTCTTGTTACTGTTCTCGATAAACGTCCACTGATTTGCTACTATGAAAGAATTATTATCAGGATTCTTATAATCTACAAGATATATAAGACCGGAACGTTCCTCACCTTTACAAAAATACCGAACTTCAACACCATGCTGTAAGTAATCCATAAATACGGCATTTTTCTGTGTCAGTTCGGCATTCTCAAAATTTTTCAGTTTATAAAGCGCATCGGAAATTGCATCATCTGGCATATCCGGATTAAGCCGGTACAAAGCAGCATTAAGTTCATCCTCATATAACGGACTGTTAAAATCACGCTCCAAGTCCGGTGCGTAAATATAGCTGTATCCCATGTTCTGAAATAACTCTATGATGGAATTTTCATAATCAGCTTCTGTATAAAATGCAGTCATAGATTTGCCTCCATTTTGAACTTTTCCGTTCATATAGCAGTTCTGCAGGTGCTTATCCTGCTATCTATAGATTTTTCAATCATTCATTTTTATTCTCATCCAATTCCGGATGCTGCATATAGAATATTTCTTTTTGCGCTTCTATCTCTGCCCGCAATTGTTCTTCTGTAGGTAAACAAAGACGATATTTGCTTGCAAATAAATGCTCATTTCCGTGTAGAACCGAATATCGTGCAATATCCTCATCTGTTTCGGAACACAAAACCATACCAAGGGTCGGATTATCATCCGGCTGTTTGCGTAGTTCATCATACATCCGAACATACATATCCATCTGACCTACATCCTGATGCGATATCTTTCCAATTTTCAAATCTATCAAAACAAAACATTTCAAAATATAATTGTAAAACACAAGGTCTATGTAATAATCTTCCTTATCCGTATGAATTCGCTGCTGCCGTTCCACAAAGGCAAATCCTTTTCCCAACTCCATCATAAACTTTTCAAGATTTCCTATAATATTCTTTTCAAGTTCTGACTCAAGGTACGTTCTGTTTTCTTCCATTCCCAAGAAATCTGCAATAATCGGATTTCTCAAAAACTCGTATTTTTGCTGATAAGGGCTGGTCTTTTCCTGCATCTCCGCTTTTACTGATTCTTTGTCCGTTGACAGAATCATTCGGTTATAATACTGTGTGCCAATATTCCGTCTCAAAGTACGAACTGACCATGACTGTTCTATTGCCTCTTTTTCATACCAAGCTCTTGCCGCCGAATCGGGCACCTGAAGCAATCGCTCATAATGAGACCAAGAAAGGATTCCACCTTTTACAGATTGTGGGGTCAGTGTCCCCACAATCTTATTTTCATCATTATCAGATTGCGGGGTCAGTGTCCCCACAATCTCAGGATATGTCTTATAGAACTGTACATAACGATATAGTGAACGTTTATCAAAACCTTTTCCATATTTTCTTGTCAACTCATCTGACAATCCGGCTACTATACCCTCACCGTATCGTTCGGATCTGCTCCCATCCATATTTTCTGCTGAAATACGCTTACCCAGGAGCCAGTTACGAAGTACAAGTGTCGTATTTACAGCTGCTAATGCAGACTGCTGCGCGCTCTCGATAATACTGCAGATATCCTTCTGCAAATCATTCGACATATTGTATTCAATCAATTCGTTCATAATGGAACTCCTTTGTAATCTCTTTGTATTCAGGTCATATTATTCATGAACTACCCACCACCGACTACGTCGGAAGGGGTTTCTGTTATGCCGCCAGGCGGCATGAACCTGCAGGAATCGTGTATCCTGCAGAACAGGGCATGTCCACAATGCCCCTATCCCATCGGGTCACCTTTGGGAATACTTTCCTTAAGATGTTTGCTGCTCCGTTGATGTCAGCATTAGTAACAGTCCCGTCATAGTGCCTGTACAGTCCTCTCTTGATCCTTTTACCTGAAAAGATGTATCCTGTCTCATTGTCTTTTTTATATACAGGTATTGGATCAAGTGCCAGAAAGTCAGCCTTGGATGTATAACTTTCTTCTGTGATCGCAAACCTGATCCCGTAAGCAGCAAGCTTATACTTTAACATGCCTGCAAATATCGTCATCGGTATCTGCACGAAATTCTGGTTATTGACATGTCCTATATCTATCTCCTGCTTCTGGAATACGTTATGCCCCATTATCACCACATCCACAAGGTTATCCTTAGCATAGTCAGCTATCTGCCTGCTTATCTTATGGAACTGATCCTTTATGCGGCGGTTCCGCCTGCCTGTAAGCTCGTTCATCCTCTTGGTCCTGTATCTGCCGTTACAGAGCATGGCTGCGGATGAAAGGCGTGCAAGTTCCTTATTATACAGCTGATTGACCGACTTTATAATACCTCCCTTAATGACAAAAGGCTTCTTACCAAAGTTATTGACTATGGCTGCTATGTTATCTGTTCCCGGATCTATGGCCATCACTCGCAGGTTATCTGTTTGATCCATATCCCTAAGCTCATTAAGGATTGCTTCATTATCCATGGGTATTATTCCCGTATCTTCCATATCCAGTACAACGTCTATGACAAACCTGTCACCTGCAGGTTTGATACGTACTTCCTTGAGGTTGGCGTCACCTACAGACATGCCGAGGTTAAGCCTTGTCTTTGTTCCGGGGAGCTTAAGGTATTTATCTTCCCTGATAGTGCATATCTGATTTGTAAGGATAGCAGTCTTAAGACCATTTTCCTTAACATACTTGGGAAGTCTCGGACGGCCGGTAAAGGCAGAAGGATCTCTTTTATATACCTTTAGGGCTTCAAAGAAGGACTTATAGTCTCT
>DFKQ01000067.1 GCA_002373875.1 Lachnospiraceae bacterium UBA3641
GCAAAGTGAACGAATTAAATTCGTTCACTATAGTTATCGGGAATGCCTTATGACACAGATCGGCCGCCGAACGAAGGTGAGGGGCAATACATATTATATGCGGAGGAATACAATATGAATGATGCAGGAAGGTCACGGTCATCCCTCTTCCTAATGGAAATGATAGTCACGATCCTCTTTTTCTCACTTGCGGCCGCAGTATGCGTTAAGTGCTTCGTTTCGGCCCACATGATGGGTAAGGAGACCTATGAATTAAATCATGCCATCGCCATCGCAACAGGATATGCGGAAGTAATGCGGGGGACAGATGGCGACATAGACAGTATCATGGAAGTGTTTCCCGATGCGGTTAAGGGTGATGACTCCTATATCATGCTCTTCTATGATTCTGATTTTAAAGCCTGCGATGCCGATTCTGCCGTATATGCGGGTGATGTTACCCTTACTCCCAACGGAGCTATACAAAACATGCATGTTAAGATACTGCGTGTAGAGGATGCAAGCGTGATTTACGAATTAAATGCCACAAAATATATCAATTCGATCCGGGGATAAAAATGAAGAAGAAATTCAAGGGCGGTATAAATGTCGGAACAAGCTCTGTCCTCACAGCTTTCGTGCTTCTCAGCATGGTGAGCTTTGCGGCACTTACCTATTTAAGTGCCCATTCGGACTTGAACTTAAGCCGGCAGACTGCCGAGAGAACAAGCGAATACTACGAAGCCAACGCTCTGGCGGAATTATATATGGCCAATATTGAAGGGCAGCTCAGTAAACATGTTAAGAACTGCCACAATGCAGGTGATTACTACAGCAAAGTTCCCGAACTCTTCGCGGATAATGACAGTATAATTGCAAGTGAGGAATCCAGCAAGGATGATCCGGTCACCCTAAGCTATACCGTTCCGATTAATGATTCTCTCACTCTTTATGTTACGCTTAAGACCCACTATCCCGATGAGACGGACGAAAGGCTCTTCCATATTGAGAGCTGGAACACCATGAATACATCTAATTTATGATCAGGAGGTTTGTTTATGTCAATAGTCGATACCTTAGCAGCAATAACCGGGGAGGGCGCTTCCGATATCTTCATTGTCGCAGGCCGCGAACTTACATATAAGTTAAACGGCCGAATGTACACTCAGGGAGAGTCACGGCTCATGCCATCCGATACGGAGCAGATAATAGCTTCTATTTACGAACTGGGACACAGAGAGATGACCCGGCTTGAAGAGACGGGTGATGACGATTTCTCCTTCGCCCTTCAGGGAATAGCAAGATTCAGGATAAATGCATATAAACAGCGCGGTTCCTTATCAGCAGTCATCCGTGTCATCACCTTCCATATACCCAGACCCGAGGATCTGGGTATACCGGAGAAGATCATAACCCTTTCCGAGAAGAAGAAGGGACTTGTCCTTATTACAGGACCCGCAGGCTCCGGTAAATCAACAACTCTTGCCTGTATGGTAGATCATATAAATTCAACAAGAGAAGCCCATATCATAACACTGGAGGATCCTCTTGAGTATCTGCATCCCCACAAGAAGAGCATAGTCAGCCAGCGTGAGGTCGTTTCGGATACGGAATCCTACTTAACGGCCCTGCGTGCATCCTTAAGGCAGAGTCCCGATGTTATCCTTCTCGGTGAAATGCGTGATTCTGACACAATAAGTGTTGCTATGACGGCAGCTGAGACCGGACACCTTGTGTTGTCAACCCTGCACACTGTAGGCGCAGCCAACACCATAGAGCGTATCATTGATGCCTTCCCGCCCAACCAGCAGCATCAGATTTACATTCAGCTGTCAATGGTCCTTCAGGCGGTCGTCAGCCAGCAGCTCCTGCCCACGGTGGACGGCGGCATAATTCCGGCCTTCGAGATAATGACCCTTAATCCGGCCATCAGGACCAACATCCGTGAAAAAAAGATCCAGAGTATAGATTCGGTTATCGACACTTCATCCCAGGAAGGCATGATCTCCATGAACTCGAGCCTTCTTAACTTGATAAAAGAAGGCAAGATCTCCGAAAAGACCGCCTTCTCCTATACTACAAATACCGAAAACCTTACCAATAAGATCTACTACGCCAACAAGGGAAGCGGTGTGTCTTCATCATCGTCAAACGAACCGCCGGTTAAGGAAAAGCGCGGGATTTTATGGTGAAAAGATCATAAGCACTTCAATCAAAAGGAACCGGAGCACATTCGTCTCCGGTTCCTTCTTATATACTCAGTTTATTCAGTTTCTACAGGCTCTTCCGCAAGTTCGTCATCTTCGATGATATCCTCATCAAGCATATCATCATCAATGATCTCCTCTTCCACTTCCTCCGGTACTGCAATAACCTTGGAAGCATCGGCAATACTTGTATCGAGCATTACCTCACGGTACCTTCTCATACCGGTTCCTGCAGGTATCAGCTTACCTATGATAACGTTCTCCTTAAGTCCGATAAGGGGATCGACCTTACCCTTGATGGCCGCCTCGGTAAGAACCTTGGTGGTCTCCT
>DFKQ01000008.1:0-10759 GCA_002373875.1 Lachnospiraceae bacterium UBA3641
CGGGTTCGATTCCCGTCGGAGTCAGTTAAAATGGTGCCATAGCCAAGTGGTAAGGCGTGGGACTGCAACTCCCTGATCGTTGGTTCAAATCCGACTGGCACCTCTAAAGGCTTCAAGCGTTGATTTTGAGCGGCGTTTGGGGCTTTTTTTATATTTGATTTCAGGATTACGATTGTAAAGGAAGGAACGATATACATGAGAAGGCTTGAGCAATTGTTAAGGGATAATGATCACAGACCGTATCCGGCATATAAAAACCTTAAGGGAAGGTATACTTTTCAGGGATATGTGCTTTCAATAGACCATGTACAAGGGGATCCCTTTGCGTCTCCATCATCCCTGAGCATTCACATGAGTGCAAAAGAACATGGTTTTTCGAAGGAATGTATGGATAAAGCTCACAGAAGGATCATGCTGCAGGATTATCTGCTAAGGGTATTTGGAAAGGAGCTTGCAAAGTATGATCATAAAGCAGGTGGTTCCGGAAAGAGCGGTACGATGAGCGTAAGCAGGTGCGGTCAGGAGGTACTTGAGAGATCTGCCCTTACGATCGATCCTGAAAGCCGTGAACTTATTTTGAGATTCCATGCCGGATTTCCGGCAGCGGGAAGGACCACGCTTACAATGGAGCTTAGGAAGATGCTCTATGATTACCTTCCCCGGTGTGTAAATGCAGCATTAAGAGCTGCCACTGCAGACATGGATCTGATAAATAAGTGGATAAGGTTGTCGGATGATCAGAAGACAATAAGGGATCAGCTTAAAAGTAAGGGGCTTATAGCTTTTGTTGCTAATGATTCGGTCCTTCCAAGGAAGAGCGGAGTGGATGACCGGCCCATGACAGAAGCGGTTAAGTTCATAAGCACAAAAGAGGATGAAGTTACCCTTGACCTTCCGGGTGGCAGGCATATAAGGGGCCTTGGGATAAGAGAAGGTGTTACCCTTATTGTTGGTGGAGGATATCATGGAAAATCAACCCTTCTGAAAGCACTCGAAAGAGGAGTATACAACCACATTCCCGGGGATGGAAGGGAATATGTGATAACGGAAGATACTGCCATGAAGCTTAGGGCAGAGGATGGAAGGAGTATAAAACAGCTTGATATAAGTGCATTTATAAGGAACCTTCCAAACGGTAAGGATACGGTCAGGTTCTCAACAGGGGATGCAAGCGGGAGTACATCCCAGGCGGCCGGTACGGTTGAAGCCATAATGGCCGGCAGCAAAACCCTATTAATAGATGAAGATACATCGGCAACCAACTTTATGGTCAGAGACGCCCTCATGCACAAGGTAATTCATAAGGGAGAGGAACCTATAATACCATTTATCGGAAGAATGCGACAACTGTATGATGAGCTGGGGATATCTACGATACTGGTTGCAGGTAGTTCAGGTGCCTTCTTTAATGTATCTGATACGATACTTCAAATGAAAGAGTATAATCCGATTAATATAACGGGATCGGCAAAGGAAGCTGCAGCAGGCTATCCCGATGTATTAAGCGAGACAGATAAGCTAAGTCCGGGAAAGGATTTAAGGATTCCCTGTCCCAACAAAGAGGTCACTGAGAGCCGTAAGGTCAAGGTACGGGGCAGCGGGACCGACAGTGTTAGCATCAACCATGAATCGGTTGAATTAAGATTTGTTGAGCAGGTAATAGACAATGAACAGACAAATATGCTTGGTGGACTTCTGAGAACACTCGAAGAGGAGTATTTTAACGGCAGAAATACTCTTGCAGATTGTATATATGAAATATATGACAGACTGAAAACCGAAGGGTTTGCAGCCTCGTGCAGGGGACAGATTCCGGGCAATTACGCAATGGTAAGGATTCAGGAGCTGTGGGCCATGGTTAACAGATACAGGGGACTGGTGTTAAGGTAAGCGGGCGTATGATTTTCCCTTAAACCATGTTATAATATTTATAGTGAACGAATTTAATTCGTTCACTTTGCGCCGATTGCGAGGCATCGCAGATGCCCTTCCCATCGCAATCGTGTGCATCAATTTATTATAGTAAACGAAATTATTTATTTCGTTTACTATAACGACAGGGAAGCGGGGTGCAGGTAATATATGAAACAGATGAACATGCTTGTATCCGGACTTGTGGGTTCGGGGGAACATAAGAGGATATGCGTATATTTCAGTGATAAGGATAAGTATGCGGAAGGCTCAATCCCGGACTGTAAGATAACATCGAGTAAGGGATTTAATAAGGATGAACTTACTGAGATAGAGGAGTATTTACGGGATAACAGGGATCATATAATTGAGGAAGCAAAAAAGGTAAATCCCATGAAGTCCTTCTTGGGCAGGAAATAGAAGGCAGAAAGTTACAAAAGCTGACATCAGGATAAAAGAATAATTATATAGATATTTCTAAATGTAAAATCAAAAATATAAGACAAAGATCGGTAATCCGGTTCAGGGATAGGGACAGATGCAATGCATTTAACTATAGATAATATGGATATTGTGCAGATCGCGGACAGCGGCCAGTGCTTCAGGTGGACAGTTGAAGGGGACGGGACCTGCAGCATCGTAGCGATGGACAGATATCTTCGGATAAGGCAGAATGGTAATGACTTTGATATAGACTGCGGTGAAGACGAGTGGAAGGACATATGGTCATCCTATCTTGATATGGATACGGATTATGAGAAGGTAGGTAAGCTTATAGAAGGCTCGGATGATGACTACCTTAAGGAAGCCTACAGGCACGGACAGGGAATAAGGATATTAAGGCAGGACCTGTGGGAATCCCTCATTTCATTTATCATTTCCCAGAATAACAACATAAAACGAATACGGGGAAGCATAGAAGCGATATGTGCTAAGGCTGCCCTGCCTGTTGACGGAGGAGTCCATACAGGGAAATACAGGTTTCCGAAGGCCGGTGAGATAGACAGGGATTTCTTTAATGACAGAAGCCTGGGTCTTGGATACAGGGATACATATCTTGCCGATATGTATGAGTACGCAGCCCTTAACCCGGATTTTCCGGGAAGACTTAAGGAAATGGATAATGAAGGAGCTTTTAAGGAGTTAAAGTCATTCAAGGGCATAGGAGATAAGGTGGCTAACTGCGTGTGTCTGTTCGGACTTCATCAGATAGATGCGTTTCCGATAGATACACATATAAAACAGATAATGAAGAAATACTATCCCGGAGGCTTTGACTTTGAAAGGTATAAGGGATATGCGGGGATCATACAGCAGTATATGTTCAACTACAAGCTGAATTCTGCCAGGGGATAAATATGTATGAATTATATGCTTGCATGATAATGCGGATTACGAATGTATGAAGGATTGCTGGAATGCGCAGCATGGAGCAATCCATGGAATTTTTATATATGGGGAAGGATAATGCCATATTTACCTGTCACAAGAGAGGATATGGAAAAAAGAGGGCTTAAAGAGCTTGATTTTGTGTATGTATGCGGGGATGCCTATGTCGATCATCCCTCTTTCGGTCATGCCATAATATGCCGTGTCCTTGAGGCTCACGGCTACTCGGTAGGTATCATTGCCCAGCCCGACTGGAAGGATGAGGGATCCATAGCTGTTCTTGGCAGGCCCCGTCTCGGTTTCTTCGTCAGTGCGGGAAACATGGATTCAATGGTCAACCATTATACCGTGAATAAGAAGAAAAGGTCCCGGGACGCTTATTCACCCGGAGGGAAGACAGGAAGGCGGCCTGATCGGGCAGTCATTGTATATGGGAACTTAATAAGGCGTAGGTTTAAGGATGTCCCGGTAATAATAGGGGGGATAGAAGCATCCCTTCGAAGGATGGGCCATTATGATTACTGGTCGGATTCCATGAGAAGGTCCGTCCTCCTTGATTCGGGTGCGGATCTTCTGTCCTATGGCATGGGCGAGAGATCAACGATCGAGATAGCGGATGCGCTGAATGCCGGTATCGCGGTTTCGGATATAACCTATATAAGGGGAACTGTATACAGGGCAAGGACACCGGAAGGTGTACCGGATGCGATAAAGCTTCCGACGTTCTCACAAGTGCAGAATGATAAGAGAAAATACGCAGAATCATTTGCCCTACAGTATGAGAATACTGATCCCTTTACCGGGAAGGCTCTGATCGAGGAATACGATCACAATGTCTATGTGATTCAGAATCCACCGGCTTTTCCACTTACAACAATTGAAATGGATGATGTTTATGACTTACCCTACATGAATGATTATCATCCTTCATATAAGGATATGGGCGGTGTTCCCGCAATAAATGAGATAAAGTTCTCGATAACAAGTAACAGGGGATGCTTCGGCGGGTGCAGCTTCTGTTCTCTTACCTTCCATCAGGGAAGGATAGTTCAGGCAAGAAGCCATGATTCCATAATAAAAGAAGCCGAAAAGATGACTCAGGATCCTGACTTTAAGGGGTATATCCATGATGTGGGCGGGCCTACGGCCGATTTCCGCTTTCCATCCTGCGAGAAACAGTTAAAGAGCGGGGTATGCAGGGACAGGCAGTGCCTCTTTCCTAAGCCCTGTAAGAACCTTAAGGTGGATCATTCGGATTATACGGCACTATTAAGGAAGCTCAGGAAGCTTAAGGGTGTCAAAAAGGTGTTCATAAGGTCCGGCGTGAGGTTTGATTATCTTATGGCGGATAAGGATGATACATTTTTCCATGAAATGCTTAAATATCATGTGAGCGGACAGCTTCGGGTGGCACCTGAACATATCTCCGATAATGTATTGCGATATATGGGCAAGCCCGGAAACGAAGTATACCGGGCCTTCCTTAAAAAATATGAGGAATATAACAGGAAAACGGGGAAGGACCAGTACGCGATCCCCTATCTGATGTCATCACATCCGGGCTCGACCATGAAGGAAGCCATCGAGCTGGCGGAATATATAAGAGACTTGGGTTATATGCCCAAGCAGGTTCAGGATTTCTACCCGACACCTTCCACCCTATCGACGGTCATGTACTATACCGGTCTTGACCCGAGGGATATGAAGAAGGTCCATGTTGAGAGGAATCCGCACAGAAAGGCGATGCAGAGGGCCCTTATCCAGTACAGGGATCCTAAGAATTATGATCTGGTAAAGGAAGCCCTGCTTGAAAACGGAAGGGCTGACCTTATAGGATTCGGCAGAGAATGCCTGATACCGCCCAGGCCGATAAAACATAAAAAAGAGCCTGACAGGCCGGATGGGAAGAAGGGAAGACAGGAGAGAGACAAAAGAGCCGGGAATGGCAGCAGGGATATAAAGAATAACCGATCATACGGAAAAGATAAGAAATATAAGGGAAGGAAAGTGAAATGAAGAAGGGACTTATAATGGAAGGCGGAGCAATGCGAGGATTGTTTTCCTCCGGTGTGACCGATGTACTCATGGAAAACGGTGTAAGATTTGACGGCGGGGTGGGAACCAGTGCAGGTGCTGCCTTTGGCTGTAATTACAAGTCAGGTCAGATCGGAAGGGCCCTGCGTTACAATAAGGAATACTGCGATGATGAGAGGTATGTCAGTGCCAGGAGCTTCTTCAAGACAGGAAACCTTTACTCTGAGGATTTCTGCTATCATCAGATACCCGAAACCCTTGATAAGTTTGATTTTGATACATTTAACAAAGATCCCATGGAATTCTATGTTACCTGTACCAATATAGAGACAGGACTGGCTGTTCATCACAGACATGATGAAGAGAATGAGGATATGGGAACCTTCCTTGAATGGGTAAGGGCATCGTGTGCCATGCCCCTGCTTGAGCAGATAGTTGAGATAGACGGACTTAAGCTCCTTGACGGAGGTGTGGGGGATTCGGTACCGATAAGATTTATGGAAGAGATAGGGTATGACAGGAATGTTGTCATACTGACCCAGCCCCTTACATACGTTAAGAAAAAGATAAAATACGGACTATTGGCCAGAAAGGTATATAAGGAATATCCTAAGCTTACAGAGGCAATGCTTGACAGGCATGAAAAATACAATGAAACCTATTCCTATATAAGGGAGAAGGAGCTTAAGGGTGATCTCTTCGTCATAAGACCTCCAAGATCGCTTAACATAAGCATTACCAACAAGCCCGAAGAAATTCAGAGGGTTTATGATATAGGAAGAAATGAAGGTTTGAAATGCCTTGATGCCCTGAAGGAATTTTTGAGCTGATCATATTGCGGATACAGCCTGTCTTAATGGCATGAGATTGTTTACAAACCCGTGATTTGGCTATATAATGGACTTTGACTTTTTGTCTTTAAACGTTGGTTTCATATAAGAAACGGGATGGAAAAATGGATCAGATCATTACAAGCCTGCTTGAGACGGATGCTTACAAGTTCTCAATGGGACAGGCAATTTATCACCAGTTCAGTGATTATAAGACCACATGGAGCTTCAAGTGCAGGAATGAGGATGTGCATTTTACGGATGAGATGGTCGAGGAGATCAAGGACCAGATCAGGATGTATTGCAACCTGCGATTTAACGAGGAGGAACTTGATTACCTTAACAACATCAAGTGGCTAAGGGGTTCCTACGTTGATTTCTTAAGGCTGTGGAAGCCCAGGTTTGATGACTTCGAGATAGGCACGGACGCAGACTGCGGCCTTACCATAGAGACAAAGGGTACATGGCTTAACACCTCCATGTATGAGATCCCTACCTTGGCCATAGTGAATGAGGTCTATTTCAGGATGGCTTACGATTACGATAAGCTCATCAAGTCCTTCAGGGACAGGCTGAGGGATAAGGTGGAGGGGCTTGAGAACGGAGAGTATGAGCTTAATGCCTTTTCGGAGTTCGGCATGAGAAGGCGCTTATCATCAGAGGCTCAGGAGCTAGCCATAAAGGCCTTGAAGGATGGAAAGTACGACGGCTCAAGGTTCGTCGGGACTTCCAATGTATACCTGGCAAAGAAATACGGCATTACGCCTGTCGGGACCATGGCTCATGAATGGATCATGTGTGTGGGGCAGGGTAATCACAAGCATAATCCGGCTTACTCCAACTGGTATGCCCTTGATGCATGGGTTAAGGAGTACGGGGTGTTAAACGGAACGGCTCTTACCGATGCCATAACGACGGATTGCTTCCTTAAGGACTTCCAGCTTACATATTCGACCCTTTTCTCGGGTGTCCGTCATGACAGCGGCGATCCTTATGTGTGGGGCGATAAGATGATAAACCATTATAATGAACTGGGTATAGATCCTAAGACCAAGACACTGCTGTTCTCCGACAGCCTTGACTTTGACAGGGCGACTAAGATAAACAGGTATTTTAAGGATAAGGTCAAGACAGCCTTCGGTATAGGAACCTATATAGCAAACGATACGGAAGTGCCCGCACTTAACATAGTGATGAAGACAACTGCCTGCAACGGGATGGATGTGGCCAAGATATCCGATGTTGAAGGCAAGGGCATGTGCAAGAATCCGGATTATATACATTATTTAAAGAGATGTATCGACTGGAGAATGGAGCACAGCTCTGTAGTGATACGATAGGATACATTACATTCTTATGTAAAGGTTGAGTATTTACAATACAAGGAGGCAGATATGAGAATAGCACTTATCAATGAAAATTCACAGGCTGCAAAAAACAAGATGGTCGAAACGGCTCTTAAAAATGTTGTGTACCCCATGGGGCATGAGGTTGTTAATTATGGTATGTATACAGCAGAGGATGAGTGCCAGCTCACATATGTACAGAACGGAATACTGGCAGCCGTGCTGCTTAATTCGGGTGCAGCCGATTACGTGATCACAGGATGCGGAACGGGAGAGGGAGCCATGCTGGCACTTAATTCGTTCCCGGGAGTCATATGCGGTCATGTTGAGGATGCGCTGGATGCATATACATTTGCCCAGATAAATGATGGTAATGCGATAGCCATACCATTTGCCAAGGGCTTCGGCTGGGGCGGAGACTTAAATCTTGAGTATATATTTGAGAAGCTCTATTGTGAGGAGAGCGGACAGGGATACCCAAGAGAACGTGCCGTACCCGAGAAGCGTAACAAGAAGATACTTGATGAAGTAAAGAAGGTAACCTACAGAGATATATGCGATATCCTTAAAGAACTTGACAGAGAGCTTGTAAAGGGAGCACTTGGCGGTGAACATTTCAAGGAATATTTCTACAGGGACTGCAAGGACGACAGGATAAGGAATACCGTTAAAGAGATAATCGGAGCCTAGTACCGTCCATGAACGAAGTGAATGGGTAACGGTACTGGCATTCGACCGGAGTAAGTCAGATAATAAACTTGCGTTATTAGAGGAGAATAATAAAGAAACATTCAGGGAAAGAGGATACAGGATGTACAGTAAGGTATCGACAGATTTAAGTTTTGTAGAAAGAGAAAAAGAGATAGAGAAGTTCTGGTCTGACAATGATATTTTCAGAAAGAGCATGGAAAACAGGAAGGAAGGGGAGACCTATACCTTCTACGACGGACCGCCCACAGCCAACGGTAAGCCCCATATAGGCCACGTTCTTACCCGTGTCATTAAGGATATGATACCAAGGTACCGTACCATGAAGGGTTACTATGTTCCCCGTAAGGCAGGATGGGATACCCACGGCCTTCCGGTCGAGCTTGAGGTTGAGAAGAAGTTAGGCCTTGACGGTAAGGAACAGATAGAAGAATACGGGCTTGATCCCTTTATCAAGGAATGTAAGGAATCCGTATGGAAGTACAAGGGAATGTGGGAGGACTTCTCGGGAACCGTAGGTTTCTGGGCCGATATGGATGACCCCTACGTTACCTATCATGATGATTTTATCGAGTCAGAATGGTGGGCTCTTAAGCAGATATGGGATAAGGGCCTTCTCTACAAGGGCTTCAAGATCGTTCCCTACTGCCCCCGCTGCGGAACTCCTCTTTCATCACATGAGGTTGCCCAAGGCTACAAGACGCTTAAGGAGAGGACCGCGATCGTCAGGTTTAAGATAAAGGGTGAGGAGAATGCCTACTTCCTTGCATGGACAACAACACCCTGGACCCTTGCCTCAAATATCGCCCTATGTGTTAATCCCGATGAGACCTATGTAAGGGTCAAGGCGGCCGACGGCATGGTATATATACTGGCTCAGGCCCTTGCGGACAGCGTGCTTGGTTCTATTGAGAGGGAAGAAGGAACACCCGCTTATGAGGTTATCGAGACCTATAAGGGTAAGGATCTTGAATATAAGGAATACGAACCCCTGTATCAGTGCGCTGCGGATGAGGCCGAGAAACAGCACAAGAAAGCCTTCTATATATATGTGGATGATTATGTAACGATGTCCGATGGTACCGGTATCGTTCATATAGCTCCAGCCTTCGGTGAGGATGATGCAAGGGTAGGACGTAAATATGATGCACCCTTTGTACAGATGGTAGATGAGCAGGGTGTCATGAAGGATGTTACCCCCTTTGCCGGTATGAGATGCAAGCCTACCAAGGCAGAGCTTGAGGCAGGTGCCATTGATTGTGATAAGAACGTTCTTATAGAGCTTGACAAGAGGGGACAGCTCTTCTCGGCTCCCAAGGTTGAGCATGACTATCCCCACTGCTGGAGGTGTGACACTCCCCTGCTTTACTATGCAAGAGAGTCATGGTTCATTAAGATGACTGCTGTAAGGGATGACCTTGTTGCCAACAATAAGACCGTTAACTGGATCCCACCTTCGATAGGTGAGGGACGTTTCGGCAACTGGCTTGAGAACATCCAGGACTGGGGCGTATCACGTAACCGTTACTGGGGAACACCCCTTAATATCTGGGAGTGTCAGGACTGCGGCAAGCAGATATGTATAGGTTCCAGGGAAGAGCTTAAGAAGGCAAGCGGAAGGGATGATGCCCTTACGGTAGAGCTTCACAGGCCGTATATTGATGATTTTGCATGTACGTGTCCCGACTGCGGTAAGAGGAATGTAGGAATCCTTTCGGATTCCTCTGATGCCTCAAAGCCGGCGGGCTCCCCCGACACATCGGTCGGGGGCAGTATGAAGAGGGTACCTGAGGTTATCGACTGTTGGTTTGATTCGGGTGCAATGCCCTTCGCCCAGCATCATTATCCATTCGAGAACAAAGAGCTCTTCGAGCAGCAGTTCCCGGCCCAGTTCATTTCAGAAGCAGTTGATCAGACAAGAGGCTGGTTCTACTCGCTTATGGCTGAATCGACCCTCCTCTTTAACAAGTCGCCCTATGAGAATGTAATAGTGCTTGGTCTTGTACTGGATGAGAACGGCGAGAAGATGAGTAAGAGCAAGGGTAATGCGGTGGATCCCTTCAATGCTCTTAAGACGATGGGTGCCGATGCGATAAGGTGGTACTTCTACATTAACTCGGCTCCATGGCTTCCCAACCGTTTCCATGACAAGGCAGTTATGGAAGGACAGAGAAAGTTCATGGGCACGCTGTGGAATACCTATGCCTTCTTCGTTCTCTATGCGAATATAGATGATTTTGACGCAAGTAAGTATGAGCTTGAAGATAATGAAGGAATCCCTATGGATTCCTCTGATGCCTCAAAGCCGGCGGGCTACCCCGGCGCAAAGGTCGGGGTCAGATACGATAAGCTATCGGTAATGGATAAGTGGATACTAAGCAAGCTCAATACCGTTGTCGGTGAAGTGGACGATAACCTCTTTAATTACAGGATTCCCGAGGCTGCAAGGGCATTGTCGGAATTCGTAGATGACCTGAGTAACTGGTATGTGAGAAGGTGCCGTGAGCGTTTCTGGGCCAAGGGCATGGAGCAGGATAAGAT
>DFKQ01000008.1:10808-33285 GCA_002373875.1 Lachnospiraceae bacterium UBA3641
AGGATAAGATCAATGCCTATATGACCCTGTATACATCCCTTGTTACCATAGCCAAGGCAGCCGCTCCCATGATCCCCTTCATGACTGAGCAGATATATCAGAACCTTGTAAGAAGTGTGGATAAGTCGGCTCCCGAGAGCATACACCTGTGTGATTTTCCTGCTGTTAATAAGGCATTTATAGATGAAGAGCTTGAGAAGAACATGGACGGTGTCCTTAAGACGGTCGTTATGGGACGCGCCTGCAGGAATGCATGCAGCATTAAGAACAGGCAGCCCATCGGCAAGATGTTGGTTAAGGCTCCCTTTGAACTGTCCGAGTTTTACAAGGAGATAATCGAGGATGAGCTTAATGTAAAGTCAGTTGAATTTAAGGATGATGTGAGTGACTTTACTTCTTATTCATTCAAGCCACAGCTTAAGACCTTAGGTCCCAAGTACGGCAAGCTTATCGGCGCCATTAAACAGGCCCTTGCAGGCCTTGACGGATCGGATGCCATGAGTAAGCTTAACAGTGAGGGCGAACTTAAGCTTGAAATAAACGGTGAAGAAGTTACCCTTGTTAAGGAAGACCTTCTTATCGAATCGGTCGAGAAGGACGGATTCGTATCCGAGAACGATAACCAGATGACGGTGGTTCTTGATACCAACCTTACTCCCGAGCTTATCGAGGAAGGCTTTGTGCGTGAGCTTATAAGTAAGATCCAGACCATGCGTAAGGAAGCGGGCTTCGAGGTTATGGACAAGATAATCGTATATGCTAAGGATAATGATAAGCTTAAGGGTATCATGGAGGGCAATAAAGCTGATATAATAAGGGATGTAATGGCCGATGATATCAGATATGATACACTCGACGGCTATGAGAAGGAGTGGGATATAAACGGCGAAAAGGTAATACTGGCTGTTAAGAAGATCTGACAGTCAAGATTAAAGTATAGGAGGATATGGTTTTGGTAAAGAAGCAGCAACAGCAGTTTGACAAGGAAGCATTTAAGAAGGTAGTAAGCGATAACGTAAAGACGTTATATCGTAAGACGCTTAAGGAAGCTTCGGACCAGCAGATATTCCAGGCCGTATGCTATGCGGTAAAGGATACCATCATTGACAACTGGATGGATACCCAGAAGGCATATGAGAAGAAGGATCCCAAGACAGTATACTATCTGTCAATGGAATTCCTGATGGGCCGTGCCCTCGGAAACAGCCTTATAAACTTAAGGGAATATAAGGAAGTTGCCGAAGCGCTTGATGAGCTGGGGATCGATATTAACCTCGTTGAAGATCAGGAGAGGGATGCAGCGCTTGGTAACGGAGGTCTGGGCCGTCTTGCGGCATGCTTCCTTGATTCACTTGCTACACTTGGTTATTCTGCATACGGATGTGGAATCAGATACCGCTACGGTATGTTCAAGCAGGAAATAAGGGACGGATATCAGGTGGAGGTACCTGACAACTGGCTTAAGGACGGTAATCCCTTCGAGCTTCGTCGCCCCGAATATGCCAAGATAGTCAAGTTCGGCGGATATGTTAAGGTTGACGTTGACGAATTCGGTGAGAGTCACTTCTCACAGGAGGGATACCAGTCGGTACAGGCTATTCCTTACGATCTTCCCATAGTCGGCTATGGCAACAGGATAGTGAACACCTTAAGGATATGGGATGCCCAGCCTGTTGAGTGCTTCCAGCTTGACTCATTTGATAAGGGTGATTACAAGATGGCAGTTGAGCAGGAGAACCTGGCGAGGAACATATGTGAGGTACTCTATCCCAATGATAACCACTATGCAGGTAAGGAGCTAAGGCTTAAGCAGCAGTACTTCTTTATCTCAGCCAGCATTCAGGAGGCTGTCGAGAAGTACATGCGAAGCCATAATGATATAAAGAAGCTGTATGAGAAGGTTGTATTCCAGCTTAATGATACCCATCCTACAGTAACTGTTGCCGAGCTTATGAGAATTCTCATGGACGAGTACGGACTCGGATGGGATGAGGCATGGGCCGTGACCACCAAGACATGTGCTTATACCAACCATACGATAATGTCGGAGGCTCTGGAGAAATGGCCCATCGAGCTCTTCTCAAGGCTTCTTCCGAGAATCTACCAGATAGTTGAGGAGATAAACAGAAGGTTTATAGAACAGATAAGGGCCAAGTATCCGGGCAATGAGGATAAGGTCCGCAAGATGGCCATTATTTATGATGGACAGGTTAAGATGGCTCATCTTGCCATATGTGCAGGCTTCTCGGTTAACGGTGTTGCAAGGCTTCATACAGAGATCCTTAAGAATCAGGAGCTTAAGGACTTCTATGAGATGATGCCCGAGAAGTTCAACAATAAGACAAACGGAATAACCCAGAGGCGCTTCCTCTTACACGGCAATCCGCTGCTTGCTGACTGGGTAACATCAAGGGTAGGCGATGACTGGATCACGAATCTTCCCAAGATAAACAAGCTTAAGGTATTTGCCGATGATGCCAAGGCCCAGCAGGAATTCATGAACATCAAGTACCAGAACAAGGTCCGCCTGGCCAAGTATATACTTGAGAATAACGGCATTGAAGTTGATCCGAGATCTATCTTTGATGTTCAGGTAAAGAGGCTTCATGAATACAAGAGGCAGCTCCTTAACATCCTTCATATAATGTATCTCTACAATGAGCTTAAGGAGCATCCGGAGATGGACTTCTACCCGAGGACCTTTATCTTCGGTGCCAAGGCGGCAGCAGGCTATCGCACGGCCAAGCTTACCATCAAGCTTATAAATACGGTTGCGGATGTTGTAAACAACGATCCTTCCATAAACGGTAAGATAAAGATCGTATTCATAGAGGATTACAGGGTATCGAATGCGGAGTGGATATTCGCGGCGGCCGATGTGTCCGAGCAGATATCAACTGCAAGTAAGGAAGCATCCGGTACCGGTAACATGAAGTTCATGCTTAACGGTGCGGTAACCCTCGGAACAATGGACGGAGCCAATGTCGAGATAGTGGAAGAGGTGGGTAAGGAGAACGCATTTATCTTCGGACTGTCATCGGAAGAGGTTATTAACTATGAGAACAGGGGCGGATATAATCCTCAGGAGATATTCAATAACGATCCGGATATCCGTAAGGTCCTTATGCAGCTTATAAACGGGTATTACTGTCCGAATGATCCGGAGATGTTCAGGGACCTCTACAATTCGCTTCTTAATACCCAGGTATCATCCAGGGCAGACACCTATTTCATCCTTAAGGACTTCAAGTCCTATGCAGAGGCTCAGAAGAAGGTAGAGGAAGCCTACAAGGATGAGAAGAGATGGGCCAAGATGGCAATACTTAATACGGCCTGTTCAGGCAAGTTCACATCCGACCGAACCATTCAGGAGTATGTGGATGAGATATGGCATTTGGATAAGGTGACATTGAGGAAGTAATTATTTATATATAGGCAATATTTATATTAACGGCACAGGTTTTTCTGTGCCGTTAGTTTATAAATTGTATTACCCAACAAGGTATTAAATATTTCTTCAATCATTCGGAGCTTATGATCCTGCACTGTTGGTGAAGTCATGGCTCCTATAAATTAAACCACATATTTTACGGGCAAATATGCTTGATAATCCGTAAATTATGTGGTTTAATTGCTTTGTGAGGTAATCTGTATGAAGAAGGATTATGTTATTGGAAAATATCTGACAGGAGAGGACATAAAGCGAGTCAGGGAATTGCTTGGTATGACACAGAGAGAGTTTGCGGCTTTTACCGGATGTGCGGTAAGAACTGTAGAGAACTGGGAGACCAAGGACGGGAAGATAACCGGGCCTATTGTGACTCTGACGGAAATACTGTTAAGGAAGCCGGAGCTTGCAAAAAAGCTTGAACTGCCGGCAAATGGTCTGAAGCTCAGGCTTTGGTATATGTATAAGAACATGGTCTGTACGGTCATTGATGTAGATGAAATGTCGCGGGAAGTAAAGATCCACAATTATATTGGCAATCCTTTGTACAGGGCATTTGGGATCAATGATGATCCTGATTTTGATGATTATGAGGAATTTCTTGAATCAAGGTGTTTTCCGAAGGAGCGGGATAAGATAAAGCTTGAGCTTAAGAAGCTGAATATTCCCTTTTATGATCCGATAATGATAATCGAGAAAACGCAGGGTCGCATGGCGGAGGATGATTTTTGGATCAGGATAGAGAGGTAGGTCATGATCACGCTGAATGATGAGGATATCAAGGAGCTTGACAGGAAATCATCAAAGGGAAACCAGCTTAAGTTCGAAAGGGACGGAGTTTGGTATAAGGCTGATTATCTGGGTTACGAGGGGCTTGCAGAGTATACGGTTTCGAAGCTGCTTAAATTCTCCGATATGGAAGCAGAGGAATATGTCGATTATGAGATAGAGCAGATATGCTATAACGGACAGATATTTAATGCATGCCGTAGCAGTGATTTTACAGGCAGATGGCAGCTTATAACCTTGGAACGGCTGTTTAAGCAGACATACGGATACGGACTTAATAAAGTCGTGTATTCCGTAAGTGATAATGAAGACAGGCTGAAAGTACTTACGGAGCAGGTGGAGCGGGTAACAGGGATCAGAGATTTCGGGATATATATGAGCAAGGTGCTTACGGTTGACGCCCTGTTTCTTAACGAGGACAGGCATACACATAATCTCGCAGTGCTGACCGACAATAAGGGTGGGTTCAGGTTATCGCCAATATTTGATAATGCTGCAGGGCTCTTGTCGGATACCACCCTTGAATACCCTATGGGGCAGGATTATATATCATTGATGGATAAGGTCAGGCCCAAGACATTCTGTGATGATTTCACGGAACAGCTTGAAACGGCTGAGAAATTATATGGAAAGAATATAGGCTTCAGCTATGGATATAATGATGTCAGGAATATCGTTGACCGTGCGGAAGTCTATGATAAGCCGATAAGGGAACGGGTCATAAACGTGATCATGCAGACCAAAAGGAGTTATGAATATTTATTTAAGTAGAATTATGGTTATTGATAGAGATATAAATGTATATCGACATGCATGGATATATCATCTCATATCAAATCCATGTGGCAGTTTAGAGCACGTGATAGCATAAGAAGGGTATTTCCCTGAGCCCTTGATATATCACGCTGGTTCTGTTCAAATAACTGGATCTGTCTAAGTGCTACACCGGATCTGTCGGCAAGCATCTTTTGAGAGAGTCCGGCGTATGTCCTGAGCCGCTTAAGCCTTGATCCTTCGTAAACACTCATTCGGCTTACGATCCTTCCGCATGATTACGGCATTGTTCATCCATTATTTCAACAAACAGCGAAATATCTGCTTCATGAAGTGCATCGTACATCCCACAGATCTTATCAATGGGCATATGATTGTTTATTTCACGAAAAGTCAGACAGGAAGTCCATTGATAATAAGCAAGGGACCAGCCGGCCCAGTATTCGGGTGATTTGTCAAGGTACATGATATCCTCCGTATCTATGAGCCTGTCAGTGCAATCATGTATCACCTCACGGACAACTTCGCAACCGTTCTTTCCTGCGATATATGCCGGATTACCTATCTCGACCTGATTCGAAATACCGCTTATGATAAACATCTTGTGAAATTCATTCAGGTCAAACTTAAGGGTATTTACGGAATGATCATACATATCACCCAATATTCTCTGTGCTGAATTCAGGTATAATTCATCATATGCGCAGATCATCGTCACTCACCTGCCCTCTCATTATATCAAGGATGCATTTGACAAAATGGTAAGAGGTGATAATAAGGACGATAAATGTGATGAACTTAAAAAGGTAGTTGAGTCATTTTCAGGGTTTTACAGAATAGAACAAAATATTCCTTTCAAAAATCACAAATAGTTAAAAAATATTCAATTAATAGATCTGTATTGCTACATATCTTAATACAGTATTTATAGTGCTGAACTGAATTGGCATAAGAATAAAAATTCATTTAATATAATTATGAGATATGTACGGGATTTTGTTAATTTTGGAAATTGAATTATCACACAAAGGTTATTAATATACTTTACTAAATTAAATGAAAGCGAGCGTATGGTATGAAAAAACCATGGATCTACATTATATGCATTATATTGATTGAAGTAGCAGGCTTTGCGGTGGGTATGCTGACAAAGGAAGGCACAAAGATATACGCAGAAACATTGATTAAACCTGTATTATCTCCGCCTGGAATTGTATTTCCGATTGCATGGACAATTCTATACGCCCTGATGGGGATAAGTACGGCAAGGGTGATTTTGTCTGACAGTTCCAAGGCGAGAAGTAAGAGTTTGCTCTTCTTTGGGATCCAGCTTGTTTTAAATCTTGCATGGAGTTTCATTTTCTTTGGAGCGCAAAGGTTTGACTTTGCTTTAATTGAGCTGCTGGTGATGATCGCTGTGGTTATTGCTATGGTCGTTCAATTTATGAAGTGTGATTCGATTGCAGGGAAACTGCAGATTCCGTATATTGCGTGGCTGTGTTTTGCGACATATCTTAATGCCGCTGTTATGGTATTAAATTGAATTGTCATTATGGAAAATGCCATTTATCGTTTAATTGCCAAGGTCTTTTTAAGTGCTTCCTGAAGTACCTTGGATACATTAAGTTGAGCTTTATCCGCAGCGTAATTAAGCCAACAGGGTAAAGTTACATTTCTTCGAACCATTTTGTTGTCGTGTTTGAGTCGATATTCTGAAAAATCAACATCCACATAGGTCAATAAACCTGTTGAATAGTCAAAAATCTCATCGGCATCTTCTCTCGCCTTGGCAATTGCCTGTTCGGAAGATGACGGTTCAGGGAGTGCCAAACCATCATCTTCCATAGTTATTCCTTTAAGTCCGATCGCATCTCTGGCCATTTCAATGGCGTTTGTCAAACTGTTTCCTTCAGTGTATATATTCATATCCGGTACAAAAACCAGGTAGTCTTCATTGTTTTTTTCTATAAAAGTGGGATAAGTGTTTTTTGTAGTATTTGTCTTTTTCATTTTATTCATTCTTTATTATTCTCTATATTAATATAAGTTTTGTTCTCTTTTATGTTATTTCGATAATTGTGTATTAAATATTTAGGTATTTTTTATTCTCGGATTGTTTTCTGATGTTATTTAATGTTCCACTTTTTCATTATTTTTTTTGCAGTTATTTCGTTTATTTCTTTATGTCGAGGGATCTGTTCCGTATCGGATCTTCTTTTGAAAGTATCATGATTTCCACCATGTGCACTGAATTCAAAGCCTACAGATTCTAGCTTTTTAACTAAATCCTTATATTTCATTCAAGAATGTAACCCTCCCTTCTGATTAGTCATTCATATTATACACATTAATCACACACTAGTCAATGTGTTGACAGAACTCTGAAACTATTTCAAGGTATTTGAAGAACCGGTATTGATTTGCTGACTTGAAATTGTAAATTTCAGTGTGAACAGGTAAATTCCACCGATCTTTGAAAAATAGCTGTTTTTATATATTTTTAAGGCGAAATTTGACGCCAGTTGATATAATATATCTAACTTCCCACAAAAATATCTGGATTGAAGGCATAGTAAACAAGCCTTTGGATGTTCGGTGTGCGAGACTGAATTCCACAGGCCACTTTTAAAAAATGTGTTTTAGTAGTTTCCAGTCTGACAGCAGATTTTGTGAGTAGTTGGTTAACGAGTGTAGCGTATCAGCTTAGGTGTCAGATTAACCTTGTCCGGGTCGATCGGCCTAAGCTGAAGCTTTTTTAAGAGAGCCTCGCCGTAACACTCAAGTGCCATGTCATACGGTGTCCTTCCACCAAGGCTTTCGCGCGGAGTGGCGTTGATATGATTAACAATAAGGTTCACATCCCACTGCGTTAAGAACTCAAAACTGGTTCCTTTGGGGAGGACCATACGGAGTAAGGTGTGTGCATTTTCAACGCCGCCTTTCAGACCGCTGCGCATAGGTGTTCCTTTGCGATACCGATGATCCATCCTATGCAATTTTATCTCTTTTGAGATAGTTGTAGGATCCTTGCACAGATATCTGGCGATCTCTTTGAAAGCCAGCCCTTCATTAAGGGATTTTTCAATGTACTTTCGGTCTTCCAGAGTAAGATGCTTCTGGTTGCCGGGTATATATCTGCTCATAGAGTCTCCTTCTACTGCTGCCAGAAGGTAGGCTGAGCGTAACACTAATATATGAACGAGTAAACTCCGTGTATATAGAGGTAAATTCCTCCCACCAAAGGGTGAGTGGAATTTAAAAATTCAATTTTGGGTGTATTATGCTTTATAGTTGTTATATAGATCCTAGCCTTAACCTTATGGTATGATAACCTAGGGGACGGAGTTAGTGGTTCATTACCGTTTGAATGAGACAAAAGAATCGTCCCTGTGTCATAGAAGGACGATGTATGTTTCGATTCAGGATGGGAGGTGAGAAGAATGGATTTTGAAGTAAGCACACAATTTACACTGGATGAATTTATCGGGTTTCATCGTACATTAATGAGGAAGGTATCAAAGCTGCCTATAATTATGATCACAGGATTGATCATCATATTAGGTGAGACGATCTATGGATACTGTCGAGGTGGTATGGTAGTGGTCATAAGATTACTTCCGATAATTGCTGTATTTGTTGCGTTTTCGATTTTTACCATATGGTTTCGGGAACGACAAGCGGTTAAAATATGGAAATCCAAAAATCTGACTAAGGACGAGGTAATAACATATCATTTTATGTCAGAAAGCCTGGAAGTATCAGGCGTAGGTTCCGATGGCATATATACTTACAACAGGCTTTGGAGGCTTTTGGAAACGGATACACATTTTTACATGATGGTCTCGAACAATGCCGGTTTTATACTGCGAAAAGATGCCTGTACCAAAGAACAGCAGGATTTTATCAGGGAAAAATGTGTCGGGCGAAGGAAAAATAAGGTGGCTGCGCAGGTAAGCCCCCCGCCCATACCTATGCAGGATGAAGGATTCGAAACGGACAATCGGGAAACGGAAGCGCCATTATTCACCGCAAAGACAAAGTATACTTTTAAAGAGCTGCTTAAGTTTAACATAGCGCTGGTAACAAAATCGGTACGTACATATATAACTCTCGGCGTTGTTTTTGTGCTGATAACCGTATTCTTTTACTCTCAGTACGGATATCACGGACTGCGGTTGTCGCTTGCAGTAATAGCTCTGACAATCGGCCTTACAATCTTTTTAACATGGTTTGGGGTGTATCGCGGATGGAAGACCAATACACTTATGCAGAATTACGAAGAGAAATATGAGTTTTACCGGGACAGGGTTGATACATTTGGAGTATCGGGTAAAACAGGCATTCCTTATGACAAGATTTATAAAATTAACGAAACCAAGCAGAATTTTTATATCATGATCGCGACGAATCAGGGAATGATTTTGAACAAATCGGAATGTTCGGATGAATTGGTTGATTTTTTGAGGGATAAGAAAAAAGTATAATTGTTTGCTATTAAGGAGAGTGACATAATGACACCAAAAGAAGAATGTGAAGTACTGTTGGATAAGATTTTGCCTGCCGCAGAGAATCTGCTGAAGAAGAACGGAGAGTTTTATCCGATTGGAGCTGTTATGAATGCTAATGATAAAATTACATTTACGGCTGTTGACGATGATAAAGAGTATCCCTTACCAGAAGATATGATAACGAAACTGTGTGAGGTACATAAAACACAGGCTGACAATAATGAGATAAAGGTAAGTGGGATCGCATGGAATGCCGGTGTACAAGATCCGGATGGGAGAAATCAGGATGCTATTGTCGTAAGCTTGGAACATAGAGATAACTATTCGGTTATTATTTGTGAGCCATATAAGAAAGGATTTTTTAAAAAAGTATCTTTCGGTAATATTTTTGCCTTGGAAGGTAGAAATGATGTTTGGAAAAAATAATGAGTCAGACTCAGGAAAAGGGAAAAATCAGGATTGATAAGTGTAGATGATGAAGAAAACCAGTTTTAACTATAGGGCTTCAATAAAAGCTAATCTTGGTAAAGCTGCAATTATAAATAGGGTTTTGTATTCCATAAGAAATGCGATTATTTTTTGAAGATAGTTAAAAAAGAAAATCATGGATGGGATAATCATAAAGAAGAAAAAATGGCAAATAATAGGTTTGGTGTGGGGTCTTATATTCGGTGGACTGTTTATTTGTATGGGTATGAGCCTTGGCAGCAAAGATTTAGGTATTGTAATCTTTAATGCCGCTGCGGGGATATTGGTTGCGGTTTTCAGTATAGTGTCCCTGTGTATACAAAAGAAAGTATTTATTCATTTGGATGATGAAGGGATAAATGCCTTTTGTCATTACGGATTATCGCTTAATTGCTGCTATGATGATATAAAAGAAGTTAGTCTTGATCCGAATGATCACAGTCACATGAAGCTTCGGCTGAAAAACGGAAGGAGATACTCCGTTTTTCATATCCGGAATTATGTTGAGATATATCGGTTTATCCTGAACAGAATTGATGATCCGGTAAGAAAGGATATTTCTGTAAATAATTCTGAAGAGATTGTTAACAATATAAGGTCAGAGAAGAAAAAAGAATCGGTATTTTTAGCGGGAGCGGTCATTTTGATCATGGTGTTTACGATGATAGTGATCCGCTTTTTAAATGGCCGGGAGGTTGCCGAGCTTGACAGGGCAGATAAAACGGTTTTCTACTGTATTACAGGATTTGCAGCAATCATCTATGTGTGCGGTCTTGTGTGGGGAAACAATCACAGAAAGAGAATGCAGGAACTGCAGAAAAAAAGCGAAGGATTTCAATCGATCATGCTTAAGGCATCATACGTAAATCATAACAGATGCATTGCCATGTTTCTTGATGATATGGCATTGCCGGCGCTCAGGGTTCTGGTATTCGGATATCCCAATTCCGAATCTGTTTTTTGCCGGCTTGAGACCCTTAACGGAGATTATAAGGTTGTAAAATGTGTAGAATCAGAAATATTTGACAACTATGAAGAATTGGAGAAGGCGTATCATCTGAACGAACTTATAAAGGTGGATGTTTCGGATGATAAAAGCTTGTGACTGCAGAACTGTTTGTATGAAGGAGAATAAATGAATATATAAAAATCGAAAAGCACGGTTATTCGTGAGGTAATGGGTAGTGGTTTACTAAACCTGTCCCCGTGACTCTGCTACTGCCTGCCTGACACCTTGGAGGCGCGGGACTGACCCAGCATGCCTGCAGCCATGGAGTAATCCATTCCGCGGCAGTCGGAGGGAGACTTACCGAAATGTCTCTTGAAGGCCTTGGAGAATGTAAACGTATCAGTGTACCCGACGGCTTCGGCTATCTCGGATACACTGAGTTTATTTTCGGACAAAAGCTTGATGGCCATCTTCATCCTGTAGGTAAGAAGGTATTCCTGAAGCGAATATCCGGTCGCTTCCTTGAAAAGACGTGTCAGATAGCTCCTGTTAAGCCCAAGGGCTAAGGCTATGTTCTCGACCTTAACATGCTCCGAGTACTTAAGCTGTATATACGAGATAACATTCTTAACATATAAAAGGGCATTGTCATAAGAAGTATCCTGAGCGGAAGAAGCATATCGTATCATGTAATCGCATATCTTATACAGATTCCCTATACAGTAATACTGCCTTGAATAGTTATCCAGGATATCCCTTGCAAGGTCCTCGATCTTATCGGCACATGCCACCGGTGTAAAAACGGGATGTGAGGGTGTAAGACCTGCTTCCTTAAGGATAAGGGGTATCTTGGGACCGCCTATGTGGAACCAGATATATTCCCAGGGATCATCCTTATCGGCCTGATAGAAGGTCTTGGTATCTGAGGGTATAAGAAAGGTCTGGTGAGGACCGACATCATACTGCCTGCCGTTTAAGCGGATCATCCCATGACCGTTAACAACAAAATGCAGGATTATACGGTTCTTTACATGGTGTGTATAGGAATACAGCGGATCGCACTTATTGCTCCCCATCTCATACAGGTAAAAGTCATCCGAATCCCCGTAATTAACAAACTTGCAAAAGTCACAACCAATAAGCTCGTTTGGCATAACACACCTCCACATGTCATAATGCTACTTACACATTATAAGATATATGTCAAATTTTGACATCAAAAAATCAAAAAAAACCATTAGTTTTTCGAAATAACGGGAATATACTTTATAGTACCTTTAATTGATTGCAAACGGAACTATACTTTATTAACCGACTGATGAAAGGGTTTACGAATGAACATAATTTGGAATAAAACATCCGGTCATTTTCATTTGTATAACGACAGGATCAGCTATATCATCGGGGTTGCCATAAACGGGGAACTTACGAACCTCTATTACGGCAAGAAGATCCATGAGAAGGATGACTTTTCATATATCACCTTCCGCATGGGCATGCCCAATATAGTGGTGGATGCTGATACCGAGTCTTATTCAATGGAACTTAACTGTCAGGAGTACCCTTCCTTTGGCACAACGGATTTCGGAACGCCGGCTTATGAGATCGAAACGGAGAACGGCTCAAGGGTCTCTTCATTTGTCTATAAGAGTCATACCATAAGTAAAGGTAAGAAGGGTATAAAGGGCCTTCCGGCCACATATGCCGATGCCGGTGAAGCCATGACACTGGAGATCCTGCTTGAAGATGAAGCAGCTTCCATGACCCTTACTCTTTCCTATACGATCTTCGATAAGTATCCGGTTATCGCAAGACATGCCGAATTTGCCTATACCGGAAGTTCTAAAGTAAGGATCACGAGGGCGCTCTCATGCTGCCTTGACCTTCCCGATCAGGACTATGAGATGATGCAGTTCGACGGAGCATGGGCAAGGGAGAGGATCCCGATGGTAAGAAAGCTTGGGAACGGAATGACCTCGATCTCATCGATGCGCGGAGTATCAAGTGCCAATCATAACCCCTTTATTATAATAAAGAGGCCGAACACGGATGACTTTAACGGACAGGCATACGGATTCTCACTTGTATACAGCGGTAACTTCCTTGCGGGAGCTGAAGGCAGCACCCATGGAAGGCTGAGGATACTTATGGGTATAAATCCGGAGAGGTTTACATGGATGCTTAAGGAAGGTGAAACCTTTGAGACGCCCGAGGTTGTCATGGCAATGACAGACCGTGGTCTCAATGATCTTTCGCAGACATACCACAGGCTTTTTAACAACAACCTGGTAAGGGGTAAGTGGAAGAATGAACCGCGTCCCATCTTAAATAACAACTGGGAAGCCACCTTTATGGATTTTACCGAAGAGAAGATACTAAAGATAGCAAGGAAAGCCGGGGATGCGGGTGTAGAGCTCTTTGTTCTCGATGACGGGTGGTTCGGAGAGAGAAATGACGATTTTGCGGGCCTTGGAGACTGGGTGGAGAATCCGAAGAAGCTTCCTCAGGGTATTGCCGGACTTGCCAGGAAGATAAATGCAATGGGGCTTAAGTTCGGCTTCTGGATAGAACCTGAGATGGTCAATCCCGACTCCAATCTCTACAGGAGGCATCCGGACTGGGTGCTGTCCGTACCGGGCAGGAAGTCATCCCTTGGCAGGCACCAGCTTGTGCTTGATTTTTCAAGGGAAGAGGTAGTGGATCATATATACGGAATGCTATATAAGATCTTAAAGGATGCACCTGTAAGCTATATAAAATGGGATATGAACAGATCATTGACGGAGGTGTTCAGCGCAGGTGCTGACTCCTGTGAGCAGGGAATGATCTACCATAAATATGTGCTTGGTGTATACAGCCTCTACTCAAGGCTTATAGAAGCCTTCCCGGATATACTCTTTGAGTCATGTTCATCGGGTGGTAACAGGTTCGATGCCGGAATGCTCTATTACGCACCCCAGGCCTGGTGTTCGGATAACACGGATGCCATTGACAGGCTTCGGATCCAGTACGGGACATCTTACGGTTATCCGATAGTATCGATAGGATCGCATGTATCCGCAATTCCAAACCAGCAGACAGGCAGGAGCGTATCGATAGGAACAAGGGCCAATGTTGCTTATTTTGGAACATTCGGCTACGAGCTTGACCTTAATGAGATAAGCGATGAAGAATTTGAAGAGGTTAAGGGACAGATTGAATTCATGAAGAAATACCGTGAACTTATACAATACGGTGATTTCTACAGGTTAAGGTCTCCCTTTGAGGCTGACCAGACCGCCTGGATGGTGGTATCGCAGGATAAGAGGAAGGCTATAGTGGGTTTCTACTGCTTAAGGTCCAATGTCAATACGCTTCCCGGATTCTTGAGGCTTGCGGGACTTGATAAGGATATCCTCTATAGAATGGAGGGAAGGGACTATTACGGCGATGAGCTCATGAACATGGGCATAACGCTCTCGGAATTCTATAAGAAGGGATTTACCATCTCCGAAGATTATGCGTCCTTTGTGACGGTCATTGAAGCAGTATGACATTAAGAGGCTCACAAAATGACATCAAAACTTCACAAAAAACCATACACTTAAGATGGGTTGCGGCGGACAGACAGCAGCACCTGCAGCAGAGGCACCTGCGGCTGAAGCTCACGCTGAGGAAGCAGAAGCACCTAAGGTAAGCAGTATGCGGTTCCCAAGGATATTGATACCATCGCTCTGTGGTACAATAAGACCATCTTCGATGAGATGGGTGTTGCAAGTCAGCCATGGTTGCCCTCGGTATCTTTACGGCGGTCTTTGCCTACAAGGACTTTATGTGGCCCATGATCGTGTGTCCCGACAACAGGGCAACTACACTTGCATCGGCTCTTGCCAAGATGAACGGCCAGTATCAGCAGAAGTATCCGGAACTTATGATGGCAGCTCTGATATCCTGTGTTCCGATGATAATAATCTATATTATATTCCAGAAGCAGTTTATCGAAGGGATCGCAAAATCCGGAGGCAAGCTGTAAAACAAAGGATCCGGGAGATGATCTTAAAGGACCGGCTTCGCATCGAAGAACCGTCACGGCACTGACAAGGCATTTGATAAACCTCATGATCTATGATATCTTTTAGGCATAGATCGTGAGGTTTTTACTGTATGGCAGAAGAAATGACTGAAAAAAAGAAAGAAAATATGCGTAAATTCGACCCCATGACAGTCACTGACAGGGACACGGGCAGGGAGTACTACGGTGGCGACCAGAACTGGTATAAGTCCAATACCATGGCCTTTGCGGGATGCGGTTCGGTGGCAGCCCTTAACATGTTAAGAAACCTGGCAGTTAAATATCCCGTTGAATTTAGGGGAAGCGGTGTGTCGGATGAACTTGGCTTGCTCACCGATAAGGTCATATATAAGGATGATTACACCTCTGTAATGAAGGATATCTATAAATCAATGTTTGTACTGGAGCTTCCTATTATAAGGCGCTTATGTGATCTCTTAAAAAGAGGTAATAAGCTCTTCAGGTTTATCCCTCCAAGCCTTGGCCTAAGCATGTTCGGATTTATAACCGGAACATTAAGGTTTTGTGCAAAAAGGGGCTTAAATCTTCATGTCAAGGTACTTCCAACGGCCTTTACTTCATACGATAAGGGCCTTGACTTTATCAGGGAAGGCCTTAAAAAGAGCGGGTCTGTTGTGATGCTTACATCCCTTAACAGGCATCCCTTAAGGCTCTACTCGGGAGGAGCCGGGGAGTTAAACGGCGGATATGACCAGAAGAAGGGTGTAAGATCGCACTTTATGACCATTACAGGGCTAGTCGAAGATAACCCCAAGGAGCCTCTGATAAAGCTTACGACCTGGGGCAGGGTTGCAACGGTTCCTTACAGCAGGCTCAATAAATCCTGGCACAGGATGAGGGCCTACACGAGCTGTCTTTATTATTTTACTCCCACGGATTCACCGGGACTTGTTAAGGCGGATATGGCCAGATCATATGTGGTATATGTATGGGCTCTTATAAAGGGACTGCTCGGATGGGCTGTGCCGGGTAACAGATAAATCTAAGGTGAATAAAATGAAAAAGACCGGATCAACCGGTCTTTAATCTGAACTTCTGAACTTCACGCTCGGCGCTTACCTTCTCTATCTGGGCGCCAAGGCTTTGGAGCTTCTCGGGGAAGTCCTCATATCCCCTCTCTATATAATAGATATCATCCACGGTGGACACACCGTCTGCGGCAAGCGCTGCCATTACAAGAGCTGCTCCTGCACGAAGGTCCGGTGCGGTTATCGGTGCTCCGGTGAGCTTCTGTACTCCTTCCACTATTGCCGTATTTCCCTCGACCTTTATGTTGGCTCCCATCTTAAGGAGTTCATCAACATATCTGAACCTGTTCTCAAAAATGCTTTCTGTAACAACGCAGGTTCCGTCGGATATTGACAGGGCTGCAGCTATCTGGGGCTGCATGTCCGTAGGGAATCCCGGATAGGGAAGTGTCTTAACATGTGTATGCTTAAGGGGTCTTGAAGAAACAACCCTTAATTCGTCATCGAATTCCTCTACCTCACATCCCATCTCAATAAGCTTGGCTGTTATTGACTCAAGATGCTTGGGGATAACGTTCTTGATGGTGATATCACCCTTGGTTATCGCTGCCGCAAACATATAGGTTCCGGCTTCGATCTGGTCGGGGATTATTGAATAAGTGGTACCGTGGAGCTTATCAACGCCCTTGATCCTTATGACATCGGTACCTGCACCCTTTATGTTGGCACCCATGCTGTTAAGGAAATTGGCCACGTCAACAACATGCGGTTCCTTGGCTGCGTTCTCGATAATGGTCTTTCCGTCCGCAAGGGACGCTGCCATCATGATATTGATGGTGGCACCTACCGTGACTACATCAAGATAGATGTGATTGCCGGTAAGTGAATCGGCTTCAGCCGTGATAAGACCTCTGGCTATCCTTACATCCGCTCCCAGAGCCCTGAAGCCCTTGATATGCTGGTCGATAGGCCTTGACCCTATGTTACAGCCTCCGGGAAGTGCTACTTCGGCACTCTTATACTTGCCTAACAGGGCACCGAGCATGTAATAGGAAGCCCTTATCTTCTTTATATATGAAGCATCGATAGTGTAATCATGGATCATTGAAGCATTGATCTTGACTGTATGCCTGTCAAGATGCTCCACGATAACACCTATGCTCTCCATTGCCTTGATAAGGACATTTATATCCCTTACATCAGGCAGGTTCTCTATTATAACGGTTTCATCGGTCATGACGGCTGTTGCAAGGATGGCCAGTGCCGCATTCTTAGCTCCGCCTATCTCAACCTCACCTACTAAGGGATTGCCTCCCCTAATGACGTACTGTTCCACGTAATTTCCTCATCGATCTGTTCAAACTATCCTAATGATTATAAACCACATGACTTGGCTTGTAAATCCGAACGCATTTTCTGTGAAATATTACACAATTGTTACAGCCATTGGATGACTATTTTATAAATCATTAATCTTGATTTTTTACTGCATGTATTTAAGCGGGTTAACCTGCACACCATTTACCAGTATTTCGAAATGGATATGTGGACCTGTACTTACACCCGTGTTACCCGAAAGGGCTATCTTCTGTCCCTGCTTGACCGACTGGCCGCTCTTAACAAGGATCTTGCTTAAGTGGCCGTACCTTGTCTGCTTGCCGTCGGGATGGTCTATCATTACAACATAGCCATAACCGGAGCCCCATCCGGCCCTTGATACAACGCCGCCTGAAGAAGCACATACTGCCGTGCCGACGGGGGTAGCCCAGTCGATTCCCCTATGGAAGGTGGATGCCCCTCTCTTGGGAGCCTTCCTCTTACCAAAGCCTGATGAGAGCCTTCCGCCGGAAATGGGTTTAAGATAGGTGGGCGGAACCTTGGTGCCACGTTCAACCACCTTGGCTATGGCCTCAACAACAACATCTTCATATATTATATCGCGTGACTCTTCGCTGTCGTTACGGTAGGTAATGTCGGCAACAACCTTGCGGAAGCCTTCAACCGGTTCTGTTAAGACCTTGCTCTCGTTGGTGAACCAGTCATCGTTATCCACATATTCGATGGGTTTATTGTAGTTTTCTTCATAGTAGACCTCCTCTGTGCGGATAACCGACAGCTCGGGTTCGGGCGAATTGACCTTAAGCTCATCACCCGGCCGTATCATCGCCTTTTCACTAGGCAGGGTTTCGGGATTTAAGGCCATAAGGTTATCTATGGTGGTATTGTTCTTCTGTGCTATGAGAGAAAGAGAGTCACCTGCCTCAACTTCATATATCCTGCTTTTTTCCGTTTCCTTGGTAACAAGAGCGATAGCCTCATCCAAGGTACTTATCCTGGCAGGGTCTGCATAGGCCTGCACAATTTCGACATTTTCGCCGAAATCAAGGTTTTTTACACCAAAATGGAACTGGGAGACATCCTGCTTAAGGGCAGAATCAAATATCCTTCCGAATTTATCGGAGGCTCCTGCCTTGGGGAAGAGGACGACATTCTCCCCATTATACGATTCCGAAGTTTTGTACATAGAAGTGGTGAGCACGTTAAGCTCCCTTGTAGGGTCGGGTATTAAGTCCACACTGTATTCATTTGCCTCATCATACTGGGATTTGGCCCTTATAAGGAGCTTAAGAACTTCATCGGCCGTCCTTAAGTTGACAGTGAATTCGTTGATCTTTACTTCATATACAGGTTCCTTGGTCTTAAAAACATTCTCCGAGAAGACCCTGTATATGTTGTTGATGATCGTTTCTTCATCGGTTATCTGGTTAAATACGTCGGTTTTTTCGTTGGTACGGATATCACAATTAATGAGCACAAGGTCAGAAGACTCTCGTGCAAGCTTCTTTCTGGCTTCAGTAACTAAACGCTCAACCACTTCGGCATTTTCCACTACGCCGACAGCATTTCCGTTAACAAAAATGGTCACTCTGCTTGTCCTGCCCGTTACCTTACCAACCGATCCGAAATCAACAATAAAGGCAATGAGCCCGACTATAAGCATAGTGGCCACATGATGGTATTTTATTATCCTTATAAACCTAGCCGGCATATCCCCTGTTTACCGTTCCCCTTATTAACCCAAGATAGTCAGATAAGATGAAAATACTGACATATTATAAAGATAAGATTGGCTGCTCCCAAAACAACGGCAGCGATCAGCAGTCCCTTAAGAGTGTCCATCCCCTTCTTCAGCCTGGCATAGGATTTCTCGTCCATTTCCTCCATGGCTGCCTGGACATTACGATAACATTTAACGTTCTCCGTATGGACGTGATCTTCAAGGTCGATAAAGGCTTTCTCGGCTGATGCCTTGTCGAAGGTATTGTCTTCTTTCTCCTTCTCTTCCTCAACCTTCTTATCTATAAGCTCTTCCTTGAGAGTCTTTAAAAGATCCGTGTTTTCAAGCACCTGCTTAAGAAGGTCACCGTTTGAAAATACGGCCTTTAAGATCTCCTCCTTATTGGCTTCCGAAAGTTCCTTAAAATCAATACCTTCATCAGAGTCAAGGTCATCCTTCATATCACTTAAGAGACGGAAGTTCTTGTTAAGAAGCTTCTGGTTATTGTCTACGGCACGCAGAAGCTCCTTACCGGATGTTTCCCTGTCAACCCTCTCATCATAGAAAAGATCCTGTATAGCATCCAATTGGTCATTGTTCGAATCGGTAACCACTTCCTTTATCTGATCGATATTTACCTGATTCTTTTCGAGCCGGCGCCTTTCATATTCACGGTCAGCCCTCATTCTGTCAGAGCTGTCTCTTCCCTGCATATTTCTGTTTAGATTGAGGTTTTTTTCAAACCTGCTGGCAAACTTGCTGAAACTTTCCATAATATCCTCCGTAAAAAAACTACAATCCAAATTATTTTAGCATTTTTCCGATGCAAAAACAAGAAGGGGAGATTTTGTGCAATTTGTTTGAGTTTTTCATCTTTTATTCTTTTCTTTTGTGCGCTTTAACCATATATTAATAATTTGTTCATCTTTTGTTCATATAATATTGCTAATATATATTCAGACGAAGAGAGAAGAAGAGAGTTGATAAATTTTTTCATAATATTGCCCGGGTGATTCTCATCCACCCGGGCACTCCTCATTTTATGAGACACAATTCTGCTTATACCCTACTTGCCGGTCAATTTACTTTCTCTCCTCAAGCTTCTTGGCTTCCTTTATCTCCTCATTAAGCTGCAGCATCCTCGCGTCAAGAGCAGATACCATCTGGGCACACTCAAAGAGTTCCTTCTTGATCTCCTCGGGAGCATTCATGTCGAACTTATAGTTCATCTTATGCTCGAGAGAAGCCCAGAAATCCATGGCGACTGTGCGGATCTGTATCTCGACCTTGGTATCCACCACGGAGTCCGAAAGATAAATGGGAACACTGACTATCATATGATAGCTCTTATATCCGCTTTCCTTGGGATACTTGATATAGTCCTTGATGGAGAGAACCTTAACATCGCTCTGATTGGCCAGCATATCCGCTATCCTGTAGATATCCGAAGTAAAGGAGCATATTACCCTTATTCCGGCTATATCGTTAACGTATTTCTGCATATTCTCAAGTGTAGATTCGTAGCCCCTCTTTTTAAGCTTCCTTACTATACTCTCTGAAGTCTTGATCCTGGATTTAATATGTTCTATGGGATTATACTGGTGGATGTGCTGGAACTCATCATTGAGTATCTCGAGCTTGGTCCCGACTTCCTTAAGTGCCGAATTATACAGCAGGATCATTGTCTGCCAGTCGTCGACCTGATCCGCCTTGTTAGGTTTATATTCCACCCCGGTTACCTCTCTTTGATCGATTAATTCAATAAAGTGATTCCTAAAAAAAAATATGGAAAAATCACTGAATTTATTATAACATATATTGGATGCTAATGCACGATTTTCACATATTTTAAATCTTTCAAGGGTGCTTGTTCAATTTATTTTGAAAGGCTGGTTCACCGTATGCGGATATGGGCAAAGCTCATTAAGGACAATAGGATTTTAAGGGACATGGTGGTGGAGGATAATGAAGATGACACCAGGACCCACAAGGTTTTTAACGCAATTGACAGGATAAGCCATGATTTTGACCTTTCCCGTCCCATATGGCTTGATGCCACGGTTAATGAATTCAGGCGCCACGACAAATGCCGCTTCTATCAGGATAATTTCATTGATTCCATTGAATTTGACTATCTGGAGATACAGGTTCTCGAAGAAGATTGACACATCCGGTTAAGAATCAGACATTTTTTCCGATATAAATAACAGACGCGTCATACCTGAAAATCAAAATTATTTTAAGGAGGATTTCTATTGATCATTTCCGCAAGTTCAGTAGGAATGGAATCCGCAAGGAGATACTCCTCATTACGCATGGACGCGTATGGTCAGACGGGCAGCCTCAGCGCAGGAATGCCGGAAAACCTGACCGTAAGTGACTCTAACTCAAGGGAAGATGCCGTAAATAAGGAAGGAAGCTTCCGGAATTCCATGGACAGCCTGATGAAAAGGTATGGGTCCGTGGGAGCATCCAGGATAACGTCTAACCATTTCGAAGAAAGTGCCATAAGCCGTATAAAGACCCAGTGCATCATCTATCTTCTCCGTCTCCTGTTCGGCCGTGAGACGGATATAGGGGATGAATACGAGAATACGGGATATGACAGATATGCCCGGAGCAATACGCTTTCGGACATGACATCGGTAAAGGGTAATACAATATCCTTCGGGGTCACAAGCTACGAGGCCCATTACTTTGCAGAGACCGAAGACGTTGATTATAAGACGACAGGGAAGGTTGTGACAAAGGACGGGCGAGAGATTGATTTCAACCTAAGCTTTCAGATGAGCAGAGAGTTTGAGGAATATTACGAAAAGGAGCACAGCTTAAAGATACAAAGCCTGTGTGATCCTCTGGTAATTAATCTTGATTCCGATATAGCAGGTGTATCGGATCAGAAGTTTTTATTTGACATTGATTCGGACGGAGTCAGGGATTCGATATCCACCTTGAAAAAGGGTTCGGGTTTTCTGGCCCTTGATAAAAACGGGGATGGCACCGTAAATGACGGGAGTGAGTTGTTTGGTACCGTATCGGGAGACGGATTTGGGGATCTTGCAGCCTATGACTCTGACGGCAATGGGTGGATCGATGAAGCTGATGAAGTATGGGATAAGCTTCTTATCTATTCGATGAATGAGGATGGGAGCACATCCATGTACGGACTGTCCGAAAAGGGAGTGGGAGCGATCTTCCTCGGTAACGTGTCGACCGATTATTCGCTTAAGAACAACTCGGACAATTCACTGAATGCCATGATCCGGAAAACAGGAGTATTCCTGTATGAAAACGGAAACGCGGGTACGATCCAGCATCTGGATATAGCCCGTTAGAAAGACTGTCATTTGCTTTATCATACAACAGCCACCGTGATATATGCGGTGGCTGTACTTATGTGTTATAATAAAGTAGCGAAAAATGCGAAGCATTTTGAGCCTGTT
>DFKQ01000003.1 GCA_002373875.1 Lachnospiraceae bacterium UBA3641
TTCTTCTGCTTCGGTACCAACGATCTTACTCAGATGACTTTCGGCTTTTCGAGAGATGATTCCGGCAAGTTCCTTGAGAGCTATTATGACACCAAGATATTTGAAAACGATCCGTTCGCAAGACTTGATCAGAGCGGTGTGGGCAAGCTTATGGAGATGTCAATTAAGCTTGGCAAGCCCGTTAATCCTTCGCTCCATGTAGGTATCTGCGGTGAGCATGGCGGCGATCCCACATCCATTGAGTTCTGCAATAAGATCGGTCTTGATTATGTGAGCTGTTCACCCTTCCGTGTTCCAATCGCGAGGCTTGCAGCAGCACAGGCCGCTATTGCGCAGAAGGCAGAGAAGTCATCCTGCGAGGATAAGTTCAAGGATGCTAAGGACAGCGCCAGGGACTTCACCGATAAGGCAGTGGAAGTAGCCAAGGAAGTAGGTAAGGTTGTAGTCGAGGTAGGTAGTGAAGTGGCAGAAGTTGCCAAGGAGATGGCCAAGGCAGGTCTTGCAGGCGCCAAGGCAGGCTTCGATGAAGCTAAGAAGACCTACAACGAGAATAAGAATAAATAAAGTACGATTCTTATATGAATTTTTCAACGCAGGGCTTGCAAAAGTGCAGGCCCTGTGCTATGATCAACACATGAACAATCATTCAAGTGTTCATGCAAATATAACCGGTATTAAGTTGATGAACCAACGCGCCGGAATTGTGCGATATGGTATAAAAAAGGAAACGGAGGAAAATAAGATGAAGAAAAAATTCAAACTGGAGGATCTTGATTGTGCGAACTGTGCAGCTAAGATGGAGGCAGCTATTAAGGAAATACCCGGAGTTATCAACGCATCGGTTAATTTTCTTGCCCAGAAGATGATGATAGAAGCAGATGACGATAAATTTGATGATATCGTCAAAAAGGCGGCTGAGTGCATTTCCAAGGTAGAACCTGATTGTAAAGTTGTATTTTAGACGATATACCGATCCTAAAGGACCGGCTTTGTGTTGAAGGACCACTCCGTGGCATGTTGTAAGCAATGAGAATGAGCAGAGGAAGGGGAATGTGCAAAAAGGACCGTCCCCGTGGCATGATATGAGCAAGAGGCAGAAAACATCATTGATGAGGATAATAATAACGGCGGCCATGTTCTTTCCGCTGCTGGTGGCGGAGCATATGGGCAGGATGGATAGCATGCCCCGGTGGGCAATGCTTATCATATTTTTGATACCATATGTGATCATCGGATATGATGTGGTGAAAAAGGCATTTATCAATATTTCCCATGGACAGGTGTTTGATGAGAACTTCCTTATGATGGTGGCGACCTTCGGAGCACTTGCCGTAAGCGAGTATTCGGAAGCAGTTGCGGTTATGCTTTTTTATCAGGTAGGCGAACTCTTCCAGTCTTATGCCGTAGACAAGAGCAGGCAGTCGATCTCGGCCATGATGGATATGGTGCCGGAATACGCCAATCTGGAAACGGAAGAGGGCCTTGCGGAGGTTGATCCCGATGATGTTGAGATAGGAAGCATAGTGGTCATCAAGCCGGGCGAGAAGGTGCCCCTTGACGGAGTCGTTATAGAAGGGGAATCCATGCTTGATACCTCTGCCCTGACAGGTGAGTCGGTTCCAAGGAGGATAAAGGAAGGGGAGGAAATATTCAGCGGGTGCATAAACGGTAACGGAACATTAAGAGTCAGGACAAGCAAGGAATTCGACGATTCAACCGTAGCGAGGATCCTTGAGCTTGTGGAGAATGCAGGTGATAAGAAGGCCAGGGTCGAGAACTTTATCACAAGATTTGCGAAATACTACACACCTATCGTAACCTTGAGTGCCCTTGCTCTTGCGGTCATCGGACCGGTGGTAACGATCATTAGTCAGTCATCCGTAAAGGCGCAGGCGTTATCAACGGTCGCAGCAAGCCTCGCGGCATCGGGCGAGATTAAAAATATAATATCAAACTGGCTCCTCAGGGCATGTACCTTCCTGGTCGTATCCTGTCCCTGTGCCCTTGTTATTTCTGTACCTCTGGGGTTTTTCGGAGGCATAGGAGCAGCATCGAAGAAGGGTATTCTGGTTAAGGGTTCCAATTATCTTGAACTTGTATCCAAGGTTGATACGGTCGTATTTGACAAGACCGGTACCCTGACCAAGGGCGAATTCAAGGTAAAGCGTATAATCGCTGACACTAAAGCCATGAAGGACCTTAAAACCGTGGGATCATCCGCAGATGATGTAGAATTAGCGATCCTTGATATAGCAGCTCACGCAGAGTCATATTCAACCCACCCCATAGCCATGTCTATCATTGAAGCCTACAGGGAAAGGACCGGTGAGAGATCGGAAGCACTGCTTGACTCTTCGCGTGTTGAGAATGCTCACGAGGATGCGGGCCATGGTGTGGATGTCAGGGTTGACGGCCGCATGGTCACTATCGGTAACGGAAAGCATCTTGAGAAGCATGGTATAAAATACGAACCCTGTGATGAGAACGGTACCATAGTTTATGTGGCGATCGATGATATATATGCCGGTGCCATAGTGATCTCAGATACGGTTAAGGATGGAGTTAAAGATGCCATAACCGGCATGAAGCAGGCCGGAGTCACCAGATGTGTTATGCTTACGGGCGACAGGAGACCAGCTGCCGAATATACAGCGAGAGACCTTAACATAGATGATTATTATTCCGATCTTCTGCCTCAGGATAAGGTTATTAAGGTGGAGGAGCTTCTTACTAAGGAGCAGGAAGGCAGATATCTTGCCTTTGTTGGTGACGGGATCAATGATGCGCCTGTGCTGGCAAGGGCTGATGTGGGGTTTGCCATGGGCTCCATGGGCTCCGACGCTGCGATAGAGGCTGCGGACATAGTACTTATGGATGATGATCTGGGGAAGATAGCTTCGGTCATTTCCATTTCAAGGCGGACCATGGGCATTGTCAAGCAGAATATAGTATTTGCGATTTCGGTGAAGATACTGGTGCTCGTTCTGAGCGCCTTCGGTTTTGCAAATATGTGGGCGGCTGTTTTTGCGGATGTGGGAGTCGCGGTGCTTGCAATACTCAATTCCATGAGGACATTGAAGAATTAGGCCAAATGCGCCTCTTAAGTGGTTTTTTCCATGAATAAGTGATATAATCTCAATAACTGTGCATGATGCAGCCGGGCTCATGCAGGGCATTTATACAGACAGGGGAGATTTATCATGTACCAGCGCAGATCAAACATTCAGGATATTTTTCTGATGTTTGTAGATTCCATATGTGTAACGGCAGGGCTCATTATAGCTAACTATATAAGGCATGGGTCCTTTTTCGGCATGCCCAGAGATGATATGAGGTTTTCCATATTGTGGGTTATGTGTATAGGTATTTTTTTTGTATATAACCTCATGTTCCGTGTTAATAAGGATTTTTATGTGAGGGGTCCCTTTCATGAACTTCTGATAGTTTTTTGCAATAACCTTGTCATTTTTGTGGGTGTGACTGTCATTTTGTATTTTATCAAACGAAGTGAATCATCCTCTCGTTTGATGCTTATTTTGTTTATAGTGGTGGATACACTTCTGATGGAGCTTGTGCATCAGGTGATCAAGTTGCTGCTTCCGGGGGTTTATCAGAGATTTCTTGATCGAACGCGGATACTGCTTGTAGCCGATAAGAAGCATGCGGCTGACGCTGTGAGGGATGTTAAGGCTTATGAGGATTTTTCGCAGGAGCTTATCGGAATGGTGATCCCGGATGATCGTCTGACCGGGGATATGGAAGGCGTTCCTGTGGTATCGGATATAGATCATCTGGCCGAGTATTGTAAGACGGCTTCTCTCGACGAAGTAGTGATCTCAATAGATGAGCATGATAAGGATGTTTTGGATAAGATGCTTCCGGTAATGGAGGATCTTGCTCAGATGGGCATAATCATCCATTATACGATCACTCTCCCAGACCTTAAAGGAGCCAGACATAAGATGCTTCTTAGCAGGGGCAACATGTACACTGTCACTTATGCCAATAAAATAACATCTATGGGGCAGATCGTTGTGAAAAGAATAATGGATCTTTTGGGTGGGATCGTTGGATGTGTCATTACATGCATATTGTTCATTGTTCTTGGTCCAATTATTAAGATACAGTCTCCCGGACCCGTGTTCTTTTCCCAGAAAAGGGTAGGACGCAATGGTCGTATCTTTAACATGTATAAGTTCCGTTCCATGTATGCGGATGCTGAGAAGCGTAAAGCTGAATTGATGGAAAAAAATGAAATGAACGGGCTTATGTTCAAAATTGAAAAGGATCCAAGGATAACTCCCATCGGAAGGTTTATGCGTAAGACATCACTTGACGAATTTCCTCAGTTTTACAATATTCTGACAGGAGATATGTCGCTTGTCGGTACACGCCCGCCGACACTTGATGAGTTTAACAAATACAGCTTTTCACACAAGAAGCGTTTAAGCTTCCGTCCGGGACTTACGGGGATGTGGCAGGTCTCCGGAAGAAATGAGATAACTGATTTTGACGAGATAGTAAGGCTTGATGTTGAATATATTGATAACTGGAACCTTCTTCTCGATATTAAGATACTGCTTAAGACTATAGGTGTTGTGTTTAAGGGAAAATAACATGAAGCATTACAGGGATTATGTGAGCCTGAAACTGATAAATATGCTTTCCGAATTTGTCATAGTATTGATCGCTTATTTTGCCTCAGGCGGCATCCGGTATTATCTGGGACGAGATTTTATACGGATGTTTGATATGCATGATGTGATCGTTTTTATACCATTTGCGGTAGCATGTGGTCTGTTCAGCGTTCTGTGCTATGTGATCTTCGGTGATTATTCAACCGTCAGGATAAGAAGCGTCCGCAGGGAAGCAACCAGGATAACCTTTGTTCAGATTTTTACCGGAATCACAACGGCTGCTGTGCTTTTTCTGACAAGGGGAAGTCAGTTTTCGCGCGTGTGGCTGGTTATTTTTACATTTCTTGCAATAGTATTGCTGATAATCAAAAGGGTCGTGTTTTCCGCTTACAGCTTATATTACAGCAGGAAACATCAGGGATTGTCCAGAATACTGATAATTGGTGAAGGCAGTAATGCAGTCCGATTCTACAGGGGGCTTGAGAAAGTGCTTCATAAAGAGAGCGAATATGCAGGGCATCTTGCGCCTAAGGAGGATCAGGCAATTCCCGGATATCTTGGTACCTATGATATGATCGATGAGATCATTGACAGAACGGGTGCCGATGAAGCCATCATTTGCTCGGAGATCGAAGAGAAGGTTCTGAACAGGCTTTTGATCGCATGTGCCATTAGAAGCGCAGCTGTATATATAGTTCCGTCATACAATGATTATTTGAGTGGCGGTAGGATACTCAGTACATATGGTGACCTTAATATGATCGAGGTGACAGCTCTCAGAGTGGATAATATCCTCGGGGTAAATATTGCGGTAACAAATATGGAATCCACCATACATGAGCTTGCAGAGAAAAGAAATGAGTGGAAGGGACAGTATATATGTGTTTCCAATGTTCATACGACAGTTATGGCTCACGAGAATCCGGAATATATGAAGATCCAAAACGAAGCGGTTATGGCGCTTCCGGATGGAAGTCCCCTGTCATCCTACAGCAGGGAGAACGGTAAGACGACAGCCAGAAGGGTGACGGGACCGGATCTTATGAGGGAGCTGCTCACAAGAAGCGGTGAGTACGGGTTTACTCACTTCTTCTATGGTTCCACACAGGATACTCTTGATAAGCTTAGGTCTAAGATTGAGGAGAGATATCCGGACGCTAAGATAGTGGGTATGATATCTCCTCCCTTCAGGGAGTTAACGCCTGAAGAGGATGAAGAGTATGTAAAGCAGATAAATGAGGCTGCCCCTGATTTTGTATGGGTGGGCCTTGGAGCCCCCAAACAGGAGATATGGATGGCAGATCATAAGGGTAGAGTGAATTCACTTATGATAGGTGTCGGGGCGGCATTTGACTTCGAGAGCGGTGAAGTGAAGAGGGCACCTAAATGGGTACAGAATATGAAGCTTGAGTGGTTTTACCGAATGCTTCAGGATCCCAAGAGGCTGTTTAAAAGGTATTTCGTTACAAATATCAAATATTTGTGGTTGACAAGAAAGTGATCATATGGAGTTTTACTTACATAATAATGATCATGAGGAGAACGAATGGAAGGTTTATTTACACTCAGGAACAATATATTTGCAGCGGTCTTCATTTCAATAGTTTTCGGATATCTGACCGGATGCATTAATCTATCATATATTATCGGCAGGCTTAAGGGATTTGATATAAGGGAGCACGGATCGGGTAATGCGGGAGCCTCCAATGTTATCATCACGATGGGCAAAAAAGCCGGAGCCTTTGTGGCTCTCTTTGATATTTTTAAGGCATATTTTGCAATACGGTTAACTACACTTGTCTTTCAGGATATATTCCTTATAGGTGTTATTACGGGAGTGGCTGTCATACTCGGTCATATATTTCCTTTTTATATGGGCTTCAGGGGAGGCAAGGGTTTTGCTTCATTGGGAGGTTCCGTACTGGCGCTGGATTACAGGCTCTTTTTTGTCCTGCTGATACTTACAATATTTATTGTGTTTGTTTCCAATTATATCTGTTTCGGACCTACCAGTATATCCGTGATATTTCCAATAGTTTACGGCTATATGAACCGGGAACGGGGCGGATGGTATGCAATGCTCCTCTTTTTTATAGCTACAGCAGCCATATGCTACCGACATCGTGAGAACTTCCGGCGGATAAAGGAGGGTAATGAGCTTAAGTTTTCCTTCCTCTGGAACAGGAAGGCTGAGGCTGACAGGTTCGGAGTTGAGAATGATGACGGATATACATATCCCTTTGAAATGGAAGAGGATGGAGCAATAAAACATAAGGAATAAGAAAAAATGCCACGGGAAGCCCCGTGGCATTTTCTTTACTCTATAACCGCATTATCTTTAACTATTTCTATTGCCTTGTCCTTGTAGAGTGACTGGACCAGATAAGGATCACCGTACTGTTCCTTTCTGTCGGCATAGGCCTCATCGCCGCCTTCGGTTTCCTTGATGTGGGCCTTATAATCCTCGATCGTACTTCTTATTCCTTCCTTCTCCATGATGGCCTGGTAGGTGAGGATATCCTTCTCGGTTTCCTTACAGGTCTCGTCAAGTGACTTGTCGTACTCTTCCTCGCTCTTACCCTGATAATCAAAGAAATCATTGTAGGTCATTCCGTACTGGGCGTATACATCCTTCATGATATTAAAGCTTTCCATCTCGGAATACTTCTGCACCGACTTGAGGTTCTTAAGGTATTTGGAAGGATAACTGTTCACGCTTGTGTTGTCCCTTAAGTAGTTCTCTATCCAGTTATTTAAATTGGTTTCGTAATTAGTATCCTTAAGATATTGTTTGTATTCTTCGACTGTACTTGCTTTATCCGATAAATATTCGGCAACGAAGTCATCCGTGAATTCGGGAGCAATATAAATACCATTTATGGTACAGTCAAATTGCGCATCCTTACCGGCAAGATCTGCCGATTGATAATCGTCGGGGAAGGTTACATTGACCGTAACATTGTCTCCCACACCTGAACCGATAAGCTGCTGCTCAAAATCGTCTATGAAGGTTCCGGAACCTATGGTAAGATCCGATCCCTGTCCATTTGAATTACCGCCTTCAAACTCAACTCCGTCGATGGTTCCCACATAATCAAGATTGATCTTATCACCGTCTTCGATCTTCTTATCCGTATCGGTTGACAGTTCAGTGTGCTGGTTGAGCTGATCGTCGATATCCGACTGAACCTCTTCGTCAGTGTACTCTATATCGGCCTTTTTGATCGATACACCCTTATATTCGGGAAGGGTCACGGCGGTGCTTGCGGTAACACCTTTAACATAACCATTGTCATCAAGCAGCTTGGAATAGTCATTGCTTGGATCGATCCGGTTTATCGCCTTAATAACAGCTGCCGAAATAAAATATACTATACCGGCTGCGATCAGAGCAAGGATGACGTAGCTTATTATCCTTCCCGTCATTGCAGAACGTTTAGCCTTCTTGTTCTGGTTGGCACGGTCGATACGCTTCTGCATGCTTTTGCTGATGTTCTCAGCATTCTTCTCATCATTTTTAGTTCCCATTTTGAAAAAACCTCCGATAATTTATTACAACATTTAATAGTTTACCCCATAATCCTATTATTTTAAATAGGAAATGTGTGAAACTTTTATGTATCTTCGGTGAGGGCATCAGGAGTCCGTCTTACCCATTCACACAAAGCGATAACACAGAAGATCATGGGAGTACACAGGATCTGCTGGTAACAGAAAATATTATGGAAGAAATAGCCGAATATTGCGGCTATGCCTGCTACAGCTACCGGATTATCGCATTTCTTCATAAAAATGATGACAGCGCTTACAAAAATACCCATATATGAAATGAAACCAAGTATTCCTTCATTAAAAAGCATGTTAAGCCATTCGTTATGGCAGCAGACAACGATCTCGCCGGCCCAGAATTGCTGCATTTCGCTGGCTCTTGGTTCGGCAGCATAGGCCACCGTTGCATAACAGTCAGGTCCGGGACCTGTAAGAGCCATACCTTTCCACAGGGGCTCCCGCATAACTTCTATGGTATTTCGCCAGGTATAGCCTCGGTTGTTACCCCAATTATCATTGAAAGTCAGATATTCCACACCCTGAAGAGCCGAAACTGGCAGCATTCCCCGTGTGTTAAGGTATCCAATAAGTATTCCCAGAGGCAGGAGCGCAATGATCAGAGCAACAAGAACATTACGGATGCTCTTGTGTTCGTTTATAAGGAACTTTTCACCATTGAAGATCTTCCTTATGTAAATATAAAAAACAATAAGTACAGCTAAAAGGACCCAGGTAACGATCGATTTGGACACAAAGAATGACAGGTTGTCTAGCTGTGTTGCCTTTTCGGGAAAGAGGATCTGAAATATTCCTATGATCTTCATGGAACCAAGCATAACGATCATCATTTCCAGAAAGTTCAGGAAAATGTCATTACTTGTGAAGGAAACTGCGAATAAGACAGTTACTATGGCAACAAATGCCAGATAGGCTGAATCGGAATTCTGGGTAACAAAGGTGGCGCCTCCCATTGCAACATAGATGGTCAGGAGTATATTGGATACAGTGATCTTACGCTGTTTGAATTCAAAAAAGGCCATACCGATCGGCAGAAGGACAACCATAAAGCTTGAATACCATGAAGACTGTCCAAGCGTGGAGAGAAACTTAAGCATATGATATTCTTCAAGATTCTCGTAAAGCCCCAGAGGATCGATGTGGAAGCGGTGAAGGACGCCGAAGAAAAATACTATAAATGCTGATGCCAGCATAAGAAAGAGCGCGTCCTTACGCCAGCTGCGCATAAAAAGCCTTGATACAAGAAAGTATAAGGCGCAGAACACCAGTTGGGAACGGAGTCCCATGTTCCAGCCCTTGTAACCCTCCCAGGGAAGGTTGACGACGGGAGAATCCTCGCCGCCCCTGAAGAGGTAAAATACCGGGAATTCATTGGTTCTGTTTGGTGAGAACAGGTAGGACAGGATCGAGGCAACGGCAAAGGCGATAACAAACCAGTCGATCAGTGACAGTGATTTAACGCTTGTCTTGATCGAAGCTGCATTTATCTTTTTCTCCTTAAAGAGTGCAAAAATATAAACAGCCAGCATTATGGCAGCCATAGTCAGGAACGATATGGTTATGTACATGAACATCTTATATTTAAAATCACCTATATCGAAGTACTTATCATGATAAAACAGGGGCATTGCAACAAAAAATATGCATACATATGTAGTGACAAGAATTCTGAAGATGTAAAGGGTGACATCAGATGCCGACATCGGCTGACTTTTACTTTTTTTACCTTTTTTGCTCATTTGAAACTCCTTGTTTTAATAAAATTCATGCAATAGTATACAACCGTTACCATTTTACAGCAACTCTTCTTTAAGATATAATAGGTGGAAGATCAGTAAAAAGGGGGGATCAGGGATGAATCGGTTCAGGTGTGACGGTTCTTATGAAGATGATATGTATGAGTACACCGAGGGAGTGTTCAAGAAATACGGAGCATCCTCAAGGTCGGCTGAGAGGGAGATCATGATATTGGCCGAGGAGGGTAACACGGTGGCCCTTAAGCTTTATGCCGATATGATCTTCTATAAGAGGATATTCAGAAGAAATGCTTACAGGGATGCCTTCTCACTGTACTTAAGGTCAGCCGGCATAAGTATTTCGGAAACCGGAGAATGGGAGATAAGTGAAAGGGCCTATCCTGTATCGTACTGGACTATAGCCTTTTGTCTCGTCAATTACAGAAGGGGATCGTTTCTTATCAAGTGTGAGGCAATTCCCATTATAGATAGCATGACCGTATCTGAGAGACTCTCTGCGGCAATAGAACTGGCTGTTTCATCCCTCCAGCATGCGGTTATCCCCGGAGCTCTCAACCTCATAGGACATATACTCTATGTTCTATCGAAGGATGACCGGTTGTATGAGGATCTTAAGGATGTGATAGAAGCCAATATACCCATCAAATCCTCCCTTGCCGACATGGCAGAGGAATACTATAAGGAGGCAGCACGGAAGGGATATGTGTATGCGGCTAATAATCTTGCGGCGAGGGAAGCGGACAGGATACTGCAGATGGAAAAGGAGGCTGATGGCGAAGCGTTTAAGTCTGCGGTGGACAGATATGCTGAATACCTTAAGATGTCGGCAGACAGGTACGAGCCCTACGCTGCCAACCGGCTGGGACTTCTCTATATGACAGGTGAGATAAGGGGAAGGGAAGGAGTCGTTATCTGTAAGGAATATACGGATGCTGTGCTTGCCAAGGAATATTTCAATAAGGCAACCGTATGCCCGGATGCCAACTCCGCATGGGCTTACTTCAACCTGATCAAGTACTTCCACAAGGATTATGATAATGATATAGAGCATATGAATGAGCACATGGATTATATCAAGGAACTGAACCCTTATGTGTACGGGCTGGCCATGGAACTGTGACCGGATATAGACCGGGATAAGCAATGAACTGACACAGGCCGTGGGAGTACGGCAGGTTATAAAGAGTGTCATCCTGAGCAAAGCGAAGGATCTTAATGAGGTACATATGGAACAATATATAAAATTAAAAGACCTTGCGGGTCATCTGCATTTAAATAAGGGAGATAATGTATACGTAACATCCGATGTTAAGCAGCTTCTGTATGACTGCATGCAGCATGAGGATGATACGGATCTTAATATACTGATAGACGGGATAACAGATATAATAGGACCCGATGCAACGCTTGTATTTCCGACCTTCAACTGGGCCTTCTGCAAGGGTGAAGCATATGATCATTATAAGACGCCCTGTAAGACGGGGTCTTTAGGTAAGCTGGCGCTTAAAAGGAATGACTTTTCAAGAACTAAGCACCCTATTTACTCATTTGCCGTTTGGGGAAGGGATAAGGAAGAACTGTGTGCAATGGATAACAAGTCATCATTTGGTCCCGATTCACCCTTTGCATTTATGGTCGACCATGGCTACCGTAATCTCTTTATAGATAAGGATACGCAGCATTCCTTCGTATTCGTCCATTACGCGGAGGAATCAAGCGGTCCCGTGCCATATCGTTATCTTAAGGATTTTACGGCCGATTACACGGATGCCTCGGGACTTGTGCGCAGTGCCACCTATTCCATGAATGTGCGTAATCTCGGCATGGATGTTGAAAACACGATACTTCCTCTCGAGGATGAATTTATGGAGAAGGGGATAGAGGAGAAGTTCTTCGTTAACGGCATAGAATATAAGATAATAGAACTTAAGGAGAGTCATCCGATAATCGTTTCGGATGTGATCAACAACAGGAGCAGGCGGGTGTGTTCATATATCGGACAGGATGATGACCCTGAGGTTCTCGGCAACAGTATGTATAAGCTCGCGGACAGACTTTTCCCGATATGCCGGTCCATAACAGGCGAGGGTGTAAGGGAGACCTTTGATATTCTTAAGGAGTATATTCCCGATCTTGTGCTTTACGAGGTACCTACGGGGACTAAGGTAATGGACTGGACCGTGCCTAAGGAATGGAGGATTGAGGAAGCCTACATAGAGGATGAAAACGGCAAAAGGATAATTGACTTTAAGGACAATAATCTTCATGTTCTTGGTTACTCGGTGCCTGTGGATGAATGGATGAGCTTTGATGAACTGGAGTCTCATATCTACACATTAAAGGATCAGCCGGACCTCATACCATATGTTACTTCCTATTATAAGGAACGCTGGGGTTTTTCGATGAGTCAGGTTATGAAGGACAGCCTTGACAGGAGCCTTAAGTACCATGCGGTGATCAAGTCGTCACTTTTCGACGGTCATCTTACCTACGGGGAGCTTATAATCCCGGGTGTGCTTGAGAAGGAGGTATTCCTGTCAACCTATATATGCCATCCCTCTATGGCCAATAATGAATGTTCGGGTCCGTCGGTCATGACTCATCTTATTTCCTATATTAAGAGCAAGCGTAACAGAAGGTATACCTACCGTATAGTGTTTGTACCCGAAACGATAGGTGCGATAACCTACCTGTCCAAGAATCTTGACCATATGAAGAAGAAGGTGATCGCGGGCTTTAACTTAACCTGTGTGGGCGATGACAGGGATTATTCTATCGTTCATTCAAGATACGCAGATACGCTGGCTGATAAGGTGCTGACATCAGTCCTTGAATCACATACAGACAGTTACTCGGATTACTCATATTTAAAGCGCGGTTCGGATGAGAGACAGTATCAGGCTCCGGGAGTTGACCTGCCCCTGGTGTGTTTCTGCAGATCCAAATATCATGTTTACCCTGAGTATCACACATCGGGGGACAACATGTCCATAGTATCGCCGGAGGGCTTCTATGGTGCCTTCAGCGTGATGCGCAAGTGTATCGACAAGATAGAAGACATGAATGAATACATGATCCGGGCAGCAGGAGACAGTTCAGGAGACAGGGGACGGTTCTCTGTCACCCCTGATAGGCAGTGTTTGGCAGAAAGAAGCAACGGTACTCTGGAAACAGAAAACCGTTCCCTGTCTCCAAAGTACCGGGTAACCTGTCTGTGTGAGCCTCAGCTTGGCAAGAGGGGGCTTGTGCCTACAATGAGTTCCAAGGAGACTTATCAGGAAACGCTTGCAATGAAGGATGTACTGGCTTATGCTGACGGGACCCACACGGTTTCGGAGCTTGCCGGGATTATCGGACAACCCATTGAGGTTGTGCTTAAGGTTATAAAGCAGCTGCTGGAAGCGGATCTGCTTACCGAAGTATAAATGCCCCATTGGTTCTGACGTAAGTGTCAGTAAATATGAAAACCGGAGAGAAGAAGAGATATGACAAGAGAAGAAATAATGAATAAGGTTAATGAGATATTCAGGGATGTATTTGATGACGATTCACTCATCATCACGGATTCCACGAACTCGGATGACATTGAGGACTGGGATTCGCTTGAGCATATATCTCTGATAATCTCAATGGAGAAGGAGTTCGATCTTAAGTTCGATATCAAGGAAGTAAACAAGCTTGAGAATGTAGGCCAGATGGTCGACATGATCAGGGAGAAGCTCGAAGAAAAGTCATAAATATAAGATTGATTTCCCGGTTTATATGACAGTTAAATCGGTTAATGGAATAACGTAAAAAGTAGAAAAGATAAAGAATAGTTTTGCTATATAACAATGTTATGTAACATTAATACATAACAATAATACATAACAAAGATGTACAACGTTGATATATAACAATAATATATAACGAAGATACATAACAACGATACGTAACAACGATACGTAACACAAATATATAACGACGATATATATCGCTGTTATCTTAAGGAGATATCCGTATAATGAATACATACACATACGACCAGATAGAAATAGGCCATAAAGAGAGCTTTACAGTCAGGGTCACGCAGGAGGATATGGATAAATTCCGTGAGATAACCGGAGATGTAAATCCCCTCCATAAGGATGCGGAATATGCCGGATCATTAGGACACCCGGGCTGTGTTGTCTTTGGAATGTTAACGGCATCATATCTGTCAACGCTGGCGGGGGTATATCTCCCCGGTGAGCATTCCCTTATACACAGTGTGAAGACAGGGTTTTCAAACGCTGTATATGTTGGTGATGAACTGACGATCGAAGGTACCGTGACCGAAAAAAACGATACTTTTGAACTGATCATCATAAAAGCTGTTATAAAAAATCAGGCCGGCAGGAAGGTGTGCAAGGCTGAAATGCAGGTTGGAATTGGGCATGAGGTGGCTGCGAAGCAGACGGAGTCCTGATGCCGTAAATTGGGCATGAGGTGGCTGCGAAGCAGACGGAGAAAAAGGAGGATTAAAATGAGCGAAATTGAAAAACTGAAGGAACTGATCGATGAGAGCGAAAACATTGTGTTCTTCGGGGGAGCGGGAGTGTCGACCGAGAGCGGGATCCCGGATTTCAGGAGTAAGGACGGTCTGTACAATCAGCATGATGTACAGTTCGATATGTATCAGCCCGAATATCTCTTAAGCCACAGCTGCCTTGTCAATGAGCCGAAGATTTATTATGAGTTCCACAGGCAGAAGATGGATACCCGAAACATAGAGCCCAACAATGCCCACAAGTATCTGGCTGCTCTTGAGAAGGCAGGCAAGCTTAAAGCGATCGTGACCCAGAACATAGACGGACTTCATCAGAAGGCCGGAAGTAAGGTCGTGTATGAGATACATGGCAGTGCGCTCAGGAATTACTGTATGAAGTGTAAAAAAGAATACCCGTATGACTATATATTTGAATCAAAAGAACCTATTCCCAAGTGTTCATGCGGTGGAACGATACGTCCAGATATCACCTTATATGAGGAAGGTCTTCCCGACGACCAGGTTGACGGAGCAATACGATCAATAGCGGGGGCTGACATGCTTATAATAGGAGGAACTTCGCTTACGGTGTATCCGGCGGCTTCATTCATTAACTATTTCAAGGGCAAAAACCTTGTAATAATCAATCAGGCTGAAATAAATGTCCGTACAGCTCCTAACACTCTTATCATAAAGGACAGGATAGGCCGGGTCTTCAGTGAACTTGCAAAGCTTCAGGGAATAAAATTGTGATTTGGAATTACGTTTTCAAGGAAATACTTGAAATCCGTGTGATTCTGTGTTACCATTTTTACTCGTGATACAATTGTTGGCAGGGCAGGGCCCTGACCCTTAATTCCTTGCTTCATCAATGTAAGATGAGGCCAGAGACCAAAAGGAGGTACTAGCATGAACAAATATGAGTTATGCGTTGTTCTTAGTGCTAAGATCGAAGATGACGAGAGAGCAGCCACCCTCGAGAAGGTACAGAAGTACATTACTCGTTTCGGAGGCACGGTAACGAACATCGAAGAATGGGGTAAGAAGAGATTAGCTTACGAGATTCAGAAGATGAAGGAAGCTTACTACTACTTCGTACAGTTTGACGCCGAATCAACAGCTCCCATTGAAATCGAGAATCGCGTGCGCATCATGGAAAACGTTATCAGGTTCTTATGCGTTAGAGCAGATGCATAATAGGAAGTGAGCAGATAATGAATAAAGTTATCCTTATGGGAAGATTAACACGTGATCCTGATGTAAGATATTCATCGGGGGATAATGCAATGGCCATCGCGAGATATACGCTTGCGGTAGACAGAAGGTTTAAGAGAAACGGTGACGACCAGACGGCTGATTTCATAGGATGTGTGGCATTCGGCAGGCAGGGCGAATTCGCTGAGAAATATTTCAGGAAGGGAACCAAGGTTGCCGTTACCGGACGTATTCAGACAGGAAGCTACACCAATAAGGACGGTCAGAAGGTATACACCACGGACGTAGTCGTAGAGGAGCAGGAATTCGCGGAGAGCAAGAATGCCGGAACAGATAATTCCGGATTTGCACCTGCAGGACCTGCGCAAGCAACTGACCCGGGAGACGGCTTTATGAACATTCCGGACGGAATAGATGAGGAACTGCCGTTTAACTAGGGTTACCTAAGGAGGTAATTGAAATGGCTTATAACAGACCACAGGGAGATAATGACAGGGCTGATTCTCCGATGAGGAGAAGAGGCGGAATTCGCAGAAGGAAGAAGGTATGCGCATTCTGTGGTAAGGATAAGAATATTGATTATAAGGATGCAGCTACACTTAAGAAGTTTGTTTCCGAGAGGGGTAAGATCCTTCCCAGAAGGATCACCGGAACATGCGCTAAGCATCAGAGGGCACTTACTGTTGCCGTTAAGAGGGCGCGTCACGTAGCTATCATGCCTTATGTACAGGATTGATGATCATTTTGGAACTGAAAAACCGGCTGCGTCTGCAGCCGGTTTTTAATCGATTATAGTTTTTGTACTCAATGTATCGAAAACATGTTCTTGATATGGTGAAGCCCATATGATATTATAAAGCGTGGAGCGGTATCCCTGCGTATGCAGGGAGATGATGCCAATGGTAACTTATGCGGAATTATTTACATATTCTCTGGTTATTATAGCAGTTATAACATTGGTTTATAAGATAAAGAAATAACCGCCCCGGTCTTGCAAACCAGGCGGTTATTTTATAACTGTAAGTTTACTAAGCGGGGTTACCGCTCTTTCTTTATCTTGATTATAGCATATCTTACATGATTTTCAAGTGTGTTTTAAGGAGAAGAAAATGCCAATAACAGATTTACTGGAAAAGAACGCATCGGAATACGGGGATGATGTATGTCTTGTGGAACTCAATCCCGAGATCAAGGAGAACAGACGTAAGACCTGGAAGGATTTCGATCTTATTGAATCAAACCCCAGGGAGCCCTACAGGAGGGAGATCACATGGAGTGTATTTGACGAGAAGGCCAACCGTTTTGCAAATATGCTCATAGGCCGCGGGATAAAGAAGGGGGAGAAGGTCGGGATCCTTATGATGAATTGCCTCGAGTGGCTTCCGATCTACTTCGGCGTACTTAAGACAGGCGCTATCGCCGTTCCCTTCAACTTCAGATATTCTTCGGATGAGATCCTGTACTGCGCGAAGCTTGCCGAGATAGATGTGCTTGTATTCGGCCCGGAATTTGTCGGACGTATCGAGGATATTGCAGATGAACTCATGCAGAAGAGGCTGCTTATATATGTAGGGGAGAATTGCCCTGCATTTGCCGATGATTATAATACCCTTGCGAATAACTGCAGCTCAAGAAAGCCCAAGATATCCATTACGGATGATGATTACGGCGCGATATATTTCTCATCAGGTACCACCGGCTTCCCAAAGGCCATACTCCATAAACACAGGTCATTAACCCATTCCTGCAAGGTGGAGCAGAACCATCACGGGCAGCAGAGGGATGATGTATTCCTGTGCATTCCTCCCCTATATCATACAGGTGCCAAGATGCACTGGTTCGGTTCGCTGCTTTCCGGCAGCAAGGCGGTGCTCCTTAAGGGAACGAAGCCTGAATTCATCCTGGATGCGGTAAGCAAGGAAAAATGCACGATCGTATGGCTGCTGGTTCCGTGGGCGCAGGACATTCTTGAAGCGATAGACAGTGGCCGCGTTAAGCTTGAAGATTATGAGCTGTCACAGTGGAGGCTCATGCATATAGGGGCTCAGCCTGTTCCCAAGAGCCTAATCAAGCGGTGGAAGGAAATTTTCCCGAACCATCAGTATGATACGAATTACGGCCTCTCGGAATCGATAGGACCGGGCTGCGTGCATCTGGGTGTAGAGAATATAAACAAGGTAGGCTGCATAGGTAAGGCGGGCTACGGCTGGGAAACAGATATAGTTGATGAAAACGGCAGGCCCGTTAAGCAGGGTGAGGTCGGTGAACTCATAGTCAAGGGTCCCGGCGTGATGGAGGAATATTACAACGATCCTAAGGCAACAGCAGAGGTGCTTAAGGACGGTTGGTTATATACGGGCGATATGGCAATGACGGATGAGGATGGATTCATTCTCCTTGTGGATCGTAAGAAGGATGTCATCATAAGCGGAGGTGAGAATCTATATCCTGTACAGATCGAGGACTTCATCCGCACCAATCAGGCGGTGCACGATGTGGCTGTCATCGGTATTCCCGATAAGCGTCTCGGAGAAGTGAGCTGTGCGATAATCGAACTTAAGGAAGGCTGCAGCATGACGGAAGATGAGATGAACGAATTTTGTCTCAAGCTTCCCAGGTACAAGAGACCGCATAAGATCATATTTGCGGACATACCCAGGAACCCCACCGGCAAGATCGAGAAGCCCAAGCTCAGGGAGAGATACGGCGGCAAGGGCCTTGTGGCGAGCCAGAATGAGAGCTGACACCTCATCAGTCACCTGACGGTGACAGCTTCCCCTCAAGGGGAAGCCGAGAGACATGAGATGGTTTCTGTTCTGCTTGACAGCATGAAAACAGAATAAAATAGGCACGTGGGACAGAAGTACCGTCCCCATATCATACAGGGAGAGATATATGGATACAATAGTAAGAGTAAATGATGCCGTTAACAGTTTTGCATGGGGTTGGTTCGGACTGATCCTGCTTCTTGGAACGGGACTGGTATGCACGGTCATAACGAAGTTCTTCCAGATCACACATATAAAGCACTGGTGGAGCAAGACCATAGGCATGGTCCTTCACAAGGAGTCCCATGTTAAGACGGAAGAGGGCTCGGTATCCCAGTTCCAGGCGCTGTGTACGGCACTTGCTGCAACGATAGGTACGGGTAATATCGCCGGTGTTGCAGCTGCTATATGTGTGGGCGGACCCGGAGCCGTGTTCTGGATGTGGATAGCAGCAATCCTGGGTATGATGACCAACTATTCCGAGAATATCCTCGGTATATACTTCAGAAGAAGAAATTCTGAAGGCGAGTGGTCGGGCGGTGCCATGTATTATTTAAGCGACGGTCTCGGTTCATACAAGGGATGCAAGGGTCTGGGGAAAGTTCTGGCTACGATCTTTGCAATATTTGCGATGATCGCCTCATTCGGTATCGGTAACATGGGTCAGATCAACAAGATAACCCTTAATATCGAGTCGGCCTTCTTCGGTGAGCTGAATACAGCAACTTTTGCGGGAGTATCGGTGGTCAATTGGATCATAGGTCTTGTACTCATGCTCGTAGGTGCGGCGATAATACTCGGTGGTCTTAAGAGGGTCGCAGCAGTTGCCGAGAAAGTGGTTCCTTTTATGGCAGTGATATATATACTCGGTGCTCTGATAATAATGTTCGTACATGTTTCAAGTCTTGGTGCGATGTTTACTTCGATATTTAAGTTCGCCTTCGGACCTAAGGCGGTTGCCGGAGGTGCAACTGGAACAGCGATACAGATAGCATTAAACACCGTAAAGTCAGGATGTAAGAGGGGCGTGTTCTCCAATGAGGCCGGTCTCGGTTCATCCGTTATGGTACATTCCAATTCCAATGTAAAGGAGCCCATCAAGCAGGGACTTTGGGGAATATTTGAGGTATTTGCGGATACCATCATAGTATGTACCATGACAGCGGTCGTAGTACTCTCATCGGGTGCGATCGATCTTACCACAGGTAATCTGGTAGATCCAAACACCAGTGATGCAACACTTGTTGCGAAGGCTTTCGGTGCGGTATTCGGTAAGGGCGGAGAATGGTTTGTGGCTATTGCAGTGCTCCTGTTTGCATTTACAACAGTCATGGGCTGGTCCCATTACGGTGCCAAGGCAACAGAGTACCTGTTCGGCGTCAAGGGAGCCAAGATATACCGCGTCATCTTTGTACTTATGATAATATCAGGTGCGGTTATGACATCGTCTCTTGCATGGGATATATCAGATACATTTAACGGACTTATGATGATCCCCAACCTTATCGGTGTGCTGTCATTAACACCATTGGTTGTAAAGCTTACCAACAACTATGTGGATCGTAAGATTAAGGGTAAGGATATAGAGCCGATCCTTTCATTCGATCCGGAGATCCAGAAGGAAATGGCTGAAGCTGTTAAGAACGGAATGGAATAAAACGGCGGGTATAGGGTTTGAAGAAAGATTTAAAGATATGTCTGGTCAGTTCTTCGGGCGGACATCTTACACATATGTATATGCTTAAGCCTTTTTGGCAGGATAAGGAACGGTTCTGGGTGACTTTCGATAAGGAGGATGCCAGGAGCCTGCTTAAGGGTGAGAAAATGTATCCCTGTTATTATCCAAGCAACAGGAGCTTTAAAGCACTTGTGATAAATACAGTCAGGGCTTTCAAAGTCCTTAAGAAAGAGCGTCCCGACCTTATAATCTCAAGCGGGGCGGCGTGTGCAGTCCCATTTTTCTACGTGGGCAAGCTGTTTGGTGCCAAGCTTATCTATATTGAAGTATTTGACAGGATCGATTCTTCAACTCTTACAGGCAGGCTGGTATATCCGATAACGGACCGGTTCATTGTCGAGTGGGAAGAGATGAAAAAGGTCTATCCGGGGGCGATCAATCTGGGAAGCATCTTCTGAAATAAGGAATAATAAATGATCTATGTTACTGTCGGAACGCATGAACAGCCATTCAACAGGCTGATCAGGTGTATCGATGATCTAAAGGGAAAGGGAATAATAGAAGAAGAGGTCATAATCCAGAACGGATTCTCGGATTATGAGATAAAGAACTGCAGGCATAAGAACCTCTTTGACCAAAACGACATGCTCATGAACTATGAGGCTGCCAGACTGATCATAATGCACGGCGGTCCCAGCTCCATCATCCAGTCCCTCCAGGCAGGCAAAGTGCCCATCGTGGTACCGAGGCAGAAGAAATTTGGTGAGCATATTAATGACCACCAGCTGGAATTCTGCAGGGCGGTCAGTAAGAGATATAACAATATCATACTGGTAGAAGATATAGATGATCTTGAAAATACGATCGTAAATTACGATAAACTTGCAGGTGAACGAAAGACATCCGGTTTTAACAATAATACGGCTTTTTGTGAAGGACTGGCCAGAATAGTGGATGAATTATGACGGATGTGTCATTTTACACATTTTTGAATCAGTTTTGATAAATCAAAGCGGCTAAGCACAAATAAGCCCGAAAGACCGATACCATGCAAACAATACACACTACGGCAATATCGCCCGAAAACATCCTATACAGCCTGATCAGATTTCTGTGGATATTAGTCCTTCTTCCCAAGGAGGCTCAGTTCGTAGCCTATACAGCGATCGTCATATGGTATTCCGTGAGGAACAGGAAGCTTATCAGGTTAAACAGGGTCACAGCCTGCTTCCTTGCATACGCAGGTATCCATCTTATATCTATAATCATCGCCGTGGCTGTAAGGGACTACCCCATCGTGAGGATAGCAGCTGCCATTAACACATGCGGAATATGGCTGCTGGCCATATGGATAACCGGTATTATATCGGAGTCAGAGGAAATAGACCTTGACAGGATAGGCAGGTACTGCACTATAAACCTTGCTATCCTGTTTATGGTGTTTATCATAACCTTTTTCTTTCCGGATATCTATATTATTAACGGAATGGAACGGCGCCTCACTTGGACCTGGGATCTGCTCTCATCCGGTGAAACCACAAGGTTTATTGGATTGTTTGAATATCCCGCTCTCGTCAGCTTTTTCACTTTGTTACAGTTCCCCTATGCATTCAGGTATTTATCCGAAAGCAGGCATAAATGGTCGTGCCTTATCCTTATCCCCATGGTTCTTGCTCCTGTATTTATGACCTATTCAAGGATGGGAATACTGGTCAATGGCATGATGGCCTTCGCGGCAGTGAATTATTTCATTCTTAAGAATGGAGTTAGACCTAAGAGACTGCTGGTCATCTATGGTATATTGCTCCTTCTTCTGATTGTATGTATTGTTATTAAGATGGATGAGGGCATGGCTCTTATATATAATATATTACATGTCCGTCCTGGTTCCAATTCGGACAGAATGCGGATATATAAGGAGACCGTAAACAGGATATCCGAAACGTCATGGATCGTAGGAGCCGGCATCAAAGAGATGAATTCAGCCGGAGTTTACCCGCTTGGATCGCATTGCACTTACCTTGGTATAATCTTTAAATCGGGTATACTCGGCGGAATATGGTTCACAGCCGGACTCGCCGGTACTATTGTAAATGCAGTCAGAAAACCGGAAAAATTACACGATCTTTTTGATCTTATGATGCTTGTGATGCTTGCTCTAGTGATGATCTTCTGTGTGCTCGAAGACATCGATGGAGCTGACTGGCTGCTGGTGATGTCGATGGGATTGATAACGGCGTGGTTAAGTAAAGGGATCTGCACTTCGAATATATAATGTTATGACAGAAGATATATTACTCCTTTATCTTCCTGTTTCATATTTTTGAAGGATTGAGATATCAGTTAGCAAGAGAATACTATGACAAAGTTTTAGATGAAAGCAGTGTTTATTACGGAAAAGACCATTAATGTGATGTATGATTTGTGAAATCAATTGCATTTTGATAAAATATTTAAGACTTCTAGACATGCATATATTGATGAGGAATAGCGTACTGACAATATTATACGGAGAAAAATAAGCCTTTCATATGGAAAAGAAGGTCAAAACTATAGCTTTCTATTTACCACAATTTCATACAATACCGGAAAATGACATGGCGTATGGAAAAGGCTTTACCGAATGGACGAACACAAAAAAGGCAAAGCCTCTGTTTGAAGGACACCTTCAACCTAAAACACCATTGAATGAGAATTATTATTGCTTGCTTGATGATGGAGTAATGCAATGGCAGGCAGAATTAGCGAAAAAATATGGCATTTACGGTTTTTGCTATTATCATTATTGGTTTAATGGGAAGAAATTATTGGAAAAGCCTATAGAAAAAATGTTGTCTGATAAATCAATAGATATTCCTTTTTGCTTATGCTGGGCCAATGAAAACTGGACAAAGAAATGGGATGGTGGGAATAATGAAATAATAGTCGCACAAAAATATGGAGATATAAAAGATATTGAAGAACATATATATTATCTTTGCGGTTTTTTTAATGATGAAAGATATATAAAAATTAATGGCAAACCAGTATTCATTATATATCGGCCAGATATAATACCGGATTTGAAAAAGGTAGTAAAAATATTCAGAAAAAAGATAATAGATTGTGGATTTCCGGGTGTTGTATTGATGGCACAATATCCAAGATTCTATTATGAAAATGTTTCACTGGACTTGTTTGACAATTTTATTCAGTTTCAACCTCATTTTTTGCAAACATATGAAATAAATAAAGGAAGAAAAAATATAAGTAAAAAACTAATGGAGATTTCTATATTCTTTGGATTACGCGATTTTGCAAAAAGGATCAGGGCATTGTTTGTGGAGGGAAAAAAGCATGATGTGCTGGAGATAAGGTCCTATGATGATGACTGGCAGAGAATATTAGATTATACAGTTAAAGATAAAAGGCTGATTGCCGGAGCATTTTCTGATTGGGATAATACTCCAAGAAACAGAACAGGAATTGTATATAAAGGCTCTACGCCTGATAAATTTGAAAAATACATGCGCCTGTTAATAGATAAAGTAAAAAAAGAGTATTCTTCTGATTTTGTTTTTATAAATGCATGGAATGAATGGGCAGAAGGAGCAATACTAGAACCGGATGTATATAACGGCTATGGATACCTGGAAGCATTGAAAAAAGCGTTAGAATATTAGGGATAAATGGAGATATGTTTGATATATTTAATAGAATCAGACGCTATCGGAATAGAAAAAAATGGAGAAAACTAAATACACACAATGAGACTACTATTACCGGAGAATATGATCCGAGTATGATTAGTGTAGGCAGAGCAACATATGGAGGTATAAACTTTCTTTGTTTTGATAATAAAACGAAATTAAAGATTGGAAACTATTGCTCTATATCGCCAAATGTTATGTTTATAGTAAGCGCAGATCATAATATGAATACTATATCTACATATCCTTTTAAAGTAAAGGTGACACATGAATGCAAATATGAGGGTTTATCAAAAGGAGATATAGTTATTGATGATGATGTTTGGATTGGATATGGGGCAATTATCCTGTCTGGTGTTCATATAGGTCAAGGTGCAGTTATTGCAGCAGGAGCGGTAGTCACTAAAGATGTTTCTCCATATGCAATAGTGGCTGGAGTACCTGCGAAAGTATTAAAATATAGATTCAATGACAATCAGATAGAACAACTTCTTAAGCTGGAATATAGTAAATTGAGTGAAAACATGATCAGAGATCATATATCAGAACTTTATGAGATTTATAACGGAAACAAAATACCAGATTGGATGAGTACTTGATGGAGGAAACTGGAATTCACAGTTAAGCTAATGTGATTATTTTACCAAAGGAAAATAAATACTGATAATAGAGCAGAGATATTTGCAAAATACAGTATAAAAGAGCAACATACAGACAGAGGTCGTAAAATGAAAACTATTCCCCAGAAAATTAAAGTGTTGTATATACTGAATTCTACAATTATGGGTGGGGCTAATATATCATTTCTAAATATGATTGAAGGATTATATGAAAAGGGTATTGAGATTTACGTGGTACATCCTGATAAAAAAATAGATGAACTATTCAAAAAAAAGACTTCGACATATGTAAGAGAGTATTATTATATTCCAATGCATGAGCAGATTTATGTAGATGATAAAAATAGTATAAAATTAAAAGTCAAGAATTTGATTAAAAAGATAATGCAGATCAATAGAATTCAACTTTATTTTGAGGCCAGATCGATACTAAGGCTATTAAATATACTAAAGCCAGATATAGTACATACAAATTGTGGAGTGATACATTGCGGATATTATGCTTCTAAGAGGGCAGACATTCCTCATGTATGGCATTTACGAGAATATCAGACCAAAGATTTTGGGTGGACTATTAGTACGGGATTAGAAAAATATATTTCTCTCCTTCATGACAGCTATGTGATAACTATAACTAAAGATATTCAGAACTATTTTGAATTGCAGAATTATTCAAAAGCTTGGTGTGTTTATAATGGCTGTTATAGCAGTAATGAAATATCAAGTATTTATCCCAAGGAAAAATATTTCTTGTGCTGTAGTCGGATTTCAAGGGAAAAGTGTCAGGATGATGTGATAAGAGCGTTCTCGCAATTTTATAAGCAAAATATGGATTATAAATTAATTATTGCAGGCTTTGGAGATGAGGAATATGTAAATAAATTAAGGAATTTAACTATAGAATTGGGGTGTTGTGATGCGGTTGAATTTATTGGTTTTAAAGAGGATGTAAGACCATATATGGACAGAGCTACTGCCTTGATTGTAGCATCACGATTTGAAGGGTTTGGAAGAATGACCGCGGAGGCGGCCTTTCGTGGATGTATTACTATTGGAAGAGCAACTGGAGGCACAAAGGAAATTATAGATATAACCGGAGGGTTTTTATTCACCGGTGATTATATAGAATTGTCAAAAAAGATGAATGATGTTATACAGCTGAATGAAAAAGAATATAATGAACGTATGCGATATGCATGTAATAAAGCAAGAAGTCTATTTTCAAGTGAGCAGGTTGCTGAAAATATATATTGTATATACCAGACAATTCTATCAGATATAATTGATAATAGGAAGAAAACAGTCACAGTCATATAAGTATTATGGTGAAAAAGATGCTTAATAAATTAAAACAAGGAATTAAGAGAAATATATATACATCAAAAATCAAGAAAAGTGCGGCATTAGTAGGTGAAAATCTAACTGTAAATAATAAATCCTTTGTGAACAGCAAAACGGAGTTGGGGAATAATGTGAATTTTAATGGAATTGAAATTATCGGAGGGGGTAGAGTTGTAATAGGGAATAATTTTCATTCAGGCAGGGGATGCCTGATCATAACAGAGAATCATAATTATGATAATGGTGTGTATATACCATATGATGAGACATCTATTTTTAGGGAAGTAGTTATTGAAGATAATGTGTGGATTGGTGAGCGCGTAATAATATTAGGAGGAGCACATATAGGAGAAGGAGCAATAATCCAAGCCGGAAGCGTTGTTATAGGAAACATACCGCAATATTCAATTGCCGGAGGTCATCCGGCAAAGACTTTTAAGATGAGAGATATCGATCATTATAAGAAACTCAAAAATGATGGTAAATTTCATTGACACTTTGGGGTTTTATATGACGACATATAGTTATTAGATGTGACTATTAGATATGATGAAGACATCACGGGGGAAATAAATGGTTGAATCGATATCTAAAGATGTTAAGGGATTTGCCAAGCTGGAAAAAGAACTGCGATTGTTTGATAGGAACTACAATGGCTTTTTCTATTGGCAACATATTCGTTTTTTTGTATGTGAGTCACTATTTGGTAATAGAAGCAGTAATGAAAATAAAGAAAAGAGAGAAATAAAGAAAAAATCTTTTGTGAATAAATTGAATGAAATATTGATAGGATTATTTATTTCTCTTAAACAAGAGATGAGATTACTTATAAATTCCAATTATGATCTTATTATTTTTAGAGAACTTATTATTCATGACAGATTTTTTGATAGTTGGACACTACCAAAAGATATAAAGGTGTTGGATTGTCGTACAATGCCTTACAAAAAGGGAGACAAAAAAGGATTATTCTTTTTAGAATGGCCACGTCTAGTGAGCGATTATGAGAATAAATTTAGGAAAAAACTTAAAATATATAAACTGGATATAAAAGAAAAAAAATATTTAACTGAGCTTGAACAGAGATTAAATAAGGAATATGGGCAGTCTATTACAGCAGATGAAATGGAACAAATAATTCTTAATTATGCTATAGTAGATAAGCACTATTCGAGATATTATGACAGATTGTTGAGAAAAGTAAAATGTAATGCGGTGACTTGTACCTGCTATTATGCAAACTGGTTTTTTCCATTGCATAAAGTAGCAATGAAAAAAGGAATACCTGTTATTGAGATTCAACACGGGGTTATTAATAATCATGAAGAATATTGGTTTGAAGATGATAGGGGAATCAATAATTATACTCCTGATTATTTGCTGACCTTTGGTGAGATACATAATGAATGGATTAAACTTATAAAAGGAAAAAGAGCAATAGCTATAGGCTATCCATTTCAAGAAATGTGTATTCAATCGTTAAGTAATCTGTTGCCGGATGAGAAAGAGATAGTAATCTATCCTGATAGTGATCCAAGATTTGAAGATACAATCTGTAAATTCATAGATAAGATTTCAACGAAAGGATATCATGTTATAATTAAAATTCATCCGATTGAAGCAAATAACGTAGCGATGTGGTATCCATTGCTTTCGCAAAACAAGAATGCAGAAATTGTTACATCCCAAAAGGAAGGTATATATTACTGGTTAAAGCGTGCAAAACATCATGTTATGGCAAGCACAACTGTTGGTTTGGAAGCAGTCGTATTTGATCATACCAATATATGCATAGCGACTCATATTCCTCACGATCAGGTTCAGTGTCTTTTAGACTGGGGTATTGCACGTGGATTTGAAACAGATGATGAATTACAAAAGCTAGTGCTTAACCCGATAGATATGAATCTGAAGAATATAGAACAAGTAAGGAAAAAACTCTGGTCAGATAATGCATCTGAGAACATGACTTTCTTTTTTGAAAGGCTGAAACTTAACGGCTGGAAAGTATAAAATCAAAATGGAAACAAACGATTGTAAAGCAATAAAATCCGGTTTTTGGTATGTGATTGTAAATTTTGCAATAAGAGGGATAAGTTTTATAACACTTCCCGTTTTTACAAGGTTAATGTCGACGGATGAAATGGGTCAATTTGTGAACTTTTCAACGTGGATAACGCTATTATATCCGGTTTTAACTTTGAATATGGAGTCATCTATAGTTGTTGCAAAGTACGATTATAAAGAAAAGATAGACGATTATATTAGTTCAGTTCTTGTCTTGGGTTCGACACTAACGATATTAAGCTATGTAATAAGCTTTTTTTTTAGGGATAATATTAATGAGGCTTTTAACATAAACAATTTTCAGCTACACATTATATTTCTATACTTGATGTTTTCTCCGGCTATGGCAATTTTGCAGATTAAGAGCCGTTTGGAATATAAATACAAAACTTCGATAATTCTATCATTGATGTCAGCCGTCTTATTTACAGTTATATCTATGTTTGCTGTACTAATGTCAGATGATAAACTGTTTGGAAGAATAATAGGCTTTTATTTACCGGCTATATTTTTAAATATTTGTATTTACCTTTATTTTCTGATTAAATCAAAAAAGATAAAGATTGAATATTGGAGATATGGATTAATCATATCGATACCGCTTATATTTCATACGCTAGCCGGGAATTTATTGAATTCATCTGACAGAGTTATGATAAACTCAATTATAGGAAACTCTTCAACAGCATTGTATGGTATAGCATATAGTTGTGCAACAACAGTAAGCCTTCTGTGGTACTCTCTTAACCAGGCTTGGGCACCATGGGCCTATGAACAAATGGACAAAAACAATCATTTGATTCTTAAGCAGGCTTCTAAGATATATATGATTTTATTTGGCTTGATTGTACTTTGTTTTATGCTGGTAGCTCCGGAAATACTATGGCTAATGGGAGGCACAGCCTATAAAGAAGCATTAAACGTTATTCCACCGGTAATGTGTGGATTTGTATTTCAACTAGTATACTCATTTTATATTAATATAGAAACTATTGAAAAGAAAACAGTGTATGTAGCAATAGGAACTATAATAGCCGCAGTAGTAAATATTGTGCTTAATTATCTGCTTATTCCGAAATTTGGCTATGTTGCAGCAGCTTATACTACTTTAGTAGGATATGCTACTTTGTTTATTGTTCACTTTTTATTTGTCAAAAAAATAGGAAAAACTTATTGGTATGATAGTAGGTTTAATGTTAGTTTTCTGCTCTTTTTTTGCATTACATCTTCACTGATTATTTTGATATATAAATTTGTGATCATAAGATATGCTATAATATTTTTGATTCTGTTTTTTTTCGGAGTGAAATTGTTATCATATAAAAAAGGGATCATAGAAGCTATAAAAAAAGGATCTTTGGATGAACTTATAAGAGTTATTATGAAAGTATCCAGGACATAAGAAAACATGGAAACTTTACAGGAGGTTTTACAATGCTTTCAAACAAAACAGTTTTAATTACCGGAGGAACAGGTTCTTTTGGAAATACATTTGTACCAATGACTTTGAAGAAGTATAATCCCAAGAAAATAATCATCTATTCAAGGGATGAGATGAAACAGTGGAACATGGCCAAAAAATTCCCAAATGACGATAGGGTCAGGTTTTTTATTGGCGATGTAAGGGATAAAGATAGGCTATATAGAGCGCTTGATGGTGTTGATTATGTCGTTCATGCTGCAGCGACTAAGATAGTACCTACTGCGGAGTATAATCCGTTTGAATGTATCAAAACAAATGTAAATGGAGCAATGAATCTTATTGATGCTTGTATAGATTCCGGAGTTAAGAGAGTGGTTGCACTTTCGACAGATAAGGCAAGCCAGCCGATCAATCTTTATGGAGCAACAAAACTTTGCTCTGATAAGGTCTTTATCGCTGGTAATTCTTATACAGGTGGGCGTACTAAATTTGCAGTAGTACGCTATGGTAACGTAATGGGATCAAGAGGATCGGTTATACCGTTCTTTTTAGATACCGCAAAAACGGGTAAATTAACAATTACAGATAAACGTATGACGCGTTTTATGATAACGCTTGAACAAGGCGTAGAACTTGTATGGCATGCATTTGATGATATGGAAGGTGGAGAGATTTATGTTAAAAAGATACCTTCCATGAATATCTGCGATATTGCTACAGCGGTTGACCCTGGCGCAGAGCAGATAGAGATAGGAATACGACCCGGAGAGAAGCTTCATGAACAGATGATAGGCGTGGAGGATGATCATTTTACTTATGAGTATTCAGACCATTTTAAGATCCTGCCGCAGATATATGAGTGGGGTGATGGAGATATAACTAAAATGATCAAGGGTGGCAAGTTAGTTCCTGAAGGCTTTAGCTATACATCCAATAATAATACAGAATGGATGAGTATTTCTGAATTACATGCATGGATAGAGAAGAACAAGTGTAAGATAGGAAGTATCTAATATGAAATCTAGAGTCAATGCAATTGTTCAAGCAAGGTGTGGATCAACACGATTTCCCAATAAGGTTTTTGCTGATATAGATGGAAAACCGTTGCTGTGGCATGTGGTTAATAGGTTAAAATTCGCATATGAAATTGATGATATTATAGTAGCAACTACAATTAACCCAATGGATAATGCCATAGAAGAATGGTGTAAAAGCGAAAGAATAAAGTGCTTTAGAGGAAGCGAGAATGATGTACTAAACAGATATTATAAAGCATCCATATCATTTTCGTCTAAGTACATTGTTCGTGTGACAGCTGATGATCCATTTAAAGAACCGAGAGTAATTGATGAAGTAGTTAGGAAGTTAATTAATGAGGAGTATGATCTTGTTACTAATAATTTTCCACCATCATTTCCGGAGGGATTAGACTGCGAAGCATTTACTTTTGACGTACTTGATTTGATGGAAAACCGTGTTCAGGATTCATTTGAGCGTGAACATGTGACTCAGTATATTTATCATAATCCAGATGAGTTCAGGATAGGAAATGTTGCTTCTGATCATCAGCTCTCTTCATACAGATGGACGATCGACAACAAGGAAGATTACGAGATGGTAAAAGAAATATATGCAAAAAGGGAAAAGGGAGCGAAAACTATTCTGCTAATGGATGAAATATTAGATATATTGAAAAGATATCCGGATATTGCAAAAATCAACTCTCAGGTAAAGCGTAGTACTATGTATCAATAATACAGAGGGAAACTATTATGAATAGAATTTCAGATATTGAAAAAAAATATGTAATGGAAGTTTTGGAGAATGAATTTGAGACATCTAAGAATTCTATTTTTAATAACAGGTTAGAAAGCTCATTTTCAGAAAAATTCAAATCTAAATACTCAATTGGTCATTGTAATGGAACTGCTACGCTGCATGTGGCATTGATGGCATGTGGCATTGGCCAGGGAGATGAGGTCATAGTTCCGGCATTAACAATGTCATCAACATCAATTCCTGTTGTACTGTGCGGTGCTATACCGGTATTTGCTGATAGTGATATTGATACTTTTGAAATCTCTGCAGAAAGCATAGAAAAGTGTATAACTGATAAGACAAAAGCGATAATAACTGTTTCGCTCTATGGATTGGCACCAGATTATGACAGAATATTGGACTTGTGTAAAAAGCATAATCTGTATTTGATAGAAGATAATGCGGAGTGTTTTCTGGGAGAATATAAAGGGAAGCTTGTTGGCGAGTTTGGTGATTTTGCCAGTTTTAGTTTTCAGGCCAGTAAACATTTGACTTCGGGTGAGGGAGGTATGCTTACAACAAACAATGAAGAACTTGCCAATAAGGCTCGCCGCTTGAATTGTCTTGGATATGCAGGAGTTAATGCAAAACAGGGAAAAATAACGAGGAATGATATACAGGATCCAAATTATAGCAGACATATTTCATTTGGTTATAACTATAGAATGTCCGAACTTCAGGCAGCCTGTGCTCTGGGTCAACTGGAAAGAGTCGAGGAGCTTGTTCAGAGGAGAACAGAGGTTGCGGCAATATTTGAAGATGCAGTTAAAAACCAAAATGTTGTGAAGCCACAGTATACGCCAAAGGATTATAAGAATTCATATTGGACATATTGCCTTGTGCTGAATACAGACAATCCTGAAAAGGATTGGTATCGATTTAGAAATCTGTTTCAGAAAAATGGCGGAGATGGCTATTATGCTGCGTGGAAATTGTCATACAATGAACCTGCTTACCAGAACGTTCTTCAGCCAATGGATGAAGTATGGCAAACATATGATGAAAATTGCTGCCCGAATGCAGAATATTTACAAAAGAGAATGATTCAGTTGAAGACTAATTATTGGAATATTGAAGATGCAAAAAAACAAGCTGAGATTCTCAGAAAAACTATACAGGAATTTTGAAGGAGGATATTATAATGCAAAGATTCAATAAGAACATCAAAATCGGAAACCGCATGATAGGATTAGATTATCCGACTTATTTTATAGCAGAAATAGGCGGTAATTTTGATGGAAGCATAGATAAGGCAAAAAAATTAATTGATGCAGCCAAAGAAGCCGGTGCTGATTGTGCTAAGTTTCAGACATTTACTGCAGAAACGATAGTATCAGAGGGTGGCTTTTCAAAAATGACACTTCATGGCGTTCATGGTTCATGGGGAAGAACTGTTTCCGAGGTTTTTAAGGATGTAGAATTCCCGATAGCATGGCATCAGGAGATTGCAGATTACTGTAAGAATGTAGGGATTGATTTTTCAACATCTCCATATTTTAAAGAAGCAGTTGATCTTTGTGCAGACATGAAGCTTCCATTTATAAAGATTGGATCTGGTGAGATCACATGGTTAGAAATGCTAGAGTACATAGCTAACAAAGGTATCCCCATTATGCTGGCCACAGGTGATGCTACCATGTCAGAAATTGATGAAGCAGTAAGGACTATAGAGAAAACCGGTAATAAAGACTTGGTTCTTATGCAGTGTATCACAAATTATCCATCAAAGATAGATAGTGCGAATGTGAATGTACTGAAAACATATCAAAGCGCATTTGATTGTCTTACGGGATATTCGGATCATTCTCCCGGGCATGTAGTCGCTCTCGCATCTGTAGTCTTGGGTGGACGTGTTATAGAGAAGCATTTTACGCTGAATAAAAATGATAAAGGTCCGGATCATCCACATTCTATGGAACCTGACGAATTTAGATTTATGGTAGATTCAATTCGTGAGGTTGAACGTGCTATGGGAAGCTCGCGAAAGGAGGTAGTTGAAGAGGAAAGCGAGACGGTATATGTACAGAGACGGTGCCTGTATGCAAAGCGCGATTTGAGGAAAGGTCAGGTTATCGCGGCTGAAGATTTGGATGTGCTTCGTCCGGCATTGGGTATACCACCTAAGTTTAAGGAAAAAATTATAGGTAAAATGGTAAACAAAGATATACCGGCCAGAGATCCGATTTTTTGGGAAGATATATAAATTTATTTATATGAGAAATTAAACATAGTTGTAATAATTTCAATTTATAACCTGACAGGTGAAATTATATATGATTACAGACAGAGAAATCATAATCGCAATTGTTGACAATGATTGTTTTACAAAATCAGATGCCGCCATCCTTTTAGAGGGAGATGGACTGTTTAGATTTCAAAAGGCAGTAGATTTATACAATAAAAATCTCGTATCTAAAATAGTTTTTAGCGGTAATGTCGTTGATAAAGACTATGGAAGTTATCCATTTGACGAAGTGAAACCTTTCATAATTGGCGGCGGAGTTGCAGAGAATGATTTGATTCATGAAAACAAATCTCTTCATACACAGCAACAAGCAGTAGAGGTTGTGAAAATGGCGGTGGAAAATGGTTGGAAAAAGCTGGCACTTGTTGCTTCACATGATCATCAATACAGAGCATATTTAACATTCCTTCGGGAAGTATTGGATACAAAAAGTGGTCTTATCCTCTATAATACACCTGTTAGAAATCTAAACTGGTTTGTAGACAGCGGGTGGGGAATGAGATTTGATCGTTTGCTGGGCGAGTTTGACAGAATCGAAAGGTACTCTGCAGTGGGACATTTAGCTAATGCACAAGAGGTGATTGAGTATCAAAAATGGAAGGAATCTTTGCTGAATGAGTGATAATACTAAATATGAAGAAGCCAGAGAAATAATGAATGAGAACTTTATTGGGCCAAATGAATTAGACTCGATGGTTCATAATTTTATTAAAATACCGGAGATTATTCCTGAAATTCCTTTTAGTTCTTCAGTGCTTAAAGAAAAACAGAAGGAATACCTATTAATATTGGGATGTTCGAAGCTGGCAAATGGGAATTATACGACCATCCGTAATATGAGAGGAATTTTCGGAATGAATCCTGATGCTTTTGAGCCATGCTTTTACAATCAGGATTGGTATGAAAAAGAGGATTTTATTGACATATCAATGAGCGATGAGTGGTTTCTAATCCGAAAAAATGTGTATGAAGATAGTAGAGCAGTGCTTCCGGAAGTACTGGAAAAAGAATATATGTTTCCTTCAGCAATTAAATGTACATATGCTTTTTTTGTTACATGGTATGTTAGAAACTTTATATTATGGTATCATGACTTTGTTTGGTGTAATGATGTTGACCATAATGGAGACAGGATCTATGTCGGGAAATATAATGATATAGATGGGATTAATAGAAATGGGTTCAGTATTCACAGACACTTATCACTAAGACCATGCTATGCATGTATTGATTAGCAATTTGCAATTGGTTATTTGTAGCCGGGTAAAAAATATAAATATGATAATAAAAGTAGGATTATAGTTATGAAGATACTTGTAACGGAACCAAAATCATTTATTGGTAAAAATCTTATAGAGAATTTAAATAACATCAAAGAAGGGAAGAACAGAACACGACCGGATTTATCAATCAGCCATATCTGTGAATATGATTCGGACTTAATCAGTGCAGATGTTATCATCATTCTTCCCGGAACTAGAGATGTTGATAAAATCATAGAGAAATATAAAGCATCATCAAAAATCATTTACGTTACAGAAGTGCAGGGCAATAGTGATCCGAGATACACATATGAAATGAATAATTTTTCCAATATTTTGATTTACCGTTTTCCTACAATCATAGGTAAGTGGCAGGAACCTGACAAAGATAAAACAATTGTTGCACATCTGTGTGATGCTGTTGCAAATGATAACTCTTTTGTTTCGGAATCTTTTCTGAACAGAAGTATTGAAATGATTTTTATAGATGATTTTATAGATGAAATATTAGATGCACTGGAAGGCCATCCACATAGATGTAACTTTCCCTGTGCGGGAGAAATGTCTGAGGATCCGACCGCACCATATGACGGAAAAACACCGGTGCCTGATGCAAATGGACAGTATTGTTATTCACCTAAAATTTTTGCGACTACTATTGATCGTATAATAGGATATTTGAATGAATTCAATGAACTGAATTCTACTTTTATTGTTCCTGAGATTCCTGCCGGAAGTTTGAAACACAGACTATACTCCATGTATCTTTCGTACCTTCCGGTTCGCAAGATGTCATATCCTTTAAAGATGAATGTAGATAACAGAGGGGTCTTTACAGAACTGGTTAAGTCTGTTAACAATGGTCAGGTATCAATTAATATAGCACGTCCGGGGGTAGTAAGGGGACAGCACTGGCATAATAACAAATGGGAGATATTTATTGTGGTCTCCGGCCATGGGCTGATTCAAGAACGTAAGATTGGTACAGATGAGGTTATAAGCTTTGAAGTACGTGGCGAAGATATGCGCGCTGTTATTATGCTTCCGGGATATACTCACAGCATTGTTAACCTGGAGAATAATCGCGATCTTGTAACAGTCATGTGGGCAAATGAACAGTTTGACAGTAATCATCCGGATACATTTTTTGAGGTTGTTGGAGATTAGTTTAAGTGAATTCGATGTGGTAGAAAGTAAAGAAAAATGGTATATGATAATGGCAGAAATCTGCATGCAGCGAAATAGACAAATGAAAATAGATGATAGTGATAGAGAATCGTGTAATTGAGAGAAAACATTGATACAGATCTAATAGGATATTTTTGTTGGAATTTGTCATTTGAGATAGTAAAAAAGGAGTTTATTTGAACCATTTTATTTGTATAGTTATACTTCATTACAACAATGCATATATGACAACCGAATACGTCAGTAATCTTAAGTCCTTGAATTGGAATAATTTACAATACCATATCATAGTAGTAGATAATGCTTCACCTGATAAGAGTGGAGAAATTCTGGAACAGCAGTACAGCGTTGATGATCATATAGATGTTATTTTGCTGCATGAAAATGAAGGATTTGCTCGTGGTAATAATGCTGGAATACAATATGCAGTTGCTAAATATGATTCTGATATTATAATAGTCTCAAATAATGATATATTAATATCTGACAAGGACTTTCCCGGTAAGATAATAAATGAGTATGAGCATTCTGGATTTGATGTATTTGGGCCGGATATTTTCAGCCTTTATCGTAATATCCATCAAAGCCCAATACGTAATATTTACTCTGAAGCAGAGGTAATTAAACAAAGAATTGCTGATATTGATAAAAAACTGAAGAAGCTGAAAATCATAGATAGGCTTGGAATATATGAACTGGTTCGAGGGATTAAGCGGTTAGTAAGGCCAGAGTATATAAGTGCAGAGAATTGGGATAAGAGGCAGGAGAATGTTGTGGTCCAAGGCGCTTTTTTTGCTATATCCAGGGGCTACCTTGAAGCCTACCCTGAGGGTTTATATCCTGGAACCTTTCTTTATATGGAAGAAGATATACTAAATTATAGGGTCATAAAAAGTGGGCTAAAAACAGTATATGAACCAAGTATTAAAGTAAAGCATTTGGAAAGCGCTTCCACGCGCAATCTGTCTGGCAACAGATGCAAAAAGTATATTTTTGAATTAGAGCATATGAGAGAATCTTGCATGGAGATGATTAAATATCTTGAACAAAATGATAATTAGGTTTTTATAAAGAAAGCAGACCATAGTTTTTAAGATATTGTTGTGCTATAACATCCCAATTAAATGTATCAGACAAACTGGTATTATCGAGATGAATTGCAAGCAGCTCTTCTTCAGAAATTGAGGAGTATTTTAATACGCTATCAATAACTGAATTATCGGATGAACACATACTTATGCCAGGATGTCCGGCAAACAATTCATTTGCTTCCTCATCTCCTTCCGTAGTTACGATGGGTATTCCATGCGCCAGATAAGCAATGAAACTTCCGCGGCGCAGGGTCAGACCATCTTCATATAGCAATACAGCTATTTGACTGTGCTGCAGTTCATATGATACTTCTTCATCAGACAAATATCCTGTAACTTCTATGCTATTCTCAAGACCATATTGCTTTATCCACTTCCATACCTGCTTATGGTAGCTGCAGAAATGGTTGGTGCTTTCGGTTCCTACATCACCAATTATCTTAAAGGCAAATCTATTATCATCATCTTCGTCTTTGAGTTGTTTCCATATATCCAGCATACGTTCAATGCCTTTCCCGGGATAGACAGATCCGAAATAGGAAATAACTTTTTTATCTTCCGCGGGTACAAGACTGTCATCTACTACTGTTATGTTGGTGCCTATGTATGTGGGATGAACCCGGTTTTTAGCAATTTTGCCAACAATTTCACGGTCTTTCTTTGCAGGGACATATATGGAATCAGCACAAAACAGTATAGGCATGATCGCAACTTTTCGTAAAAAACGAGAACGTGTAAATTCATGAAGCCGTACATTTACCTTAATATCTGTTCCATAGCGTCTGTTATATCTGTGAACAAGGTATGGGATAAAGCTTGCCAGAAAGGTTTTTCCATAGAGATCCCCGGGATAATCCATATGAATTACCCTGATATTATTTTCATGAAGGATTTTATAAAGCTTTTGAATATTGCGCCTGTTTATATGCCAGTTTGGCATAAGATCATACTTTACAGGACTGTTAACAGCTATTTTGTCAGTAACTATCGGAGTATCCGTGGTCAGCAGAATGATCCTGTCAGCCTCCATATTTTTTGCAAAAGAAGCAAGTGTGACTTTGGCACAAGCAGCAATACCTTCCTCATTTTCGGGATAACTTCCTGAAATATATAATAACATGATCAGCCTCGTGAATTAATTGTTCTGATTCAGTATATCATATGTCTTTATTTGATAAAACAGGTGATGTGTGCTAATTTAGCATATATAGATTTGGAAGGGTTCGCGAAATATCGCATTGCGATTCACCCGCAGACAAAGTATAATGATTAAAGTTTTGAACAAATATAAAAGATATAAACTACAGAATTTTGAAGATTTGAAGATCTGATGGGAACATAACTATGACGAATATAAAAGACCAATACAGGGTAATCGAATTCGGGGAATACGGGGATGAGCGCGGTAATCTGGTGGTTGCCGAATGCGGCGGTATAGATGTACCCTTCGATGTAAAGCGTGTATTTTATATTTATGGAAGTGACAGCACGGTTGTGAGGGGAAGCCATGCCAACAAGAGAACCGAATTCGTATTGATAAATGTTGCCGGGTCCAGCAAAGTCAGGATTGATAACGGCAGGGAAACAGATGTTGTGGAGCTTAACAGACCCCGAATGGGACTTTTCATACCGGCAATGCTATGGAAGGATATGTATGATTTTTCCGAGGATTCGGTTCTGCTGGTACTGGCCAGTGAGCATTACGACGGGAATGAGTATATAAGAGATCATGATGAGTATGTCAGGATGGTTTTGGATTCCAAGTTTGATTAATGCCGGTCGTTGAGAGTGCAGTTCTACGGACACATTATCTTAACGGCCTTGTTTATGATCCCGATGTTTGCAATCTTACAGGAACCGCCGTATTCTCCGTCAAGGGTCCATTCGGTTTCCCGATCCATATGCACCTCTACCTTGGAGGCCTGAAGGCTTAAGATGGATGGTGAATTAAGGTCGTGATTCATAAATGCCTGGCGGATAAGGTCAAGATCCTGTATGTTTTTCGGAGTCCTGATAAACACAAGCTCTAACAGCCCGTCATTCATCCTGGCCGTAGAAGGCACGATGTTGGTAAGTCCTCCCACCGATAAGGTATTACCCGCAAATCCGAAGATAAAATCATCTTCATATACGCGCTCACCGACTAAAACCCCGGCATGCACCGACATATCGCTGAAATGTATAAGATCCGTTGTCTTTATGATCTCAAGAAGATAAGCACCGAAGCCAAACAGGTTTTTCAGGGTCTGGTCTGTGCTGTAGCTTGCCTTGGTGAAGAGGCCGAAGGCCGCAACATACGAGAACACGTTGCTGTTGAATACTCCGGCATCTATCTCCTTGATCTTGCCGTTTACTATTGTCTCCGCTGCTTCTATTGGATTTTTTGGTATCATCAGTGAGGAGGCAAAATCATTCACGGTGCCGTAGGGAATGTATCCGCAGGGTACGTCCGATCCGTTTTTGAGCATGCCCGCAAACAGCTCGTGCAGCATTCCGTCGCCGCCACCCGTCACGACAATATCGTATTCACCCGCATGCACTCCGATGAACTCCTGTCCTTCCGCATGGGCCAGGGTCGGATGCACGGTAACATCATATCCGTAGCTTGTGAACCTCCACAATATATCCGACAGCGACTGTGTTATCTCACCGCGGCCTGAGTGGGGATTATATATAAAAAGCATTTTATTTCGTTTTTTACCTGTCATACGGTGCTCCTGATACAAAAATTGATCATTATGATTATAGCATAATTCGGGATTTCATGATATATTAATTCAGTATGCAAACAACAGTGGTCAAAGTCGATGAAAACTGCATAAAATCCGGGGATATGACTGAGGCCGGAAGGATCATAAGGGAGGGTGGACTTGTGGCCTTTCCCACAGAGACCGTGTACGGCCTGGGAGGGGATGCATTAAATCCCGGTGCATCACGGAAGATATATGCGGCCAAGGGGCGTCCGTCGGATAATCCCCTGATCGTCCATATATACAGGATGGAAGATCTTTACAGGATCGCTGAGGATGTAAGTGACAGTGCTGTAAAGCTGGCGGGGAAGTTCTGGCCGGGTCCGCTTACAATGATCTTTAAGAAAAAGGATGCTGTTCCGGCTGAAACCACGGGAGGACTTGATACGGTCGCGGTAAGGATGCCCTCCAACAAGATAGCTGCTGAGTTCATCAGGGCTGCGGGGGGATTCATTGCGGCGCCCTCTGCCAATCTGTCGGGCAGGCCGTCTCCGACAGAGGCTTCCCACGTTGTGGAGGATATGACGGGACGTATTGATATGATAATAGACGGCGGTCCATCAGTCATTGGGCTCGAATCAACCATAGTCGATATGACAGAGCCCGTTCCCATGATCCTGAGACCGGGTTATGTCACGGGGAAGATGGTAAGGGAGACGGTTGGTGATGTTTCATATGATCCTGCGGTTTTCGGTGAGGTCAATGAAGGCATGCGCCCTAAGGCTCCGGGTATGAAGTACAGGCATTACGCGCCGAAGGGTGAGCTTACGATAATTAAGGGTGACAGGGATGCAGTCATCCGGTATATGAAGGATGCACTTGATAAGGGCCTTAAGGAGGGCCATCGGGTGGGGATCATAGCAACGGAAGAAACCCGGGATAATTACGGGAACGCAACTCTTCTCATGAACATGGGCGCAAGGGATGATGAGGATGAGATCGCCCGACACCTCTATGCGGTCTTGAGAAGGTGTGATGAAGAGGATATAGATCTTATTTATTCCGAGGATTTTTCCACTCCCCGGATAGGTCAGGCCATCATGAACAGGCTTATCAAGGCGGCCGGCCACAGCCTTGTGGAAGTGTAGAGGTATTCAATAGTTACTGTATTCTAGATAAACAGGAGGATAAAAGTATGAAAATTGCAATAGGCTGCGATCACGGTGCTTTTGACATGAAGCTTCTGATCATGGAACATCTTAAGGAGCAGGGACATGAGATTAAGGATTTCGGCAGTTTCGACAGGAATTCCATCGACTACCCGGCTATAGGAAGGGCAACGGCTGAGGCTGTGGCAAGCGGTGAGTGTGAAAAGGGCATAGTGCTGTGTACGACGGGCATCGGTATTTCCATAGTAGCCAACAAGGTAAAGGGTATAAGGGCAGCCCTGTGCAATGACTGTACCAGTGCCCGGCTTACAAGGATGCACAATGATGCCAATGTTCTGGCTCTTGGCGGAGGGGTCATCGGTCCCAACCTCGCGCTTGATATCGTAGATATTTTCTTTTCAACCGAATTCTCGCAGGAGGAGAAGCATGTCCGTAGGCTGTCACAGGTTGCGGCTATAGAAGATGAATTCTATTCATGATCCTTTAGGACTTGAAGTATGACCGGCAATTATGGGAGATAGTACAATGAGTGACAAGAGAGAAGATTACATTTCATGGGATGAATATTTTATGGGTGTCGCCATGCTGTCGGGAATGAGGAGCAAGGATCCCAATACCCAGGTGGGTGCCTGTATCGTCAGTCAGGATAACAAGATACTGTCTATGGGATATAACGGTTTTCCCATTGGCTGTTCGGATGATGACTTTCCCTGGTGCAGGGTTGGTGATCCTCTTAACAATAAGTATTTTTATACGACCCACAGCGAGCTTAACGCGATCCTTAACTACAGGGGCGGAACCCTTGATGGAGCCAAGCTGTATGTGACGCTCTTTCCATGCAATGAGTGCGCCAAGGCCATCATACAGTCGGGTATCAAGACCATAGTTTACGACTGTAACAAATACGAGAACGAGCCGAGTACCATCGCTTCAAGGAGGATGCTTGATGCTGCCGGTGTGAGATATTATCAATACAAGCACACAGACAGAGAGGTTACGCTAAAGCTGTGATAAGATGGAGAACTATCTGTAAAAAATCAATATGCATCCTGCTTATCATGGGCGCAGGACTTTTGACCGTGCCTGCCGGTGTCAGTGCCGAAACGACTTCCGAGAAGATCAAGAAGGCTGAGGAACTCAAGAAGGAGACCGAGCAGCAGAAGAAGGCCGTGGAGGATAAGAAGGAAGATCTTGAGGACACAAGGGAACAGCTTCAGGATTACCTCAATAAGCTGAACAGCGAACTTGAGGATATAAGCGACAACCTTGCCAAGATCGAGGCCAGAATGGGAGATAAACAGGCCGAGATCGTTCAGGCCAAGCTGGATATCGAAACAGCCAAGATAGAAGAGGACAGGCAGTACGAGCTTATGAAGCGGCATTTAAGGGCTGTTTACGAGAAGGGTGATCCCACCCTCTTATCCACCTTCCTGCAGACCGCGAACTACGCGGACTTCCTAAATAAGGCTGAGTATGTGGGGAAGCTTGAGGATTATGACCGCAAGCTGTTTGACCTGCTGGTTGAGCAGAGGAAGACCGTGGAGGAGAAGGAAGAGATCCTTAATAAGGAAATCGAGCAGCTTGATGAGCTTATGGATGAGGCCAAGGCTGAGAAAAATAAGGTCTCGACCCTTGTCAATTCCACATCGGGGACCATAGCGGCAACGGACGGAGCCATAACCGCTACCGAGATAGAACAGAAGGCCTATGAATCGGAGATCAAGGAGCAGGAAGCCAATCTCTCGGCCCTTAAGAAACAGCTTAAGGAAGAAAAGGAGCTCAGTGAAAGAGCTAACAGGATGGCGTGGAGCAATACCGGTGATCTGGGATTTGATGTGAGCGACAGGGAGCTTCTGGCCTGCCTTATTTTCTGCGAGGCCGGCAACCAGCCCTATATAGGCCAGGTGGCCGTGGGGTCGGTAGTCATAAACCGTATGAGAAGCGCGGCCTTTCCCAATACCATGGTGGGAGTTATCTACCAGAAAAGGCAGTTCTCACCTGTGGCGAGCGGAAGACTGGCCACAAGGCTGTCACTTGGTGCTACGGAATCCTGCTACAGGGCTGCCGATGAGGCAATGGCAGGTTCACAGCCTGTAGGCAACTGCCTCTTCTTCAGGACGGTGATCCCGCAGATTCAGGGAACGATAATAGGGGGTCATGTTTTTTATTAATGATCATAAGGAGGGACCCATTTATGGGAGGATTCCTTATGATGCCTTAGCGGCGAGCGTATCAAAGAAATCCGTAAGGATTTCTACATTATCTGGTGTGGTAATGCATATTCATTTATCCGATGCTTATATGTTTCGAAATCCTGACTGTAGACTATCTTGAGCAGCTTATCAAGGCTCCTGAGCAGGATTATGATATCTTCCTTGGGAAGCTTGCCTTCTTCGAGGGCCTGAGCGATCTCGTCGATATCAACAACCTTGACATGACCGTCGGGAAACATGATGACATCAGCTAAAAGATCCGTGAAAACATAGGTGTTTGAGTCCTTATCGTAATCGGTCTTTATAATGTCGCAATACCAATACATCAGAGAGTCATCTTCGCGGAGGAACTTGCTGACCTTGTAACCCTCCTTAAGGAAATAGCATGAATAACCGTGATGGAGATTCTTCTTGGGATGAAGAGTATTCCATTTGGTCATTATCATGTCTTCGTTCATCTCCAGGATGATGTCATCAACCAGGGGAACACACTCATCGGGTATTAACCGTTTTCTGTACAGCAGGGGTGTATCCATAAATGATCCTCCGAATATGACCGGTCAGTTACAATTTTTTTCTGTAAGTATAACAATATATTAGTGGTTTGTCTAACAAATAATGTGGACAATCAGGTAAAAAACTGATATATTTATTGCTGTACTGTTGAAGCAATGGCAGATAATTATGCTTAGGAGTATATATTGCAAGTACGGGGTACTTGCCAGCGAGCAATTCAAGAGGATACAGAAGTGAATTACGATAAAGGTGTATACCGTTCTCTTGCACAGATATTACAATTCGGGATCAACATGCTGGTCCCCATTATCCTGTGTACTTTCATCGGGATCTACCTTGACAGGATACTGGGCACGTCATTTATTGTTATCATTCTGTTTTTTCTTGGAGCAATAGCGGGCGGACGCAATGTATACATTTTTGCCAGGCAGATATATAAGAAACCGCCGGTTCATGATGATGTCAAGGTCAGGGGCTCTAACTATGATGAATCCAAGAGGCCGAAGATCGAAGGCAGGGACCGGGAGTCATGATCGCTAAGCTTCGCGCCAATACCACACTGAAGGAGCTTATAGCCGGTGCCGCTGCTTACTGTATCGTATGGGAGATTTTTCTTCTTATCCTTACGGAGAGGAAGCTGTATCACTCAATAGGGCTCTTGGCAGGTCTTATCGTGTGCGTTATCCTTGCCGTAAGCATGGCGGATTCCATTGATGTTGCCGTTATGCTTGATGAGAAGGGAGCCAGGGCCTACATTCAGAAGAAGGCTTCGCTAAGGTATATCCTTGTATGCGCTGTCATTGTGCTGTTGGCGCTTTCGGGATTCGGCAACCCGCTGACCTTTTTTGCCGGAATAATGGGGCTTAAGACAGGGGCATATATTCAGCCCTTTACACATAAAGCATTTAAGAAGATAAGTAATAAGAGAGGTGAAACCGTAGATGAGTAATTATCCGCTTCTGTTATCAGGCGATGTGGATTTCATGGTAAAGGGAATCTTTAAATATAACTGCTTCGGGCATGAGGTGTGGATCACCACAACCCATGTCTGTGCACTTATCGTGATGCTTATCCTTATTGTTTTTGCGGCGTGTGCCGGAAGGGCTGTCAGGAATGCCGATATAGACAAGGCACCGGGAACCTTCTTAAATATAGTTGAGCTCCTTATGGATTTCCTTGACGGAGTCATCAACAGTACGATGGGCAAGAATGCTGCCAAGTTCGTTAACTATATACTTACTCTGTTTTTGTTTATTTTCCTCAGCAATATATCGGGACTTCTGGGACTTAGGCCTCCCACGGCGGATTATGGCGTAACCTTCCCGCTGGGTCTTATAACCTTCGGTCTTATAACCTTCAATAAGTTTAAGCACCAGAAGGTGAGCGGCGTCATCAAGGGACTGTGTGATCCCTGGGTATTCTGGCTTCCCATCAACTTAATAGGTGACTTTGCGGTACCCATTTCGCTGTCCCTGCGTCTTTTCGCCAACGTTCTTTCGGGAACCGTTATGATGGCACTCTACTACGGACTGCTTCCCATCTTCGTCAAGATAGGAATACCGGCGGTGCTTCATATATACTTCGATCTGTTTTCCGGCGCGATACAGACGTATGTATTCTGCATGCTGACCATGACCTATGTAAGCGATGCGATAGGGACGGATTGAATATGATAAGATATGTCTTATCATCCGGGATGATAAGATGATAAATTATACACACAAATCACAAGGAGGATTATTAAATGAATATTTCAGGAGATGATTTCATCAGAGGTTGTTCGGCGATCGGTGCGGGACTTGCGCTTATAGCAGGTATCGGACCCGGTGTCGGCCAGGGTATTGCCGCAGGTCATGCTGCAGCTGCAGTAGGACGTAATCCGGGAGCCAAGTCAGACATTACATCAACCATGCTTCTTGGTCAGGCCGTAGCCGAGACAACAGGTCTTTACGGACTTCTTGTAGCTATGCTGTTAATGTTTGTTAAGCCTCTTTTAAATAAGTGAACATAAAGTACTTGAGAGAGCGTTAAATATTATAAAGGAGGCAATACTTGGATGGAAAGATTATTTGATCTTGATTTCCAGCTCTTGCATGATGCTGTCCTGACTGCGGTATCGGTATTCTTCCTTTTTATGCTCCTGTCTTATCTCTTGTTTGATCCTGTGCACGAAATGCTCAAAAAGCGCAGGGAGAAGATACAAAATGATATAGACACGGCTAAGAAGGATAAAGAGGATGCCGGCGCCCTTAAGGCCGAATACGAAGATAAGCTTAAGAACGTATCGGTTGAGGCGGATGAGATACTTGCGGATGCCAGGAAGCGCGCTGCAGCCAATGAGAATCACATAATCGCCGAAGCCAAGGAAGAGGCTGCCAGGATCATCAAACAGGCTCATACCGAAGCCGAACTCGAGAAGGAGAAGGTTAAGGATGAAGTCAAGAAGGAGATGGTCGAGATCGCAGCACTTATGGCAGGCAAGGTTGTGGGCGACAGAATGGATACCACTGTACAGGATGCTCTTGTTGAAGAGACATTAAAAGAAGTAGGTGATGAGACATGGCAAAGCTAGTTTCTTCCACATACTCACAGGCTTTGTTTGAAACAGGTATAGAAGACGGTACCCTCGATAACCTCTATGAGGAAGCGGGAGTAGTGCTTAGAGTGCTTTCCGAGAATCCGGATTTTTCGAGGCTCATGAACCATCCCAAGATAATGAGGGAAGAGAAGGAGCAGATCGTTGAATCGGTGTTCAGGGGCCGTTTGAGCGATGAGTTTACAGGCTTTCTGAAGATCATAGTTACCAACAGGCGTTACGGGGAAATAGATGCCATAATAGCCGATTTTGTCCGTAAGGTCAAGGAATACAGGAAGATAGGGGTGGCATATGTTGTCACACCGCTTGAACTGTCCGAGGATCAGAAAAAAGCCGTTAAGCAGAAGCTTCTTGATACTACCGGTTATGTTTCCATGGAGATGAATTACGACATTGATGAATCCCTCATAGGGGGCATGGTCATAAGGATCGGAGACAGGGTAGTGGATTCGAGCATAAAGAGTAAGCTTGCAGAGCTTAAGAAGGAGTTAAGCAGTATACAGCTCAGCAGTGCTAATGCATAATTGTAGTAAATCTAAAGAAAGGTGCGTATAGATCCATGAATTTAAGACCTGAAGAAATTAGTTCTGTAATTAAGGATCAGATCAAGAGATATGCCGGTGAACTGGAAGTATCGGAAGTCGGTACGGTTATCCAGGTTGCTGACGGTATCGCACGTGTTCACGGACTTGAGAAGGCGATGATGAACGAGCTTCTTGAGTTTCCCGGCGGAGTGTTCGGTATGGTGCTGAACCTCGAAGAGGATAATGTGGGTGTCGTACTTCTGGGTGGCGATAAGAACATCAACGAAGGCGATACGGTTAAGACGACCGGACGTGTTGTTGAGGTTCCCGTAGGCGATGCAATGCTTGGTCGTGTCGTTAATGCGCTGGGTCAGCCTATCGACGGCAAGGGTCCCGTACAGACAGATAAATATCGTCAGATAGAACGTGTGGCATCGGGCGTTATCACCAGGAAGTCGGTTGATACGCCTCTGCAGACAGGTATCAAGGCCATCGACTCCATGATCCCCATAGGAAGGGGTCAGCGTGAGCTTATAATCGGTGACCGTCAGACAGGTAAGACGGCAATAGCCATAGATACGATAATAAACCAGAAGGGACAGGGAGTTAAGTGTATTTATGTTGCCATAGGTCAGAAGGCCTCAACGGTTGCTTCCATAGTCAAGACCCTTGAGGAGTATAATGCACTCAGCTATACAACAGTGGTTGCAGCTACCGCTTCCGAGATGGCACCCCTTCAGTATATAGCTCCCTATGCAGGATGTGCGATAGGTGAGGAATGGATGGAGAACGGAGAGGATGTTCTTGTAATATATGATGACCTCTCCAAGCATGCTGTTGCATACCGTACACTCTCATTGCTCCTTCGTCGTCCGCCGGGGCGTGAAGCTTATCCCGGTGATGTATTCTACCTCCACTCAAGGCTTCTTGAGCGTGCGGCAAGAATGAGTGAGGAGTACGGCGGAGGTTCCCTTACCGCCCTTCCCATTATCGAAACCCAGGCCGGCGATGTATCGGCATACATCCCGACCAATGTTATCTCCATAACGGATGGTCAGATATACCTTGAGACCGAAATGTTCAATTCCGGCTTCCGTCCGGCAGTTAACGCCGGTCTGTCGGTATCCCGTGTAGGTGGTGCCGCACAGATCAAGGCCATGAAGAAGATCGCGGCTCCCATTCGTACCGAGCTTGCTCAGTACAGAGAGCTTGCAGCCTTTGCCCAGTTCGGTTCCGAGCTTGATGCCGATACCAAGGAGAAGCTGGCGCAGGGCGAACGTATAAGGGAGATCCTTAAGCAGCCCCAGTACGAACCCATGCCGGTTGAATATCAGGTAATCATCATCTTCGTTGCGGTAAACAAGTATCTGCTTGATGTACCGGTTGACAGGGTGGTTGATTTTGAGAAGGAATTCTTTGAATATATAAGGACCAACATTCCCGAAGTTCCCGCATCCATTAAGGAGACCAGGGTTATCTCCGATGACGCGGAGGCAAAGCTTAAGAAGGCTATAGAGGACTTCAAGACAGGGTTCCTTAAGTAAGATCATAAGGAGGGACTCTTCAGAGCAGGTACGGAGTACTTGTTACATTATATTAGGCAGGTGAATCATTATGGCCTCGATGAGAGATATAAAAAGGCGTAAGACCAGTATACAGAGTACCCAGCAGATAACCAAGGCCATGAAGCTTGTGTCAACGGTTAAGCTGCAGAGGGCCAAGACCCGGGCCGAGCGTTCCAAGGCTTACTTTAACTGTATGTATGAGACCATAAAGGGTATGATAAGAAGGACGGGACATATTGACCATCCTTATCTTATCAAGGGAACATCGGATAAGAAGGCCGTTGTTGTGATCACATCAAACAGGGGTCTGGCAGGCGGTTACAATTCAAATATCGTCAGGCTTATTACAGGTTCCGATCTTGATAAGAAGGATGTCCTGATATATGCGATAGGTAAGAAGGGCCGTGATACCCTTAAGAGACGCGGTTATACCATTCAGGAGGATTATTCGGAAGTAATAAATGAGCCCCTTTACAAGGATGCCATGGAGATAAGCGAGACCCTGCTGGAAGCTTATTCCAAACAGGAAATAGGTGAGATATGGCTTGCTTATACGGGCTTTAAGAATACGGTAAGCCATATACCGACACTGATTAAGCTGCTGCCGGTGGATGATACGGAGAGAGAGGAATATAAGGAGAATAATCCGGTCGGGGCAATAGATGAAGGAATCCTGACGGATTCCCTTGATGGCTCAAAGCCGGCGGGCTCCCACTCCCATTCGGTCGGGGCAATAATGAATTACGAGCCCGAAGAGACGGAAGCCCTTGAGCTTATCATACCCAAGTATGTGGCCAGCCTTATTTACGGGGCACTTGTTGAAGCGGTTGCAAGTGAGAACGGAGCCAGGATGCAGGCTATGGATTCCGCGACCAGCAACGCCGAGGAAATGATAGGAACACTGGAGCTTCAGTATAACAGGGCCCGTCAGGGTCATATCACTCAGGAGCTTACCGAGATCATCGGCGGAGCTGAAGCACTGAGCAGTTAGAATGATCATAAGGAGGGACCCTTTGGGAGGATTCCTTATGATGCCTTAGCGGCGAGCGTATAAAAAGAAGTACGTAGTACTTCTTACATTATATACAACATACATATAATAAAGGAGAAAAAACAGTGGCAGATAACAACATAGGTAAGATTACCCAGATTATCGGTGCGGTTCTTGATATCAAGTTTGCCGACGGTTCTCTTCCGGAGATAAATGAAGCCATCAGGGTTCCTAAGGGAGACAACTCAGAACTTACCGTTGAGGTTGCGCAGCACCTTGGAGATGATACCGTGAGGTGTATAGCCATGGGGCCTACCGACGGACTCGTACGCGGTATGGATGCAATAGCTACAGGGTCCCCCATCAGGGTTCCCGTAGGTGAGAATACGCTGGGAAGGATATTTAACGTATTGGGTCAGCCCATAGACAATAAGCCTGCCCCTACTGACGTTCAGTATTTCCCCATCCACAGGAAGGCACCTGATTTTGAAGAGCAGTCTACAAATGCCGAGCTGCTTGAGACCGGTATCAAGGTCGTTGACCTTCTGTGTCCTTATCAGAAGGGTGGTAAGATCGGCCTCTTCGGTGGTGCCGGCGTAGGTAAGACAGTCCTTATCCAAGAGCTTATCAGAAACATCGCGACCGAGCACGGCGGATATTCGGTATTTACAGGCGTTGGAGAGAGAACCCGTGAGGGTAATGACCTTTACCATGAAATGTCTGAATCGGGAGTTATCGATAAGACCACCATGGTGTTCGGTCAGATGAATGAGCCCCCCGGAGCAAGAATGAGGGTTGGTCTTTCAGGTCTTACCATGGCTGAATACTTCCGTGATCAGGGCGGCAAGGATGTGCTTCTGTTCATAGATAATATTTTCCGTTTTACACAGGCAGGTTCGGAGGTTTCAGCTCTTCTCGGACGTATGCCAAGTGCCGTTGGTTATCAGCCCACACTGCAGACCGAGATGGGTGCCCTTCAGGAGAGGATCACATCGACCAAGAACGGATCCATTACTTCGGTTCAGGCCGTATATGTACCTGCAGATGACCTTACGGACCCGGCACCGGCTACAACCTTCGCCCATCTGGATGCGACGACGGTTCTGTCACGACAGATAGTTGAGCTTGGTATCTATCCTGCCGTTGATCCTCTTGAATCAACATCCAGGATCCTTGATCCCAGGATCGTCGGTGAGGAGCATTACCGTGTGGCCAGGGGTGTGCAGGAGATACTTCAGAAATATAAGGAACTTCAGGATATCATTGCCATTCTTGGTATGGATGAGTTGTCTGAGGAGGATAAGCTTACGGTATCCAGGGCCAGAAAGGTCCAGAGGTTCTTATCACAGCCTTTCTTCGTAGCAGGCCAGTTTACAGGTCTTCCCGGACGTTACGTTTCCATTCAGGATACGGTTCAGGGCTTCAAGGAGATTCTTGAAGGTAAACATGATGACATTCCCGAATCATACTTCTTAAGTGCGGGAAGTATTGATGACGTGCTTGCCAAGGTTAAGGCTAATAAATAAGGAGTGACCGATGGCTGACGACAGAGCTTTTGCATTAAAGATAATCACTCCGGACAGGGTCTTCTATGAGGGCGAAGCCATCATGGTAGAGCTCAGGACAACGGAGGGTGAGATCGGAATCCTTAAGAATCATATACCGCTGACCTGTGTAGTGGCACCCGGTATATTAAGGATCCGTGAGACAGATACCGAGGTAAAGACAGCTGCGCTTTTAAGCGGGTTTGTTGAGATACTCGGGGACTCGGTCACGATACTTGCCGAGGATGTCGAGTGGCCGGATGAGATTGATGTTAACCGTGCCGAGGAAGCGCGTGTCCGCGCACAAAGGCGTCTTGACGAGAAGGCGGATACCACTAATATGAAGCGGGCCGAGTTGGCGCTTCAGAGATCTGTGGCACGTATTGAAGCGGCGAAGAAATAGAATCTATTTTAAATGAGAAAGAGTCTCCTTAGGGCATTAATAAGGATCAGCATTCTTTTTCTGATAGCTGTAGTGTCTGCTCTTATCACATCACAGGTGATCAATGAGGGCAATACCGATCTTACAGCGGAGATGAAGAAGGCCGGTCTGCCCGTGATCTATGTAAATGTAAATGGTGAATATATTAACTGCCTTCATGGATACGTCAGTGAAATGGAAGGCAGTTATTTGCGTGGAAGCATTACTCCCATGTCAGCGGACAGGACGATTCCCATTAAGATCAAGACCTTCGGAAGTGTGGTCACGGATATTGCCTATGAAGTAAGGACCATGGATATGGCAAGACTGCTTGAGCATGCAACCCTGTCCGCATCCGAATATAACAATGATGAGATCACTGCAATCATACCGGTCAAGGATCTTATTGAGGACGAGCAGGAATATATGCTTGTTATAAAGCTGTCATTGTCTGATGGCCGTGTCGCAACATATTACTGCCGGTTTATAGACAAACCGGAGCTGTATCTGACCGAAAAGCTTGACTTTGTCAAGAATTTCTCATCCAAAACCTTCGATAAGGAGGCCGCCGAAGAGATAAGAAGATACATGGAATCCAATTCCGACGGCGACAATTCAAGCTTCGGCCATGTAAATATCCATTCCAATTTCAACCAGCTGACATGGGGTGATCTTGAACCCGTGCTTGAGAGCGATAAGGAGCTGAGGATCCTTGATATTGACAGCCGGGATGCTGAGATCACCCTGTCATACACCGTGTCTGCCAAGGATGAAATGTATGATGTTGAGGAATATTTCTACCTGACCAGGGGTGCAGACCGTATTTATCTCATGGATTATGAACGGACCATGGATCAGATCATTGACCATAGAAATGTGGTTGTGGCGAATGGTAAGGTTTTCCATGGCATCCTGTCCGATATCATTGATTATAAGGAGAATTCCGAAGCCGGTGTCTTCTGTTTTGTTCAGGAGAGAAGTCTCTACAGCTACGACGGGGATACCAATTCCCTTTCGAGGGTATTCTCCTTCAGGGATGAGGAGAATGATGATGTCAGGACATCCTACAAGATGCACAATATCAAGATCCTGTATGTTGACAATGATGGAAATATTTATTTTTCAGTTTACGGATACATGAACAGGGGCCTTCATGAGGGTGAAGCCGGGATCGCGGTCTACTACTATGACAGTGTCTACAACACCATAGAAGAAAGTCTTTTTATACCATATACCAAGTCATATGAGATACTTAAGCATGATGTCGAGAATCTGTGTTATGTCAACCAGTCCGAAACCCTCTATATTCTTTTCAACGGAACCATATACAGGATAGATATCGAAACCAGGAAGGCTGAGCTCCTGGCGAGCGGGCTTAATGAGACAAGGTTCGTTTCCTCCTATGATAACTCTATGATAGGATGGCAGCCGGCCGATAACCTGTATGATTATAAGACACTTAAATTTATGTCGCTCAATGCCATGGTTCCTGTGGAGATACAGGCTCAGGAAGGCCACATACTCATTCCTTTGGGATTTTTCAACAAGGATTTCGTATACGGAAGTGTAAGAGTAGGAGATATAAGGCTTGATTCGACCGGTCGAAATGTACTTCCCATGGATTATATATACATACAGAACCTGAGTGGTGAGATACTTAAGACCTACCACCATGAAGGGATATATATTACGGACGTAGAGTTTAATGATAATATCATGAACCTTGAAAGGATCACGATAGACAGGGAAACAGACCTCATTTACCAGACGAGCGATGACCAGATAATGAATAACGAATCAGGAGAGACTACGGACAATGTATTCAGGAGTCTTGTTACCGAGGAGATGGAGACGACCTGGCAGACAGAGCTTAAGGCAGGCCGGTCAGCCGATAAACCCAAGGTGCTTACGACCAAGGAAGTCCTGTACGAAGGCAACAGATACTTCTATCTGAATGTCAAGGATATTCTTGACAGATACTATGTATACAGTAAGGGTGAGATAGCGGCGGTATACACCGATGCCTCAGATGCTGTTTACATGGCTGACGCGGTTATGGGTACGGTGATAAATAAGGAATGCCGATACATATGGAAGAGCAAAGACCGTAAGGACAGGTTTACGATAGAGAATATCGGTACTGCAGTACAGGCTGCACCGGAAGGAAGCGGCAGGACCACCCTTTCCATATGTCTTGATGAGATGATGAAGACTGCGGGAGTGTATGTGGATACCGATACATTGCTGGCGGAGGGCAGATCGGCCCTTGACATAATGAAGGAAAACATGGGGAATGCGATTCCCCTTGCCCTTTCGGGTTGTTCGACGGATGCCATGCTGTATTATGTGGGGAGTTCCTGCCCGGTACTTGCCATGGTAGAGAATGAGGAAGCAGTGCTTATCACCGGATATGATAAGAACAACCTGATGATCTATTATCCTACGGAAGGAAAGACAGAGAAGAGGGGAATAAAGGATGCGGGGGCGTGGTTCCAGTCAAACGGAAACAGGTTCCTGACATACGCGAAATAGAGGTCATGAAACCCTGCGGCAGGCTTCTATATATATATCTATGTCTTCGACTATATAAGCTGCCTTCTGCTCGTGAAGGGAATCACAGGAATAGTAGATATAATCAAGTACGTTGTACTTGGAGAAAAGATCCATAACCCGCCTTCCGCTCATACCCTTTTCGTACATATACTGTTCAACGCAGTAGGTCAGGAAATTACCTTCGTCACTCACCTGATCACCTCCTTGCGGAACATATCAAGAAGCTTGTATTCGCTGTAGGTCCACAGATCGTTGTCGTCCTGCTCCAGCTGTTCATTCAGTCTGGAATTATAAAAGGCAGTGCATGCCTTGATCTCGTCCCAGCCGAATTCCTTACAGATAAGGGCAACGACCTTGGGAACCAGAAGTATTCTTATAACACGATAGCTTTCCCTGTTCATTTATTACTCCCCTTTTTATTTATAAGAATCCCGGCCGTTTTCAGTTCATTCTTAAGTGACCTTATCATAAGCTCAACGTGCTTACGGTGTTCTACCAGCTCGGTTAAGTTCTTAAGATCCTCCTTATGGATATAGTCGGATACGACACGATCCCCGTCCCGGTATTTCAGATAGTAGTAATCCTTGTTGCCTATATGCTTTTCGCATATGGTACCCTTGGGAAGTGCGGACCTTATCTGCTCGTATTTATTTATCATGTATTCGATACGCCCGATCTCCCGTGAAACCGTACTTGTAAGTAATCCCATTATATTGTCCCCTTATCCGTCTATCATACAAGATTTTGTATATTTTCGCAAGCTGAAACAGGGGGACGGTTCCTCGGAACGGTTCCCCTGTTTCACCTTGTGTTTTTATACATTTTTATTTATAATCAACTATGTATGTAATAAAAAGATGAACCAAGAATTCAGGAGGTCATATATGAGCAGCGAAATAAGAGATATAAATCTGGCGGAATCGGGGTTTAGGAAGATAGAGTGGGTTAAGAGAAACTGCGATCTCTTAAGGACACTTGAAGAGGAATTCACAAGGACAAGACCCTTTGAGGGTAAGAAGGTTGCGCTGTCTGTACATCTTGAAGCCAAGACGGCTTACCTCTGTCTTGTGCTTAAGGCAGGCGGAGCGGATATGTATGTTACGGGATCCAATCCTCTCTCGACCCAGGATGATGTGGCAGCAGCTCTTGTGAGCAAGGGACTTGAGGTTCATGCCTGGTATGATGCAACGCCTGAGGAATACAACAGTCATATAAGGGCTGTTCTTGAACCCGGCCCCAATATCATTATAGATGACGGCGGTGACCTGGTTCATATGATGCATACGGAACTTAGGCATCTGATCCCCGGTGTTATCGGAGGCTGTGAGGAAACAACTACGGGTATCCTCCGTCTGCTTGCCATGGACAGGAATGACGAGCTTAAGTTCCCCATGGTGCTTGTAAACAATGCCGACTGTAAGCACTTTTTCGACAACCGTTATGGTACAGGCCAGTCGGTATGGGACGGGATAAACCGTACAACCAATCTTATAGTTGCAGGCAAGATCGTGGTTGTGGCAGGTTACGGCTGGTGCGGCAAGGGTGTTGCCATGAGGGCCAAAGGCCTTGGGGCCAGGGTCATAGTCACCGAAGTGAATCCCGTTAAGGCAATAGAGGCCGTTATGGACGGATTTGATGTTATGCCCATGAACGATGCGGCTAAGATCGGTGATTTCTTTATTACGGTAACGGGCTGTGATAAGGTCATAGATAAGGAAGATTTTGCGGTAATTAAGGACGGGGCGATCCTGTGCAATGCCGGACACTTCGACTGTGAGATAGATATGGCCTGGCTTAAGGAGAATGCTGTTGAAAGCCGGGAAATGAGGAAGAACATTATGGGTTATAAGCTTCCTACCGGGCAGTGGATATATGTACTTGCCGAGGGACGTCTTGTGAACCTGGCAGCAGGTGACGGACATCCGGCCGAGATCATGGACATGTCATTTGCCATTCAGGCACTTTCCGCCAAGTATCTGGTTGAGCATGAAGGTCAGCTTGATAAGATGATCATCGATGTTCCAAAAGAGGTTGACAATGATGTTGCGGTACGTAAGCTTGCCTTCCTTGGAAAGCATATAGATGTTCTTACCGAGGAGCAGGTTAAGTACCTTAATTCGTCGGCAGTGTGACCCTCATCCACCGGCGGAGTATACCCTCATCCACCGGCAGAGCCGGTCCCCCTTCCCCCGGAGGGGGAAGGCAAGGAAATCTCAGCCAAAGGGGAAGGCAAGAGGGTAGTGGGAAGTTCACCGAGTGGGAAGGTAAGGAAATCTTACCCAAGGTGGAAGGCAAGGAAATCTCACCCAAAATATAGAACAGGTGGTAGATAAGATTGTACAGTATAGATTATGACACCCCGATAAGGGTACATTTTATAGGCATAGGCGGAATAAGCATGAGCGGTCTGGCAGAGATCCTGCTTGACCGGGGCTTTAAGGTATCAGGATCAGACAGGGCGCCTTCCGAGCTTACACAGATACTGGAGAACAAGGGCATTAGGGTTTATTACGGACAGGTTGCGGGAAATATAAGCGATGATATAGAGCTTGTTGTATACACGGCGGCTATCAGGGAGGATAACGAGGAGTATGCCGAGGCCGTAAGGCGGGGCATCCCCATGCTCACAAGGGCCCAGCTCCTTGGGCAGATAATGAAGAATTACGAGGTGTCGGTTGCGGTGGCGGGAACCCATGGCAAGACAACCACAACTTCAATGATAACGGATATCCTTCTCGCCGCAGACCTTGACCCAACCATATCCGTTGGCGGGATGCTTAAGGAGATCGGCGGAAACATCCGCATAGGCCGGTCGGATTATTTCGTGACAGAGGCCTGTGAATATACCAACAGCTTCTTAAGCTTGGGACCTACCGTGAATGTGATCCTTAATGTGGAAGAGGATCATCTGGACTTTTTTAAGGATATAAAGGATATAAGGAATTCATTCAGAAGGTTTGCGCAGCTTCTTCCCGACAAGGGGCTTCTTATAATAAATGCCGATATAGAGGATTACGAAGAAATAACGGAAGGTCTTAAATGCAGGGTCGTTACGGTATCGGCAACGAGGGATACGGGAGCCGATTATATGGCCTCTGATATAGAATACGACAATTACGGCTGTGCCTCCTTTAGGGTGACAAGGGGTAAGGAATCATATATCCCCGAATCGGGAGATGAGGCCGACAGGAATATAGGGAAGGAGGACGGAACGGATACATGGGATAGAGAGAGGATAACTCTTCATGTACCGGGGGCCCATAATATAGGAAATGCCCTTGCTGCCATAGCTCTTGCGGATTTCCTGGGTATAAGCCCTGATATAACGGTCCGGGGCCTGTATGACTTTAACGGAGCGGACAGGCGGTTCCAGTATAAGGGAAGCTTCCCTGCAGCCGGTGGCGGTAAGGAAGATAAGGGAACGGTTACGGTTATCGATGACTACGCCCACCATCCGACGGAGATAAGGGCAACACTTACGGCTGCGGCCAATTACCCGCATGACCGCATTGTGTGTGTTTTCCAGCCTCATACCTACACAAGGACCAAGGCCTTTTTCGATGATTTTGTCGATGCACTTACCCTTGCGGATGTGGTCGTACTGGCCGAGATCTATGCAGCCAGGGAGAAGGATACACTTGGTATGAGCTCTGAGCTTCTATGCGATGAACTGAAGAAAAAAGGAAAGGAAGCTTATTACTTTTCCACATTTGATGAGATAGAGGATTATCTTAAGAAAAAAAGTATTGACGGCGACCTGTTGATAACTATGGGTGCCGGAGATGTAGTAAAAATAGGGGAAGAGCTCATAAAAAAATGATTATCCACAATATCCACAAGCAGGACGACGGAATTATCCCAAATCCGCTTGTGGATTTTTAGGTTGACGTAAAAAGTTACCGTCTGAAAAAAGTTCGCAAGATTCATGGGATTTTGGTCGGAAAAATAAAAAATATCACATTACCCAATGCCTTTATCCACAGTGAAGACGGTACTTCACGGCCTGTCCTTCTGGGCATAAGATTTTGTTTTCTTAAGTGGATTTTGGTGCTATAATTCCTCTCATCAGGGGATATTTAAGTTAAAGGGGAATAACTTACGGCAGGTGTTGTAAATGGGTAATGTAACTCTGTGCAAGGATTATTCTTCGGATATAACGCTTTTGAGTAACAGCTTCATAGATGACTATATGTGCGAAGCCAATGATGCGCAGATCAAGATATATCTGTATCTGTTACGGTGTATGGGATCGGGAAGGCCCTTTACCGTTTCGGATATGGCTGACAGGTTCAACTACACCGAGAAGGATGTGCTGAGGGCCCTTAAGTACTGGGATAAGAAGAAGGTTTTATCCCTGTCCTTTAATTCATCGGGAAGCCTCACATGCATTCAGCTTCTTGACATGCGCAGGGCAGGTATTGTAAATATGAATGAGAAGACAGATGAAGCAGGAGAAGAGGTAAGGATAGAGCCGGCAACTTCAGGCAGCAGTAAGATAGTTGACTTTTCCTCGAAGAAGTCATATACACCCCAGGAGCTTGCCAGCTTTAAGGAGAAGCCGGAAATATCGCAGCTTCTCTTTATAGCCGAAACGTATCTGGGTAAGACCCTGCGTCCGGATGAGATCACATCGATCCTTTTCATGTATGACTCTTACGGATTTTCGGCAGACCTTATCGAGTATCTGATAGAATATTGTGCGAATAACAGGAAGAAGAACATCAGGTATATAGAAGCGGTGGCAGAGAGTTGGGCGGCTACCGGGATCTCAACGGTCGAGGAAGCCAAGGCAAGGACGGGGAGCATTCCCGGAGAGGTGTATGAGGTATTTAAGGCCTTCGGGATCAGGGGCAGGAACCCCATAGAGCCCGAGATATCATATGTCCACAAATGGTCTGCCATCTACGGCTTCTCCATCGATATAATCTGTGAAGCATGCAGCAGGACGATCATGAGCATCAACACGGTAAGCTTCGAGTACGCGGACAGGATACTTGAGAACTGGAAGAAGGCCGGCGTTGAGACCTTTGATGATATAGAGAGAGCGGATGCCATACATGCTAAAGAAGCTTCCCCCAGGCCTTCGAGGCCGTCGGCCAGGGGAGCCAAATCAGGCTCATTCAACGATTTCTCGCAGAGGAAGTACGATTACGCCCAGCTTGAGAAGGATGCACTCAGATATTAATTATCAATTCCTTATGATATCTTAGCGGCGAGCGTATCAGAAGAAGAACGGAAGTTCTTCTTACAGTTTACTCACAGGAGTTACAATGTCCATTTCCAACTCACAGTACGATGCGATAATGCGTACTTATGAAGAAAAACAGAACAGGAGCAGGCACCTCCTTACACAGAGGACAAATGAGGTGTACGCAAAAATACCGGAATACAAGGCACTGGATTCTTCGGTGGCCGATATATCCTTAGAACTGGGGAGGCGGGTCATCGACGGGGATGTAAGTGCCTTGAGTGCATTAAGGGATAAACTTAAGGAGATAGCCGGCAGGAAGAAGGAACTTCTTAAGGAGGGCGGTTTCCCGGATGACTACCTTGAGCCCGTATACTCATGCAGTGACTGTAAGGATACGGGATATATAGAGGGAAATAAGTGCCATTGCCTAAAGCAGGCCATAACCAGATATCTGTATACCCAGTCTAATATTGAGAATGTTCTTAAGAAGGAGAACTTCGATACACTGACCTATGATGTTTACGACGATACCGAGCTGCCCCTTATGAGGAATATAATCGAGGGATGCAAGGCCTATGTGCATGACTTTGACAATGCATATGAGAACCTGCTCTTTTACGGTGATGTGGGGGTGGGCAAGACCTTCCTTACCAATTGTATAGCTAACGAGCTGCTAAAGCAGGGCCATTCGGTCATCTACTTTACAGCATTTCAATTATTTGATACACTTGCTAAGTATGCGTTCAGGCAGCAGGAAGTTAATGAGGATATAGGCCGTGTTCATGAGGATATCTTCGACTGTGACCTGCTCATCATCGATGATCTGGGGACCGAGATGACCAACTCATTCGTGCTGAGCCAGCTCTTCCTTATCATCAATGAGCGCGATAACAGGATGAAACCTACTATCATTTCGACAAATCTGTCGATCGAGGACATTTCGGAACGTTATTCCGAGAGAACCTTCTCGAGGATTTACGGTAAATACAGGATGATCAAGCCCGCCATCAGGGACTTAAGGATCAAGTTAAAGAGAGCTTCAAGCAGAAAGTGAGGAAATAATGCCGGGTCGTGAAGAAAAACGTAACCTTGAATCAATACCCGTAGGGTCACTACGGATGATCCCTCTTGAGGGCTGTATCGATCTGGGGCATAAGATCGATGAGTACCTTGTCAAGTGGAGGACCGAAAGGGAGAACGAACACAAGAATTCCCTGGCCTTCGCGGGTTACCAGAGGGACTCCTACATACTGGATGCCCAGATCAACCGCTTCGGTACGGGTGAAGCCAAGGGCGTGATCAATGAATCGGTCCGGGGTACCGATCTGTATATCCTGGTTGATATAACCAATTACTCCCTGACATATAAGCTGTGCGGCAATGAGAATCACATGTCGCCGGATGACCACTATCAGGATCTTAAGAGGATCATTGCGGCAGTGGGAGGCAAGGCAAGAAGGATCACGGTCATAATGCCCTTCCTTTATGAATCCCGCCAGCATAAGAGAAGCGCCAGGGAATCACTCGACTGTGCACTGGCCCTTCAGGAAATGGTCAGGATGGGAGTCGATAACATAATCACCTTCGATGCTCACGATCCCAGGGTGCAGAACGCCATTCCCCTTTCGGGATTTGAGACGGTAACTCCCGCTTACCAGTTCGTCAAGGGACTTCTGGGAAGCGTTAATGACCTTAAGATAGATGCGGATCACATGATGATGATAAGCCCGGATGAAGGCGGTATGAGTCGTGCCATTTACCTTGCCAACATGCTGGGACTTGATATGGGTATGTTTTATAAGAGACGTGACTATACCAGGATAGTAGACGGCCGTAATCCCATAGTGAGCCATGAGTTCCTGGGAACCTCGGTGGAGGGTAAGGATGTACTGGTAGTTGATGATATGATATCTTCGGGCGAGAGCGTTCTGGATGTGGCAAGGCAGCTTAAGAAGCGTAATGCGGCCAGGATATTTATTGCAGCCACCTTCGGACTCTTTACCAAGGGAATTGAAGTCTTCGACAGGGCTTATGACGAAGGGATCATTGATAAGATACTAACAACCAACCTGGTTTACCAGATGCCTGAGCTCTTTGAGAGACCCTACTATATAAGCTGTGATATGAGTAAGTATATCGCCTACATTATCGATACGCTTAATCATGATACGTCGATCTCAGACCTGCTGAATCCCTTCGAGCGTATCCATAATTTAGTTAACAGATATAATGCCGGACAGGTTAATTAATTATTATGTTCAAATTAGGACAATTTCAGAGACTTACAGTTGTGAAGATCGCTGACCACGGCGCGTATCTGGCAGAGAGCCGGGAAGCGGGTGCAGACCGGATACTCCTGCCCATCAGGCAGGTTCCGGAGGGGACACGGGTTGGCAGCGAGATAGAGGTCTTCATATATAAGGACAGCAAGGATCGTCCCATCGCGACGGTAAACAGGCCGCTTATAAGCCTTAATGAGGTTGCCCTGTTAAGGGTCAGGGAAGTAAGTAAGATCGGTGCCTTCATGGATTGGGGCCTTGAGAAGGACCTCCTCCTTCCCTTTAAGCAGCAGACGAAGAAGGTCAGTGCAGGTGAGGAATGCCTGGTGGCATTGTATATTGACAAGACGTCAAGGCTCTGCCTTACCATGAATGTTTACGATTATCTGGCCACCGACCACAACTACAGGACAGGTGACGAGGTAGAGGGCAGGGTATATCTTATAAGCGATAACTTCGGGGCCTTTGTTGCAGTGGATGATGAGTATTCCGCCCTGATCCCGACAAGGGAAATGTATGGTGATATTAAGGTGGGCCGGATTATAAAGGCCAGGGTTACCGGGGTTAAGGAGGACGGCAAGCTTACCCTGAGCATCCGTAAGAAGGCATACGAGCAGATAGAAGATGATGTCGGAAGGGTTATGAAGGTCTTAAATGACTTTGACGGAGTCCTTCCCTTTAATGATAAGGCGAGTCCCGAAACCATCAAACGTGAGTTCAATATGAGCAAGAATGAATTCAAACGGGCGGTGGGAAGGCTCTATAAGGAAAGGAAGATAGAAATAACGGATAAGAGCATACGCCGACTTTAAGCTTTACAAAACGGTTAAAATAGTATAAAGTATTGGCGTTAAGAGAAAGGAGAGAAAGAACATGAAAGTAACGAAGATCAGTGATGTAAACAAGTTTTTTGAAGTGGTTGACTCCTGTAAGGGTAAGGTAGAGCTGGTTACTGGGGAAGGAGACAGGCTGAACCTTAAGTCCAAGCTGTCACAGTATGTTTCCCTTGCCAATATCTTCTCGGACGGTACTATTGAGGAGCTTGAGATAGTAGCATATGAGCCGGAGGATATAGATAAGCTTCTTAACTTTATGGTCAATTCATAAAATGAAGGAAGTAAAGAGAGTAAATACTTTTTTTCTTATACTGGTGATCCTGCATATTGCGGCCTCGCTTATCGTGTCGATGCTTGATATGCAGGCGGTAAGATTAGGAACCTTTTCATCGCTTATGCTTACGCAGATGCTGATACTGGTTCCTTCTTTTTTGTTTTTTTTAATATCAGGTTATGATATAGGAGAATGGATATCCTTTAAGAGGCTTAAGGCAGGGACGGTGGCACTTGTCGTGCTGTTTACCTTTCTTATCATGCCGCTTGTAAGCTTTATCAATGTTTTTTCCCAGCTCTTTACGGATAATACGGCAGTTGACCTGATAGGAGATGTGGCAGACATTTCGCCCCTTATCACGGTTCTGATAGTCGGATTTATCGGCCCTTTTTGTGAGGAATTCACCTTCAGGGGCGTTATTTACGGGGGACTCAGGAGGTCAGGGTATCTGTGTGCGGCGGCAGCGGTTAACGGTATTTTTTTCGGACTCATGCACTTAAACCTTAACCAGTTTTCCTACGCTCTGGTTCTTGGCTTTGTCATGTCTCTTCTTGTTGAGGCGACGGGAAGCATATGGGCATCCGTCATTGCCCATGTTACAGTGAATACCTGGAATGCCGCAATGATGCTCATGCTTGATAAGATGTATTCCGCAATGGGGATAGACGTATTTGAGGAAGCTGCGGGGGCTGTCACCACAGATGTCAAGTTATCTATGATGGGCGGGCTTATCGTTGTATCCGTGGTAACGACTCTGCTGGCAGCAGGTGTTTTTATAGGGCTTAGCTCCCATGAAGGCAGGCTTGACCATGTAAAGACCATTTTCAGGACAGGATCGCCTGCAGGAGAAGGCAGGGAAGGTGAGAAGAACCGGGTTATGACCCTGTCGGGCTATCTGGCAGCAGGCCTGTGTATCTTCGTCATTTTCTTTCTGGATAAGGTGATCGGATATTTCAGCAGATAAAGAGAGCCCGGCTGTATAGCCGGGCCTTCATTTCTTCGACTTAAACGGACACATCAATGTTTCCGCCGATATCAGGGTTAACGGACTGCTCCATCAGTACCTTGGTCATAGTATCACCTAATTCCTGAAAGGTATCCAGCTGCTTACTCAACATGGCAACCCCGAAATCGCCCATTACTTTGCTCTGCGACATAGCCATCGATAATGACGGTACATCCAACATAGGTGTAATTTCCATAGCTTCACCTCCATTTGAAACTACTGCTCATGCTCCGACAGGAGTATGAGAGCCCGCCGGCTTTGAGGCATCAAAAGAATCCGTAAGGATTCTTACTTTTAATAGAGTATAGCACATACAGTCACATTTATCCATATTTGCAGCATAAAATCTTTTGTAAAAATCAAACAAAAATCAATGGATAAGCTTGTACATTTTAAACATATACCGGTCAAACCTGAATTCCGATATGTATTCGAGAGAGTAACCCTTCTCATCTATTTCCGACAGACAGCGCTCATATTCCCCACTTCCTTCATAATCATCAAGGACTGCAACCCATACATTATGATCCTGTGCGGCCTCTACGGCATCATCAAGACCTGTATGATCCGTAAGCCTGTTATCGTAGAAGGGCAGGCAGAGCGACAGTTCTTCCGACTCTTCAAGGGTATACAGGGCATCGCCCTCAGATACATTGTGGCTGAGCCAGTCCGTAAGTTCCCTGACCCCAGGCGCGTACTCACTTGCGTAGGCAATGTTGTAGGCGTTTATGCCGATGACGATCTCGATGATAACAATAAGGTATGCGGCCCATTTCTTAAGCGTGGCAGCCTCTTTTGCAAAGAAGAGCCACAGGGGTCCAAGGGCAAAGAAAAGATACCGGTCCACGAAGATATTGGCTGTCATGAGCTTGCTAATGACGGTTCCGAATAAAAGAACGAGATAATAAAGAACAAAACAGTAGACAATATAATGGTCACCCGGGGTTTTGTTCTTTCTTACAAGGGCTCTTATAAAGAGAAAGCCGGAAAGGGCAAGCAGCAGGATACTTAAGGGTGTGAAGCCTGTCGTGAAGGGATACCTGCAGTATTTAATAAATACGGAAAGAGTCACATCCGGCATGGAAAAATAGCTGTTTACACTTTTTATCTGTTTGAGGGTGACTAACAGGCATGGAAAATACAGGATGATGGTGGCAATAAGGCATATGAAGAAGGAACCAAGCCTTAAGGGGTGCTTCTCCTTATCCTTATCCTCCCTGTATTTATCGCTTTCACTGCAGGCATAGAGCAGAATAAAAAGATAAGTAAGTCCTGCCGTGACAAAGGCAAAATGATGGGAATATCCCGCAAGGACTGTCGATAAGGTAAGCATCATCCAGTTAAGGAACCGGGGACTGTTTACTGTTTCACCCGCAAAGATCCCGGCTGCTGTGGCAAACAGGAACCCCAGACTGTACATCCTTATCTCAACCCCGTAGAAGAACATGTTTGGCATGACTGTAAGGGCAAGGATGAAGATGCAGGAGGTAAGGGTTCCGTATCTTCTCCTTACGACCGTAGCGCCCAGGATCATGGTAAGGATCATGGGTACCGCGCTGGTCATCTTCATTACGGGAACGCTGTAGCCGAAGAAGTCGGTTGAGAGCTTTAAAAGGATGTTATAAAGAGGAGGCAGGGTATCTGCCATCGACCGCCTTATAACCTCGGGCATATCGGCATTTACCAGAGAAGCGGTGAAGGCTTCATCCAGCCATACGTTATCATTAAAGGTGAGGGAAATATATGTGAAACCGCCCAGGATAACAAGAAGCCACGGGATGAGGATGCCGGATACGCTTATATCCCTTTTTCCGTTATCTGTATTCTCCCCCGGTTCTGTTTTTTTATCCTTCTCTACCGGCCCGGTGTATGCCTCGATGGTATCCTTGACCGACAGATCAAGGTAAACGATGTCATCCTCAGGTTCCTCGGATTCCCTGTATACTTCATCACTGTAGAGATCATCGTCGGATCCTTCTGCGCTGATGTCTTCAATGCTGTCTGTATCTGTTATATCTTCAGCGGTATTTACCGTTTCCTTATCCTTTTTCATGCCTTCCTGTCTTTCCCGATACTGCTCATATGTATTCAGCAGGTTGATATTAGATTCTCCGCCTATTGTAACCATTTTCATTCTTCTTTTCAATGATTGGGCATATTTCACAAAAAATGTTACGGAAAAGTAACTTAATGCCTTTATTTTTTGGTAGGTTTGTATTAGAATATCTGTATGTATGGGTAAAGGAGAGGGATTATGATTTCTAACCAAATTCTGCAGACCACCGTCGATGGGCTGAAGAACATTACGAAGATGGAATTGGGGGTAATAGATACCGAGGGCAAGATTCTGGCAGCAACCTTTAAGGAGCCGGTTGAATTCAAGGCGGCCGCAGCTAACTTTACCTCATCGCCCGCGGACAGTCAGGAGATCCAGGGACATCAGTTTTTCAAGGTTTATGATGAGCTTCAGCTTGAATATATAGTGGTTGCGCAGGGAGGGTCGGAGAATGCCTATACCGTAGGGAAGATCGCTTCCTTCCAGATACAGAACCTGCTGGTTGCATACAAGGAGAGGTTCGATAAGGATAACTTCATCAAGAACCTCCTGCTTGACAACCTTCTTCTGGTTGATATCTATAACAGGTCCCAGAAGCTCAGGATCGAGACGGATGCACGAAGGATAGCCATAGTGGCGGAAGCGGTAAACGATAAGGAGAATAATTCACTCGAGGCTGTGAGGAGTCTTTTTGCGGGAAGGACGAAGGACTTTATCACGGCGGTTGATGAAGACAATATAATAGTCATCCGTGACATGGCACAGGGAGAGGATTATGAGGATGTTGCCAGGGCGGCGAATCAGATATACGATCTCTTTGTTGCCAAGGGTCATAAGAACCTGCATGTGTCCTACGGAACGATAGTCGGTGAGATAAGAGAGGTGAGCCGGTCGTATAAGGAAGCCAAGATGGCCCTTGACGTAGGTAAGATCTTCTTCGATGAGAGAAGCGTCATCGCATACAGTGAGCTGGGTATAGGGCGATTGATCTATCAGCTTCCTATACCACTGTGTAAGATGTTCATAAAGGAGATATTCGACGGCAAGTCCCCGGATGATTTTGACGAGGAGACGATCACCACCATTAACAAGTTCTTCGAGAACAGCCTTAATGTATCGGAGACCAGCCGGCAGCTCTATATACACAGGAATACGCTGGTTTACAGGCTTGACAAGCTGCAGAAGACAACGGGTCTGGATCTTAGGGTGTTTGAAGATGCCATTACATTCAAGATAGCGTTAATGGTTGTTAAATATATGAAATACATGGAGGATTTTGATTTCTAAATTCAGGTTTTTTATTGTTTGGAGGGAGGGAAGTATAAATGATCACACTTGAGAACGTCAGCAAGAGCTATACCAATGATGGTATGCCTGCACTTAATAACGTGAGTCTGCACATTGATAAGGGAGAATTCGTATTTATAGTAGGCGATTCGGGTTCGGGTAAGTCGACCATGATAAAGTTACTGCTCAGGGAGCTTACCCCCACGAGCGGCCGCATTATTGTCAATAATTTCGATCTGGCAAAGTTAAGGAGGCGTAAGATACCCAAGTACAGGAGAAACATAGGAGTCGTGTTCCAGGACTTCCGCCTGCTTAAGGACCGCAACGTTTACGAAAACGTGGCCTTTGCCCAGCGTGTAATAGAAGTACCCACAAGACAGATCAAGAAAAATGTTCCCGCCATGTTATCACTGGTAGGACTGCCAGAAAAATACAGGAGCAAGACCAAGGAGCTCTCCGGTGGTGAGCAGCAGAGGGTTGCCCTTGCAAGGGCCCTTGTAAACAATCCACCGATACTGCTCGCGGATGAGCCCACAGGTAACCTTGATCCCAGGAACTCCTGGGAGATAATGAAGCTCCTTGAGGAGATAAACCGCAGGGGAACTACGGTTGTGGTGGTTACCCATAACAGGGAGATAGTTAACGCCATGCGCAAGCGGGTTATCACTGTTAAGAAGGGTATAATAGTCAGTGACGAGGAGAAGGGTGAGTATATAGATGAAGATTAGTACTTTTGTTTTTACTTTTAAGCAGGGATTTAAGAATATATTCAGGAATAAGATATTCTCGCTTGCCACCATAGCGACTATCGCGGCATGCATTTTCCTGTTCGGAGTTTTTTATTCGGTTGTTGAAAATGTAAGGTATTCCATAGAGAAGGCTGAGACCAATGTGGCGGTAACTGTTTTCTTCGATGAAGACATTACTGAGGCAAGAATACAGGAGATCGGTGATATGATACGGTCGCGTCCGGAGGTGGCATCCGTCGAATTCGTATCGGCCGCAGAGGCCTGGGAAACATTCAAGTTGGATTACCTGGGTGAATATGCTGACGGTTATGAAGGAGACAATCCCCTTGAGGGAAGCGAGAACTTCGAGATATATTTAAGGGATGTATCGAAGCAGACCGAGCTGGTAAACTATCTGGGGACCGTACAGGGAATACGTGAGATCAACCATTCGGATGTTACGGCCAACATCCTTACCCAGTTTAACAGGCTCTTAAGCTACGTTTCACTGGGTATCATAGGTATACTGCTTGCGGTTTCACTTTTCCTTATAAGCAATACGGTAGCCATGGGTATCGCAGTCCGCAGGGAGGAGATCGGGATCATGAAGCTTATAGGGGCGACTGATTTCGTGGTAAGGTCACCCTTCCTGATAGAGGGTATCCTGTTAGGTATAATAGGAGCGGCCATTCCGCTTGTTGCCGTGTATTTTATCTATAACAACATCATCATTTATGCTTCGCAGCAGTTCGCGATCCTTAATGATCTGATGCAGTTTAAAACAGCAAGGGAGATATTCTCGGTGCTTATTCCGGTTGCCATTTTCCTTGGAATAGGACTTGGCTTCCTGGGAAGCCTTATCACAGTAAGGAAGCATTTGAGAGTATGATCATAGATCATAAGGGGAGGGGAGGGCTCTTTATAAGGGGAAAGATATGAAGGGGAAAACATGCGTTAAGAGGGTAATCGCAGTTTTGATGATGATCGCTTTAACGGCTGAGTTGCCAACGGCACCCATGCCGTTATTTGTGCGTGCAGAGACTCTTACCAACGATCTTATCAAGCAGAGTGAGAAGGAGAAGGAAGGGGCTGAGAAGTCACGCGCCCAGCTTAAGAAGGGACTGACTGATGTTAAGCAGTTGATCGCAGATCTCGAATCCGCCAAGGGAGAGCTGGAAACATATATAGTAAAGCTTGACGGGGATCTTACTATCATAGAAGAGAATATTGATATGCTGTCGGATGAGCTTGACAGGAAGCAGAAGGAGATAGACGAAACCAAGCTTGAACTGGAGGATGCAATCTGGCAGAGTCAGCAGCAGTACGGGCTTATGAAGAAGAGGATCCAGTTCGTTTATGAGAAGGGTCAGACATCAAACATAGAAATGGTGCTGAACGCCACGTCTTTTGCCGACTTTCTGAACAGGGCCGAGTATGTCAGCAAGCTGTCGGATTACGATCAGAAGATGCTCGACAGTTATGTCGAGACGACCCAGAAGATAACGGACATTAAGACAGAGCTTGAAAGAGAAGAGGCTGAGCTTGAAAAGGATAAGAGTGACCTTGAGTCCGAGCAGGCAGCCCTTGAGGAACTGATATCCCAGAAGGAAATACAGATAAAGACATATCAGACGGACATTAACAACAAGGAAGAGGCAGTTAAGGAATATGAGGCAGAAATAGCGGCCCAGGATGAGATAATAAAAACACTGGAGAACAGGATAGCCGAGGAGAGGAAGAGGCTGGAAGCCGAGAATAAAAAGCTTCGAAGCTATGACGGCGGCATGTTCACCTTCCCATGTCCCTCATATACAAGGATATCGGATGATTTCGGAATGAGGATGCACCCGACTCTTCATGTGGAGAAATTCCACAACGGTATCGATCTTGCAGCACCATCAGGTTCGCCCATTCTGGCTGCATACGACGGGGATGTTGTGGGGGCCGGTTATTCTTCAAGCATGGGCAATTATGTAATGATAGACCATGGTGACAGCCTGATCACAATTTACATGCATGCATCCAAGCTGTATGTTTCAACCGGTCAGACGGTAAGCAAGGGTCAGAAAATAGCGGCCGTGGGTTCAACAGGCCGCAGCACAGGACCGCACCTGCACTTCGGAGTAAGACAGAACGGGGATTATGTAAGTCCCTGGAAGTTTTTGAAATAAATCATGAGGGGTACCGTCGAAGACGGTGGAGTCCTTATGATGCCTTAGCGGCGAGCGTATTCAAAAGAAATACGAAGTATTTCTTACTTTGTAGACCATAAGGAGGAACAATGACAGATAATGAAAGCAAGAGCCTTGTAAATAAGGGACGTTTACAGGGCTTTCTGATAACCTTTGCGGTTATGATGATCCTTTTTATCCTGATGGGAACCGTATTCGCTTTTGCTATGTTCGGGAGCGGAAAATTCAATTCGGCACTGCTCTACGGCAAGCCATCCGATTCGATAATAGACAAGCATACTGAGCAGAAGCTTGATACACTTCAGTCGATAATCGAGAAAAACTATCTGTCGGATTACAGCAGGGAAGACCTTGAGAACGGACTCTACAAGGGTCTCATGGAGGGACTTAACGATCCTTACTCGGTGTATTACACCAGTGATGAATATAATGAACTCACAGAGGATTCGGAAGGTGTCTTTGAGGGTATAGGCGCATATCTGTCCCAGGATCCCGAGACCAAGGTGGTAACGGTTACAAGACCGATACCGGATTCGCCGGCCGAGAAGGCAGGAATACTTGCGGGAGATGTCGTTGTCGAAGTGGATCATGAGAATGTGGAAGGAGATGACCTTAACATAACGGTAGCCAAGATCCGGGGCAAGGCCGGTACCAAGGTAAATATCGGGGTTAAGCGTGAAGGCAGAGACGGGGTGATCCGTTATGATATCGTAAGGGCCAAGGTTGAGTCCATGACGGTTGACTCGAAGATGCTTGATAACAGTATAGGTTATATACAGGTTATGGAATTCGACGATATAACTGGTAAGCAGTTCGCCAAGGCTCTTAATGAGTTAAGGCGTGAGGAGATGCGGGGACTTATCGTAGACCTTCGTGATAATCCCGGAGGAAGCGTACAAACCTGTGTGGAGATAGCCGATGAGCTTCTTCCCGAAGGTATGATAGTATATACTGAGGAGAAGGACGGTACCAGGGATGAGTATACATCATCCGGGGACAATTATTACGACGGGCCCCTTGTACTTCTGGTAAACGGTAATTCCGCTTCAGCTTCAGAGATCGTGACAGGCGCGGTCAAGGACTACGGTATCGGAACGGTTCTTGGAACCACCACGTACGGCAAGGGCATAGTACAGAGGATACTTCCCTTAGGCGACGGTACTGGTGTTAAGCTTACGATAGCCAATTACTTTACACCAAAGGGCAATAATATTCATGGAATAGGTATTGAGCCGGATGAAGAGCTGGAGCTTGATGTTGACGCGTATCTTGAGGATGGCTCTGACAATCAGCTTGACAGGGCAGTGGAAATAATCGAAGAGAAATTAAAGTGATCAGGTGATCTGTATGGATAAAGGAAATGTGATCGAAGGACGTCCGGGCTCTCCCAGTTATGCGATAGGGAAGCTGTTCGTTTATGAACGTAAAACATATCGTCCGCTCCATGTGAAGGCTGAGGATACATCCTTTGAGCTTAAGAGGTATGAGCGGGCCAGACAGGATGCGATAGACAGCCTGAGCATCGCTTATGAGAGGATCAATAACCGTGCGGGAGCCCGTAATGCGGAAATATTCAAGGCCCACACCATGATCTTAAAGGATGAGGAATACAATGCCCGTGTTATAAATAACATATTGACGGATGAGATGAATGCGGAATGGGCAGTGTCCGATGCCGGAAGATATTTCTACGAATTTTTTAACGCCCTTGAGGATGAGAGTGTAAGTGCCAAGGCTACCGATATCAAGGATGTAACAAACAAACTGATAAGGCTGCTTACCGGGACCGATAATTCTCCGGAGATAAATGAACCCGTGATCCTTGCTTCCCCATATCTGACGCCTTCAGAGCTTGTTCAGATCAAGAGGGATAACCTTAAGGGAATAGTCATGCTGGAAGGATCCCTGTATTCGCATGTGGTCATACTGGCAAGAACAGTGGGAATACCGGTCGTACTGGGTGTATATATGCCCGAAAGCCTCACAGGCCATGAAGCCATAATAGATGGTGTGAACGGACAGGTATTCACCGATCCCGATCCGGAGCTTAAGGATAAATACGGCAGGCTGATCGAGGAAGAAGCCCGGGCTGACTGCGAACTTAAGAAATATATAGGGCTTGAAACGGTAACCGGTTACGGGAGGAAAGTCAATCTATATGCTAACATAGCGGGCCTTAATGATGCTGAGTATGCCATGGAGTGTGACTGCGAGGGTATCGGTCTTATCAGGACTGAGTTTATGTTCCTTGACAGGGATACACTTCCGACTGAGGAGGAGCACTTTAATGCCTATAAGGAGATAGTTGAGTTGTGTGCGGGCAAGAGAGTGGTATTCAGGACTCTTGATCTTGGCTCTGACAAGGGAGGAACACTGCTTGACCTTAAGGAAGAGGAAAATCCGGCTCTGGGCAAGCGGGGAATCCGCGTATGCCTTACCAACAAGGAGCTTTTCATAGCCCAGCTTAAGGGAATCCTGAGGGCCGCCGCATATGGGGATGTATCGGTCATGTATCCCATGATCACATCCGGAGGCGAGATATTAAGGATTGATCATATGATGGAGCAGGCAATGGAGGAGCTTGACAGAGAGGGTGTTCCCTATGGTGAGGTAAGACAGGGTATCATGATCGAAACACCGGCTGCCGCGATGATATCGGATGAGCTGGCGGCTATGGTGGACTTCTTTTCGATCGGTACCAATGATCTTACCCAGTTTACCCTGGCCCTTGACAGGCAGAACAGGGAACTGGCTCAGTTCTACAATCCCATGCATGAAGCTGTCATGAGGATGATACAGCTGACTATCGATAATGCGCATGAGGAGGGCATACCCGTTACGGTATGCGGTGAGCTGGCTTCCGACCCGGATGCGATAAAACATCTTGTCGATATGGGGGTTGATGCCCTGTCAGTATCACCAAAGAGCGTGCTGAAGGTCAGGAAGGCTATTTGCGAGATGTGATCACAATATTAATAGTATATATGTAGGAGGAAAGACTATGATCTCATGGAACAATCTGGATACTCTTGCAAGCTATAAGGAGCTTGGCAGGATGAAAAAGGTATCCGTAAAGGAAGTGATGAAGGGAGAAGAGGGAGCACGGAGAGCTGAGAAGTATACGGTGCCCATGGCATGCGGAATGGATTACAACTTCGCCGCCAAGGCCGTTGATGATGATATCCTTAAAGGACTTAAGGATCTTGCCGAAGAAGCTCAGCTTACGGATAAGTTCGCGGCTCTTTATAATGGTGAGGTTATAAATACCGGAGAGAAGAGGCTGGTCCTTCATCAGCTCACCCGCGGACAGCTGGGTGACGATGTTGTATGTGAGGGGGTCAATAAGCGTGACTTTTACCTTGAACAGCAAAAGAGGATAGCTGACTTTGCCGGAAAGGTTCATGACGGAAGTGTGGCCAATGAGAAGGGTGAGAAGTTCACAACGGTAGTCCAGATAGGCATCGGCGGATCGGACTTAGGTCCCAGGGCCATTTACCTTGCGCTTGAAAACTGGGCCAGGATGACGGGTAATCTTAAGCTTGAGGCTAAGTTCATAAGCAATGTGGATCCCGATGA